>CAWVME010000067.1:0-6569 GCA_963930325.1 Bacillota bacterium | reverse complement strand
AATAACAGTCTTTATGTGAAAAATGAGTCCGACCTTGGAGCAGTTTTGGCTTTTTCTTTATTTTAGTGTGTTTCTATATTTATTTTTGCCTATTTCTTAAACGCCTTGGAGGACGCATATTTTGAACATAATGCTGTTATTTCGATTGTAGAATGTATTAGCAATTCCTACGAAGTGGCGGGAGAACAATGTTCTCCCCTACGAGTGCTCTACGGTTTTTAGTTCTTCATTTGACGAATGTAATATTCAAAAATACGCAAAAAACCTAACCATCTCTTATATAGTTAGTTTTATCTAACTTTAAGATGGTTAGGTTTCTATTCTTTATTTCTTTTTTAATATTTACTTGTGTGTTACAGCCCCAACGATTTGCAGTCTTCATTTGTTTTCTCCTTCGTTTTTTTCTTTTTACATTTATATATTACCATATTGGTTTATTTTTTTGCAAGTATTTGCATTAAAGAATTTTTAACTATTCATTTAAAACAATTCACCAGCTCTATCATGAGCCGGTGATTGTTGCACTTGTTTAAGCAAGAGCCTTAAGGAATTCGATTATGTCACGAATGATTGGAAGGTTCGCAAATCCATGTAGCAAGTTCTTTACCACTTCATAACACCATTCTACGATAGGAATCATTATCTCGTTCAAAAAACCATACAAATTCGGCAATTTCTCGCTCGCTTCTGGTACAAAATGCTGTAAAACAAGCAATGCTACTATCCAAAATAACATATTGCGCAAAGTTTTCCCTAGAAATTTGCTAATGCGCAGGACCTGGTTGTCTAAATAGATTACAGCCTTCTCTAAAGAGTTGTCAATCCGCTTGATATTAATTGCATTCAGTCGCTTCTTAATCTTAGTCCCTATTCCTCTACAAGTCGCTTTGCTCTGTACATTTGTTGTACCAGCAAGATTAACCCTTTGGTTGTTTCTCGCGGCTTCCTACTTAGGGTCTTCCGGAGTCTTTCCCTTAAAGTTGACGATGTTGTTCATGATGTCTCCTCCTTATTTTTTCAAGTGCATTTGAATTCATTCAAAGAAGTATTACTTCTTTAATTTGTTCAAAATGCTACTTTTATTATAGTTTCATTATATCATATAATTTACATAATTTCAATTGATGCACTTTCTCTGACGTTTTCTATATATTAAAATATATGATAAAAGCTCCTATCATAATAATAATAAAGCCTAGCATTTTCATTCCCAGAGATGCTTCATTTTGATCGCCAAATCCAAAAAATCGGTATGACAAAAGTCTTGCATCATATACCATAACGGTTCCTCCTACTGCTAATAATAATCCTAATATTATAAGTAACATTTGTACCATTGTTTCTTCCCTTCTTACTATGTTCCCTGTTTTATATTTCTATTCTGCTTGTAAACTTATTCTCTACAATTTTCTTTAATTTTATATTTTCTATTTTATCTAAATTTGGATCTTCTTCTATTATTTTGATAGCAATACTTTGTACAGACTTTAGCAACTCCATATCTTCAAACAAATTAGCTATTTTAAATTCTGGAAGTCCATGTTGTTTTGTTCCAAAAAATTCTCCACTTCCTCTTAGTTCCAAATCCTTTTCTGATATGATAAATCCATCGTTTGTCTCACACATAACTTTCATTCTTTGCCTTATTATATCTGATTTTCCCTCATATTTCAATATACAGTATGATTGATATTCGCCTCTTCCTACTCGCCCTCTTAATTGATGAAGCTGTGCCAACCCAAATCTTTCTGCATTTTCCACAACCATAATACTAGCATTAGGTACATTTACCCCAACCTCAATTACAGTAGTCGCAATAAGAATTTGTATTTCTCCATTTTTAAATCTTTCCATAATTTCATCTTTTTCTTTTGGTCTCATTTTTCCATGCAAGTATTCTACTGCATAATCACTAAAGATTTCGTTTTTATATTTTTCTGCTAGTTCTATAACTGATTTAGCTTGAATTTCTTCATTTTCTTCTACTAGTGGGCATACCACATATGCTTGCCTTCCTTGTTTTATTTGTTCTTTAATAAAATTATTTACTCTGTTTTCTAATCCTTTATTTACCGCAAATGTATCTATTTTCTTTCTGTTTGGTGGCAGTTCATCAATAATAGATATATCTAAATCTCCATATAATATTAGTGCTAAAGTTCTAGGAATAGGAGTAGCTGTCATTACAAGAACATCTGGATTTTCTCCCTTGCTATTTAAAGTACTTCTTTGTCTAACTCCAAATCTATGTTGCTCATCTGTCACAACTAGTCCTAAATTATTAAATATTACATTTTCTTCTAAAACTGCATGGGTTCCAATTAATATATCGATTTCTCCTTGTTCAAGTCTTGCTAAGAGTTCTTCTTTTTTCTTTTTGCTAACCGCACTTATTAAAAGCTCACATTTTATTCCAAAAGGTTCCAAAATTTCTTTAAAACTTTCTATGTGTTGCGAAGCAAGAATTGCTGTAGGTGCCATAACAACAACTTGATATCCACATTTTGCAGCTTTATATGCTGCAATCAATGCTACTGCTGTTTTACCAGAACCGACATCTCCTTGTAGTAATCTATTCATTGGCTTTGTGCTTTCCATATCTCTATCTATTTCTTCTAATACTTTTGTTTGTGCTCTTGTTAATTTAAACGGTAAAGCTTGTATTACATCCATCATTTTTATTTTGTTGCTAAATTTTATTCCATTTTGCTCTATATGATATTTATTTTTTAAATTAAGTAGTGCTAATTGTAAACTTAAAAGTTCTTCAAAAACAAGCCTTTTTCTTGCTAAATTGTATTTTTCAAAATTTTCTGGAAAGTGAATTTGATGTATTGCTGTATTATAATCATACAAATGATATTTTGTCAAAATATATTCTGGTAAAGTTTCTTCTAAATTGCCGAATTTCTTGCAAAACATTTTCTATAATTTTGCGAATAACATTTTGACTTAATTCATATGTAAGCGGATATAATGGTATAATTTTTCCTGTATTTTTTGCATGTCCATCTTCATCAAATACTGGACTATTTATTTCTATTTTTCCAAATTTATTGTGCGCTTTTCCATAAAATTGATAAATTGTTCCAACTGTAAATTTATTTTTTAAATATGACTGATTAAACCACGTGATTGTACAACTGCCAGTGTCGTCTCTTACGATTAATTTATACATAGTCATGCCTTTACGTACTCTTATTTCTGCCATTTTAGATACTACCATGGCTCTAATAAATACTTCTTGTCCATCAATAATTTCTGCAATTTTTACTGGTTTGCTCCTATCTTCATGTTCTCGTGGAAAATATGTAATCAAATCTCCTAGTGTATATATATTTAATTTATTTAATAATTTTACCCTATTAGGTCCTACTCCTTTTACATATTTTACATCTTTTTTTAAGTTTACCATTTCACTCTCCTTTTATTCTGTTTAATATTCTACTTTCATTAGGCAGAGTCCGTGCGCAGGTAGTGTCTTTCCAGCTTGTTTTCTATCTTTAGATTTAATAATTGCTTTAATGTCTTCTGGATTTCTTTTTCCTTCTCCAACTTCTAATAACGTGCCAGCTATAATTCGCACCATATTATATAAAAATCCATTCCCAGTAAGTTCTATGTAAATTCTCTCTTTATTTTTTTTGACTTCTGCTTTATAAATAGTTCTAATACTAGTTTTGCTGCTTGTTCCGCTAGCTTTAAAAGCTGAAAAGTCATGTTCTCCTTCTAGGTATTTCGCTGCTACTCCGCATAGCTTCTACATTTAAATGTTGCGATACATGATATTCTAAATTGCGATAAATTGCACTGCCTTGTTTTGAATTATTGATTGTATAACAATACATCTTTTTTTTACAGTTGTATCTTGAATGAAATCTTTCTTCTACTTCTTCGGCTTCTTGAATAACAATGCTTTTTTTTAAATTACTATTAATCGCTATAGCGAATTTTTCAATTGGTATTTTACTATGTGTTTTAAAATTTGCCACTTGTCCTAGAGCACAAACACCAGCATCAGTTCTTCCAGACCCTATAAGTTCTATTTTTTCATTTGTAATTTGTTCGATAGCTCGTTCTATTTCTCCTTGAATATTTAATTTATTTGGCTGTTTTTGCCATCCATTAAATTCTTTTCCGTCATATTCAATGGTTAATTTTATATTACGCATATAGTTTAGCCTCTTTCTATTCTTTTTTGCCCTTATTTTTTCTTTGTCTCAATTTTGCTTTTATTTTTTCCAACCTTTCATTTTTTTCTTTTTCTGGAAATCTTTGTGTAATAATATTTTTAATTAGTATTTTTTTTAACGCCTCTTCTTTTACATCCGCAATTAAAGTTCCGTCTTTTGCAACAGAAACTTTTCCTGTCTCTTCAGATACAACTACAACAATACTATCTGATTCTTTTGATATTCCAATAGCAGCTCTATGCCTTGTTCCTAATTCTTTTGCTATGTCATGGTCAGATGCTAAAGGGAGCATGCATGCGGCTGCTGCTATTTTATTTTCACTAATAACCACTGCTCCATCATGTAAAGGAGTATTGGGTACAAAAATATTTACTAGCAATTGTGGTGATATTTCTGCTTCAATTTGTATTCCTGTGCTAATAATATCTTTAATTTTTATATCTCTTTCAATAACAATTAGTCCTCCAGTTTTTGTTTTTGAAAGTTCCATAGCTGCAATAACAATCTTATAAATATTTTCTTTTGTTTTTGCTACAATGTCTTTGTCTATTCCGAAAAATCTTGTGATTTTGCTTGTACCTAGCTCTTCTAAGGCTCTACGCAATTCAGGTTGAAATAAAATGATAATGGAAATTACTCCAATACTCATAAAAGAAGTCAAAATATAATTAATTAGTTTAAGATTAAGTATATAACTAATAATAGTCACAATTATTAAAAAGCAAAGTCCCTTTAATAATTGCCACGCTCTGTTTCCTCTCGAAATTTGTATCACTTTTGTAAGAATAAATATAATCAAAGCAATATCAATAATTCCCATTGTTAAAGATACTGGATTTGCTGTCATTTCTGTAAAATAATATACAATATCAAAATTTTTTAAATTTTCAAACATATTCTACCTCATTTTTTCTTCTATGTTTTCTGATATTTTTTATCCTGCAATTAATACATAAAGTAATGTACCCATCGTTCCAAGTAACATAAGCCCTACTAATACTCCTGCTATAATTCTTGTCCACATTTTTGTTTTATCTTTTTTACTCATTTTTTCCTCCATTCAAACGATATTTCGTTTCTTCTATTTTGTGTTAGGCGAACTTAAAAGTTCGCCTATATTTAATTTTTTATCAAAAAATCCTTATATTCTGGTGACATATTTCTTAGTTCTTGTACAATCTCTACTAAGCTTTCTATTAAATAGTTCACATCTTCTTTCGTGTTGTTTCTTCCAAAAGTAGTTCTTAAAGAACCTTGTGCCATTTCTTGTGGAAGTCCAATTGCCACAAGTACATGTGATGGTTCTAAGGAACCGGATGTACATGCACTGCCACTAGAAGCACAAATTCCCTTTAAATCCAAATTCATTAAAAGTGCTTCTCCTGCTACGAAACGAAAAGATATATTAGCATTTCCTGGTAATCTGTTCTTTCTATCACCGTTTAATTTTACATATGGTATTTTTTCTTCTATTTGTGATATATAATAGTCACGAAGTTCTTGTAAATGACGGTTATTTTCTTCTAGTTCTTCATTTGCTAATGTTATTGCTTTTCCTAATCCAACAATTCCTGGAACATTTTCTGTTCCAGCTCTTTTATTTTTTTCCTGGTGTCCTCCATCTTGTATCTTATCAAAATTCACACCATTTCGTACATATAGCGCTCCAACTCCCTTAGGTCCATAAAATTTATGAGCCGATAATGAAAGTAAATCAATATTCATCGCTTTTACATCTATTTTTACGTTTCCAACAGCTTGCACACTATCTGTATGGAAATAAATTCCGTGTTTTTTAGCAATTTTTCCTATTTCTGCAATTGGCTGTATCGTTCCAATTTCATTATTAGCAAACATAACACTAATTAAAATTGTATTATTCGTAATTGCATTTTCTAATTCTTCTATATTTATTTTTCCTTCTTTATCCACTTGTAGATATGTGATTTTAAATCCATCTTTTTCTAAGGTTTTACAAGTATTAATTACAGCTGGATGTTCAATTTTTGTTGTAATAATATGATTTCCCTTGTCTTTGTTTGCATATGCTACTCCTTTAATAGCTAGATTATCACTTTCACTTCCACAAGCAGTAAAATATATTTCTTTTGCTTCTGCACCAATAGCTTTTGCAACTTTAGCTCTTGCATCTTCTATGGCTTTTTTATTTTTTCTACCAATACTATAAATTGAAGAAGGGTTTCCATATTCTATTGTAAAGTATGGTATCATCTCTTTTAGCACTTCTTCTCTTACCATAGTAGTTGCCGCATGGTCAAAATATCGTATTTTGTTCATTTTCCCTCCTTTCTAATTTGCTTATATTTTAGGATATTTTTCTATCCTCTTTATATTATATTATTACCATTTGTAGTT
>CAWVME010000066.1:0-15944 GCA_963930325.1 Bacillota bacterium | reverse complement strand
AATAACAGTTCCACGAACTTCATAAGCAGTTAAACCACCGAGAAGGACTTAGAAGTATTGGAGTAATTTTGGTTTGATAAACTAATCCTAAGTCAAGTAATCTTCTGCGAATTTCTTCATCACAATGAAGAGAAGAAATTACAGCGTCTTGATTGATAGGCAATTGATTTAAAGTAATTGATGTCATTTGTAGCCTCCTTATGCTTTTGTGTTTACTATAGTATATGGAAATACAGAAAATAAAGTGACGATACTTCTAAATAATAAAAATATTTGGTAAATATGATAAGGGTAATAAATAGTATACAACAGTTGACTTTTTAAAATCGGAAGGATATAATTCAATTAAATGGAATATAGAGAAAGGAATGTTAGTAAAAATGGAAAATATACGTGGATTTAAAATTGCTAAGGGATTTGAAAATGCAGGGATACACTTACCTGAAAGAAAAACAAAATATTCAGCAGGATATGATGTAGAAGCTGTAGAAGATTGCATTATACCTGCTTTTTGTGTAGGACAAAAACCAACTTTAGTAAAAACAGGAATTAAGGCATATATGCCAGAAGATGAGTTCTTAATGTTGTGCAATAAGAGTTCTAACCCTGGAAAAAAAGGATTAGTACTTGCGAATGGAGTTGGAATTGTAGATAGAGATTATTATGAAAACGAGGATAATGATGGACATATTATGTTTGCTTTCTATAATATTAAAGAAGAAGACATACAAATAAAAAAAGGTGATGCTATTGGACAAGCTATATTTCAAAAATATTATATTATAGCAGATGATAATGTGGAAACAGAAAGAAAAGGAGGCTTTGGTTCAACTAGCAAGTAAAAGAATGTTAAAGAGAAGGGAGAAATGTTTAGCTAAAAAGCTAGCATATATAAGAAAAAATGCAAGAAAATTATATCGAATATAGACAAGAGACACTAGAGGAGGTTGAAAGAAAGCAGGAAGAAATACAAAACACTTTTGAAGGAATCGAACAAAACTTATTTATGTATGTTTTAGTAATTACAGTAGTGTTATCCATGATATTTGAAGGATTACTAAAATACTATAAACAAAAAAAGAATGAGACAAAGGAAAAAAAACAGGATTATGTTTCTTATGTTAAAAAAATGAGAATTATACTCATAGCCTATGCTGTATATACTATTGGATATTTTATCATTACTTATTATATTTTAAAACTTCCAATAGAGGCAGTTATAGCTCTTATTATTGCAAGTATTTTTATGGTTATTGTTAGTACTTTTGTAGAAATTAGAATTTTTGGGAAAAAGAAGAAAAAAGGAGGTAAGAATGACACCACACATAGGAGCTGATAAAGGAAAAATTGCTAAAACTGTAATTATGCCAGGAGATCCATTAAGAGCAAAATATATAGCAGAAAAATACTTAGAAAATTATACTTTAGTTAGTTCTATTCGAAATATTTATGCTTATACAGGAACATATAAAGAGAAAAGAGTAACAGTAATGGCATCTGGTATGGGTAATGCAAGTATGGGAATTTATTCGTATGAATTATATCATTTTTATAATGTAGAAAATATTATAAGAATTGGTACAGTGGGAGCTTATGCAGATGAGATCCAACTAAGAGAGATTTTACTTGCGGAAAAAAGTTACAGTAAATCTTCTTATGCATTGTGCTTTAATGGAACTACAGAAGAGATAATAGAAGCAAGCATAGAACTAAATGAAAAAATAAAAGCAAAAGCTAAACAAAAGAACATCCAAATCAGAGAGGGTGTTATCCATTGTAGTGATGTGTTCTATGGTCAAGGAAGTAATTATGAACAACCAAAAAAATATCACTGTTTAGGAGTGGAGATGGAATCTTTTGCTTTATTTGCAAATGCACAAAACGAAGGAAAAAAAGCAGCTTGTCTGCTAACAGTATCTAATCAAATTGGAAATCCAAAAGAATTATCAGCAATTGAAAGAGAACAATCACTAAACACTATGATTGAACTCGCTTTAGATACTGTTGAACAGGAGAGATTATGATTATACTAGTAGGAGAAAGTGGATCTGGTAAAACCACAATTTTAAATGAATTAGAAAAAAGAGGATTTCAAAAAGCTATTAATCATACAACAAGAGCTAAAAGATCTGAAGAAGATGAATTAAAAGAATATAAATTTATAACCAAAGAAGAATTTGAAACAATGTGGAAAGAAGGGAAATTATTACAAAGAGCAGAGTTTAATGGAGAATTTTATGGAGTATCTACAGAAAGTTTAGCAGATAATGTAGTAAGTATCATGATTGTTCAATCAATTTTGGATGTAAAAAATACTATACAGCGACTGAATTTAAAAAATGTTAAGTTAAAATTATTTTATATATATGTACCAGAAGAAGAAAGAGTAAAACGTATGACGAAAAGAGGAGATACAAGAGAAGAAATACAAAAAAGATTAATGCTTGACAGAGAAAAATTTAAAAATGTTAAAAAAATTGTAGACTATACTGTAGAAAATGAAAAGCTGGAAGAGACTGTACAAAAAATTTTAAAATTGTACCAAACAGATGAAATAACAAGTAACTAAAAAGTTACTTGTTATTTTTATGCATGAAAAGTGATTCAAAGTCTAATACTAATATATGAAATAAATTGTTAAAAAAGAGGGAATGCAAAAATGAAAATATCATTGATAAGGGCAAAAACAGATAAAGAAAGTTTTCGTATGTTTGAAGGATTAGGATTTCATGTGATAGAAATGGAAGATTTAGAAAATACAGACAGGCAGATAGAAAATTTGGTTAAAGAAAATTATCAAACTATTATTCTCACCAATGAAATTGCAGGCTTTTCAGGAGATATTATTAAAAAGTATAAATATGATGATGACATAAATATTATTATTGCACCAAGTAAAAGAAAATTTAGTTAAGAGGTATAGGAAATTTGCAGATAGCATATAATTTAGTACATGGGAGGACCAAAATGGAAGAAGAGAAATATAAAAAATTTGTAGATGAATTTAGCAATACATTATATGCTATGACAAATGGAAGATGTTTTTCAGAAGTTATTTGCTTATGTATTGGAACAGATAGAGCCACAGGAGATAGTTTTGGCCCACTTGTTGGCTACAAGCTAGAATGTTTGTATAAAGGAAATGAATGTATAAGTATAATTGGCAATTTAAATGAAACTGTAAATTCAAGTAATATTAATGAAATTATGAGACAAATCGAAAATACATATGAAAACCCATTTATAATAGCTATTGACTCGGCCATATCAAATTATCGAAACCCAGGAGATATTATTGTAAGTAGCGAAAGCGTGAGTTTAGCAGCTGGATTGAGCAGAAGAATTGAGTGCATAGGCGATATGAGCATAAAAGGGGTAGTTGCAAGAAAATCTAATAATCCTAGGTGTAATTTAAATTTAATACAAAATGCAAGATTAAACTTAGTAATGAATATGGCTGATATTGTGGCTAATGGAATTTATAATGTAATAGAGATAAGCTAGAAAATGAATAATCCTAGAAAAAATGGAAAAAATTATAGTATCATATTTCTAGGAGGCGTATATGGAAGCAGGACCAATGAAAAACATTGTAGTTTTAAAAAATTTGCCATCAAATATAGTGGAAGAGGCAATTGTTGTATTAAAACCAAATTTAAAAATAAAACAAACGGAATTCATTGATAAAAGTACAGGAAAGATGAAAGAAAGCAAATCAAATCAAACAAAAGATTATATTGTAAGAGAAGCAGAAATGTTAGTTTCCGATTATATATCCACACTAGATAAACAAAAAGGGAGAAACGGAAAAGAAGTAAAAAAAATGCAAGAAAAATATAAACGACTAAAAATGATAACATTAATATTAAGTGGAATTATTCTATTTAATGTAATCTTGCGATTATTTTAGATATAAACGAGAAATTTGAAATACTCTATTAAAAAAGACAAAACAAAAATTATGGGATATCCCTCGTTTAGATTATACCATGATATATTTTTCACTATGTTTTATTAAACGGGGCATCTTATAAAAAATGTTTTGTCCTTTTCTTTTGGGAATTACACATATTAAATAAAATACTGAATATATTGGAAGTAAGAAGTTACAAAGGAGGAAATGAAATGCCAGAAAGAACTTTAAGTGTAGATGAAAAGATAAGAAGAGCAGAGGAAATCTACAATAGAAGAATGAACAATAATCCAAGAATGCAAGCAGCTACTGTATCAGTCTCAGACAAACGAGACTATAAATTACTAAAAAAAATGCTATTGCAAATTTTAGTGTGTTTTTTAATTTATTTTATTTATTATTTAGTGCAAAATAGTACATATATTTTTTCTCAAGAATTTTTAAAAAGAACGAAAGAGATTTTATCATACAATATAGATGTAGAAGAAGTTTACAAACAGATTAAAATATATTTTATGGAAAATGTACCAAATATCTCAGATGAGTCTATAGAAAATTTTGAAGAAAATGAAAGCACACAGACAAATGAAATACAAACTAATAATGTAATAGAAGAAGCATTGCCAGAAGCAGTAAATACTGTAGAAGAGACTCTATCAATAACAGAAGAATTAGTTGAAGAAGTAAGTAGCATTAGCCAAATGCAAATTGATGCAGAACAAATTAAGGGAACTACTACTTTTCAAATTCCACTCAATGGAACAATAACTTCTAGATTTGGAACAAGAGATTCTAACGAAATAGTATCTGGCTATCATCAAGGATTAGATATTGCTGCTAATGTAGGAACAAAAATAGTAGCTGCAATGGAAGGAGATGTGAGTTTTATTTCAACAGAAGGTGGATATGGTAAACAAATAAGAATAACAAATGGAGATATTTTGACAGTTTATGCTCATTGCAATGAAATTTATGTAGAACAAGGACAACATATTACTATAGGCCAAGAAATTGGAGAGGTAGGTCAAACACGGAAATGCGACAGGTCCACATTTACATTTTGAAATCAGATTGCAAGATCGACTAGTAAATCCAGAATATGTATTAGGAGAATTGTAAACTAAACTATGATTGGCATTTAAGAAGGAAGGAGAACAAGCATGAGAGTTACAATTAATTTAAAAATATTTCTATTTTTACTTTTGTTCATTTTAACGAAGCAAATAGAAATTTATGCAATCCTAATGTTATTTGCAATTATTCATGAATTAGGACATTTACTGGCAGGAATATTGTTAAAACTGAAACCAAAGAAATTAACAATTATGCCATTTGGATTTAGCATTATTTTTGAAGAGTATGGTACCATAAAAAAAACAAACTTGAAAAAATTATTAATTGCAGCTGCTGGTCCAAGCATAAATTTAGGTATCGCTATAATTTTATTTTTACTGAATAAAACTGGAACAGAAAATCTAATTTATGCAAATCTTTTAATTGCTATATTTAATTTATTACCAATTTATCCTTTAGATGGAGGAAGAATCTTAAAAAGTATATTGCGAATGAAACTGGAAAAAAGAAAAACAGAGCAGATACTTCATTACATAACAAATATAACTTTAATTTTATTAACTGTACTTAGCAGTTTTATTATTCTTTTAATAAAAAATATATTACTTATTTTAGTTTTAGCTTATTTATGGAGTTTAGTAATTAAAGAAAATAAAAGATATACTTTAAAGGAACGTGTATATGAAATAATAGAAAATCCATGTTCAAATAAGAGCCAGTATTGACAATTTGTAAGCATTTGGATATAATAATTGAAAATGGAGGAGACAATGAAGAAAATAAGAATATTAACAGGAGATAGACCTACAGGAAGATTACATATAGGACATTATTTTGGTTCTTTAAAAACAAGATTAGAAATGCAAGAAAAAGAAGAATATGAGCCATACATATTAATTGCAGATGTACAAGCTTTAACAGATAATTTTAATGAGCCAGAAAAGGTAAGAAAAAATGTATTAGAAGTAGCTATGGACTATTTAGCAGTAGGAATTAACCCTAAGAAGACTACTATTTATATTCAATCTATGATACCAGAGGTAGCAGAACTTACAGTATTTTATTCTAATTTGGTAACTATTGCAAGACTACAAAGGAATCCTACTGTAAAAACGGAGATTGCACAAAAGAAGGAAATATTTGGCGAAAGTGTGACTTATGGTTTTTTAGGATATCCAGTAAACCAAGCAGCGGATATTACAGCCTTTGAAGGAGAACTTGTCCCTGTGGGAGAGGATCAAGAACCACTTATTGAGCAATGTAGAGAAATTGTACGAAAATTCAATAGTATTTATGGAAATGTGTTAGTAGAACCTAAAGCCGTACTATCTAGCACTAAAAGAATTAAGGGATTAGATGGAAATGAAAAGATGGGCAAATCTTTAGGAAATGCAATTTATTTATCTGATTCAGAAGACGAAATAACAAGAAAAGTGATGGGGGCTATAACAGATCCTGGAAGAATAAAGAAAGATGATTTAGGAAACCCAGATATATGTATGGTTGCATATTATCATAATTTATTTAGTAGTAAAAACGAAATTGAAACTGTATGTGAGGAATGCAGAGCAGGAAAAAGAGGATGTGTTGCTTGCAAAAATCAATTAGCTAAAAACATAATAGAAACATTAAGACCTATGAGAGAAAGAAGAGCTTATTATGAGGAACATCTAGAACTAGTAGAACAAATCTTATTGGAAGGGACAAAGAAAGCGCAACTAGTTGCAAAAGAAACAATGAAAAAAGTAAAAAGAGCAATGCAATTAGACTATTTTGAAGAAGACGAAAAGAAAAGTAAATAATGTATTTTTTCTAGATTCTCAACAGAAAGGAATAATGAATTAATATGTTTGTAGACTATACTAAAATCATAATTAAATCAGGAGATGGTGGAAATGGAGCAATTTCTTTTCGAAGAGAAAAATATGTTGCTTCTGGAGGACCAGATGGCGGAGATGGAGGAAAAGGCGGAGATATTTACTTTGCTGTTGACCCAGACGCAAATACTCTAATTGATTTTCGATATAATAAAAAATTTAAAGCGGAAAATGGGGAAAATGGAAGTGGAAGTCATTGCACAGGAAAAAGTGGAAATGATTTGTATATTAAAGTCCCTATAGGCACCATAGTAAAGGACGCAGAAACTGGAAAAGTGATAGTAGATTTATCAGAAAAAGGACAAGTTGAATTAGTTTTGCCAGGAGGAAAAGGAGGAAAAGGAAATTCTCATTTTGCGACTGCTACAAGACAAGCACCACATTTTTCGCAAGGTGGAGAAAAAGGAATTCAAAAAGAAATCATTCTAGAGTTAAAATTATTAGCAGATGTAGGGTTAGTAGGTTTTCCAAATGTAGGCAAGTCCACAATATTGTCGCAAGTAACTAAAGCTACTCCAAAAATAGCAGATTATCATTTTACTACATTAGAACCTAATCTAGGAGTGGTAAAAACAGATTATGGGGATAGCTTTGTTTTGGCAGACATTCCTGGAATAATAGAAGGAGCAAGTAGTGGAATAGGATTAGGATTGCAATTTTTAAGGCATATAGAAAGAACTAGATTATTATTGCATGTGGTTGATATTTCCGGTTCAGAAAGCAGAAATCCAGTAGATGATTTTTATAAAGTGCAAGAAGAATTGAAAAAATATAGCACTAAATTAGCAGCTAGAAAGCAAATTATTGTAGCTAATAAATCAGATGTAGCACAAGATGAGACCTTATATAGTGATTTAGAAAAAGTTGCAAAAAAAGAAAATATGGAAATATATAAAATAGCTGCAGCTACAGGCAATGGGTTAAAAGAGCTAATGATACATGTAGCAGAAGTTTTAAAAACATTGCCAAAGGAAGAAATCGTAGGAGACAAAGAAAGAGTAATATATACGTTAAAAGAAGAAAAACAGCCATATGAAATAAAAAAAGAAAATGGAGAGTATATTGTAATAGGACCTGCCGTTGAAAGGCTGATGAATAATGTAAACATAGAAGATAATGAATCTTTAGCATATTTTACCCGAATGTTAGACAAACTGGGAATTAACCAAAAATTAAAAGAAATGGGAGCAAAAGAAGGAGACACCATAAGGATAGCTGATTGGGAATTTGAATGGTATGAATAAAATAATATAGAAAAAATGTCAAATAAAAAACTTTTGTTTGACATTTTTTTGTTTGTATGATATGATGAAAAAAATAAAAAAAAGGAGAGGTTGTAAAAGTGAGAAAAAAAGATCCAAATGAACTTAATAAAAGAGAAAAGGCAATTATTAAATTCATAGACAAACAAATTAGAGAAAATGGATATCCACCATCAGTTAGAGAAATCGGGAAAGCGGTAGGATTAAAATCTACAGCAACAGTGCATGCTTATATTGCAAAATTAACAGAAAAGGGTTACATTAAGAAAGAAAGCCAAAAAGGCAGAACATTAAAATTATTAAAAGGAGGACTCGAAGAGAAAAAAGGAAAGAGTGTATATAGTGGAAAAGAGCTGGTAGAAGTACCAGTAATCGGAAAAATTACTGCTGGAGAACCAATTTTAGCAGTAGAAAATGTTACAGATACATTTCCAATTCCGATTGACTTTGTTGGAAACTCAGAAAGTTTTATGCTTACTGTAAGAGGCGAAAGCATGATTGAAGCTGGAATTTTAAATGGAGATTATATTCTAGTAAAAAAGCAAAATACAGCTAATAATGGAGATATTGTAGTTGCTTTAATTGGCGAAGAGGCTACAGTAAAAACTTTTTATAAAGAAAAAGATTATATACGTTTACAACCAGAAAATAGCACAATGGATCCTATTATTGTACCAAATTGTGAAATATTAGGAAAAGTAGCGGGAGTATTTAGAAAAATGTAGATATAAATTAGAAATATACTGAATGAAAAAAGTACTTGTGATTTTGATAATTATACGTTTCCTTAAGTCCTTATATCAATGTTGATAAGGACTTAAAGAAACGTAATTTGTTTGCTTTAATAAGTAATATTTTCCTTTCTTCTTCATAGAATGTAGGACAAGGAGGAGGAAAAATATGAAAATTGGTTATATAAAAGGATGGAATAATAAAAAGGAATTGCTTACACAGAAGCAATTGCAATTTCCTGAATGGATACAGAAAATACTAATACAAATAAAAAAAGCATTAGGAATTTCTAATATTATTGTATTAGAAGATAGAGTTATAAACATTATACCAATGGAAGAAGGACGAAAAATCAATAAAAAACAAATAAAAAAGAGTATAAAACAAATGGAAAAGCAAGAAAATATTCAAGCAGTGGTAATTTCAAAAAAAATAGCAAAAGAAAGTGAAATAGTAGAAATTATACAAAAAAACTATAACAATATTCTAGATGGAACATGGCTATGGGATTATTTGATTATAGATGTAATTAAATATATATGTGAAAAAAAGAAAATTCATATAGAAAAACAAGAAATTTCTATTGCTGTAAAACAAAATTCAGAAATAAACACACAAAATATTATAAATATAGCTAAACATGTAAAATTCGTAAATATTATAACTCCTCATGCAGAAAAATTCAAAACTTTAGAGGAATACTTATATACAACTTATGGGATTGTAATACGTATTACTAATTCTAAAAAAAGTGCAGATAAATCAAGTGTAATTGTAAACTTAGACTTTACGGAAGGAGAAATAAATTCATATAAAATACCGGAAAAAGCAGTTGTTTTAAACCGAAAAAAAGAAATGAAAATAAAAGCGAAAAAGTTTACAGGAATTAATTGCAGTTTTTTTAAAATAAAATGGAACGAAAAGAATATTTGTGAATTAAAAGAATATACTATATACCATTCATTTGAAGAATGCGCTTTGTATGAAAGCATGATATATCGAAAAGATTCGTACAAAAATATACGCGAGCAAATAAAAAAAGACAAAGTAGAAATTGTGCGGACTTATTGGAAAGAATGGCATAATTGATGAAAGAGAATATAAACTCTAGACTTTATCCGAAAAAATTAAATATATAGTATTGACAAAATATAAAAATTGCCGTAATATTAAATATCGAAAATTGAAATATGTAAGCAATAAGATGGAGTCACGCTTGCTAGATAGGAGGAAAACATAAAATGGATGAAAAAGAAGTATTATTAACACAAGAAGGGTACGATAATCTTGAAAAAGAGGTGGAATATTTAAAAACAGAAAAAAGAGCAGAAATTGCAGAACGAATTAAAGTAGCTCTTGGATTTGGCGATTTATCTGAAAATTCTGAATATGATGAAGCAAAAAATGCACAAGCAGCGAATGAAATAAAAATAGCAGAATTAGAAAACAAACTAAGATATGCTAAAATTATAGACGAATCAGAAATTGACACAAAAACAGTACAAGTAGGAAACACAGTAAAATTATTTGATATTGAGTACGAAGAAGAACTAGTTTACACTATTGTTGGTTCAACAGAGGTAGACTTAGCACAAAACAGAATTTCAAACGAATCTCCTATAGGCGCTGCTTTAATAGGTGCTAAGAAGAACCAAATAGTAGAAGTGGAAGTTCCTGCGGGAATAGTAAAATATAAAGTCTTATCAATAACAAAATAATTTAAAAAAAGCTTGATTAAAAAAATATGTAATGATAAAATAATAGCATAGAATAGATTAAAAAAAAACTCTTTGAGAATTTTTTTAATCTATTTTTTGTTTTTTGTGGAGAGAGATTGTTCGAACTAAAAAATTTTGAGAAGCTACAAAGAGAAACCTTAGTTAACAGAGAAGAGCATAAAACGGAGAAAAAAGAAGATTTTTAAATATGAAAAATAGGAGGAAAAGAAAATGAATACAAAATATATTTTTGTAACAGGGGGGGTAGTGTCTGGACTTGGAAAAGGAATTACAGCAGCTTCTTTAGGGAGATTGCTAAAAAATAGAGGCTATAAAGTAACTATACAAAAGTTTGACCCATATCTAAATGTAGATCCACGGAACTATGAGCCCATATGAACATGGAGAAGTTTTTGTTACAGAAGATGGCGCAGAAACAGATTTAGATTTAGGGCATTACGAACGTTTCATTGATGAGAATTTAACTAAAAATTCTAGCATTACAACAGGAAAAATTTATTCCAACGTAATAGAAAAAGAAAGAAAAGGAGAGTACTTGGGAAAAACTGTGCAAGTGATTCCCCATATTACTAATGAAATAAAAGAACAAATTTATAATGTAGATACAGGTAATATAGATATAGTTATAACAGAAGTAGGAGGAACTGTAGGAGATATTGAAAGTTTACCATTTTTAGAAGCTATTAGACAAATTGGAATAGAAAAGCCAAGAGAAGATGTATTATATATTCATGTAACCTTGCTTCCTTACATATCTGGATCCAATGAAGTAAAATCAAAACCAACACAACATTCAGTTAAAGAACTACAAAGCCTAGGTATAAAACCGGATATTTTAGTTTGCAGAACAGACTATCCTGTAGAAGAGAAAATGAGAGAAAAAATAGCTTTATTTTGCAATGTAAGAAAAGAAGACGTAATTGCAAATTCTACTTGCAATAATTTATATGAAGTTCCACTTATGCTAGAAAAAACAGGACTTGCTATAAGTGTGTGCGAACACTTAAAATTGAAAAAAGAGGCAAATAATACAGAATGGATAGAGATGATAAAAAATATAAATCAAATTGATGAAAAAGTAAAAATAGCTATTGTTGGAAAATATGTGCAACTACATGATGCTTATATATCTGTTGCAGAAAGCTTAAAACATGGAGGATATGCAAATGGCGTAGATGTAGAAATTGATTATATTGATGCAGACATGGTAAATGAGAGAACAGCCGAAGAAATTTTGAAAGAAGAAACTGGTATTTTAGTGCCAGGAGGATTTGGAAATCGCGGTATAGACGGAAAAATTTTGGCAATTAAATATGCGAGAGAAAATAATATTCCATTTTTAGGAATTTGTTTAGGAATGCAAATGGCAGTAGTAGAGTTTTCAAGACATGTATTAGGATTAAAAGATGCAAATTCAGAAGAATTTAACGAAAAAACAAAAGAACCAGTTATTCATATTATGGAAGAACAAAAAAATATAAAACACAAAGGTGGAACTATGAGGCTTGGAAATTATCCTTGTGAAATAAAAAAAGGCACCAAAGCGTATGAAATCTACGGAAAGACTAGTATAGTAGAAAGGCATAGACACAGATATGAATTTAATAATAAGTATAAACAAATAATAGAAAAAGAAGGACTAATTTGTTCCGGTGTTTCACCAGATGGAAAACTAGTGGAAATGATAGAATACGATAAAAATGATTTTTTCATAGCAGGGCAATTCCATCCAGAATTTAAATCAAGACCAAATAGACCAGCTCCTCTATTTAAAGCATTTATAAAAGCGGCAAAAGAATATAAAAAAAAGTAGAAAAAATAATAAATTTTCTAAATATGTATTGACATTTATCAAAAAAAGATATAAATTATTAGCAGTCAGTTATTTAGACTGCTAATAATTTTTTAAGGAGGGATTTTCATGATAAAACCATTAGCAGATAGAGTTGTAATTAAAATGATGGAAGGAGAAGAAACTACAAAAAGCGGAATCATCCTAGCAAGTAGTGCAAAAGAAAAACCACAAATAGCAGAAGTAATAGCAGTAGGCCCAGGTGGAAATGTAGACGGAAAAGAAATAGAAATGCATATAAAAATAGGAGATAAAGTTATTGTAACAAAATATGCTGGAACAGAAGTAAAATACGAAGGAGAAGAGCTAACAATAGTGAGACAATCAGACATATTGGCAATTGTAGAGTAAAATAGATAAATATAAATTTTGAAGGAGGAAAATAAAATGGCAAAAGAAATTAAATTTGGAGAAGAAGCTAGAAAAGCTTTATTAAATGGTGTCAATAAATTAGCAGACACAGTTAAAGTTACAATTGGACCAAAAGGAAGAAATGTAGTTTTGGACAAAAGCTTTGGAGCACCACTTATTACTAATGACGGAGTAACTATAGCAAAAGAAATTGAACTAGAGGATCCATATGAGAATATGGGAGCACAATTAGTTAAAGAAGTGGCTACAAAAACAAACGATGTAGCAGGTGATGGAACAACAACAGCTACAGTATTAGCACAAGCTATTATTAAAGAAGGTGTAAAAAATGTTGCTGCTGGCGGAGATCCAATGGCAATAAAAAGAGGAATGGATAAAGCTGTAGCAACTGCTGTAGAAGAACTTAAAAAAATCAGCTCTCCAATCAATGGAAAAGAAGATATTGCAAGAGTAGCAAGTATATCTGCAAATAATTTGGAAATTGGTTGCTTAATTGCAGATGCTATGGAAAAAGTATCTAAAGATGGAGTTATTACAATAGAAGAATCAAAAACTTCAAATACAGAATTAAAAGTAGTTGAAGGAATGCAATTTGATAAAGGATACTTATCTCCATATATGGTAACAGATACTGAAAAAATGGAAGTAGTTATGGATAATCCATATATTTTAATAACAGATAAGAAAATAAGCAATATTCAAGAAATATTACCATTACTTGAAAACTTAATGCAACAATCTGGAAAACTTGTTATTATTGCAGATGACATTGAAGGAGAAGCATTATCAACTCTAATTTTAAATAAATTAAGAGGTGTTTTAAATGTAGTTGCTGTAAAAGCACCAGGATTCGGCGATAAGAGAAAAGAAATGCTAGAAGACATCGCTATTTTAACAGGAGGAGAAGTAATTACTTCTGATTTAGGATTAGAGCTAAAAGATACAGATATTTCTCAACTAGGACGTGCAAAACAAGTAAAAGTGCAAAAAGAAAATACAATTATTGTAGATGGAGCAGGAGAAACAGACGCAATAGAAGCAAGAGTAAAGCAAATTCGTACAGCTTTAGAGGATACTTTAAGTGAATTTGATAAAGAAAAATTACAAGAAAGATTAGCTAAGATTGCTGGTGGAGTTGCTGTAATAGAAGTAGGCGCAGCAACAGAAGTAGAAATGAAAGAGAAAAAACTAAGAATTGAAGATGCTCTTTCTGCTACTAAAGCGGCTGTAGAGGAAGGAATTGTTGCAGGAGGAGGAACTGCTTATGTTAATATAATTCCAGCAGTAGAAAGTTTATTAAAAGAAACAAAAGAAGATGAAAAAATAGGAGTAAAAATTATATTAAAAGCATTAGAAGAGCCAGTAAGACAAATTGCAACTAACGCAGGGTTAGAAGGAGCAGTTATTTTAGATAGAGTAAAACAAAGTTCAGCAGGATTTGGATTTGATGCTGCTAAAGAAGAATATGTAGACATGAAAAAAGTTGGAATCGTAGACCCTACAAAAGTAACAAGAAGTGCCCTTCAAAATGCTGCAAGCATAGCTTCTATGGTACTTACAACAGAAAGTGTAGTAACAAACAAAAAAGAAGAAAAATGTGGATGTGGAAACGAACATGGAGGAATGTCTGCTGGAATGGATGGAATGTATTAATAGAAAATTTTATAAAAAGTGTAAAAATACTTGAAATGAGAGAAAAAAAATGTTAAAATATTAGCCATATAAAAAAGAAAAACGAAGAAAAGGACACGTTAGATATTGTAAAATCGACAGAGAGCCAAAGAATGGTGAGATTTTGGCAAGAATAATAAAGTATCTAATATCACCTTAGAGTTACTTCCTTGAAATAATAGTAAAGAAAGTCGTTTGATTTACGTTATAAAATCATAGAGAGAAAAATACAAAAACATATAATATGTATTTTTAAATTAGGTGGTACCGCGAGCATTTCGTCCTATAGATGAAATGCTCGTTTTCTTGTATAGGAAAAACCGATTTCCTTTATACAAGAATGTCGCTTCGTTCTGAGAATGCACACATTTTACTTATGTAAAATTTGCGCGCGAACAATAATGTGGGCGATAAAAATTTGTAAAATGTAAAAATATTTAAAGAAGTCCGTTATTGTTTTTTGATTTAATAATTATAGGAGGTTGTAAGATGAGTGAAGAAAAAAAAGACTATGGAAAAACATTGAATTTACCAAAAACAGATTTCCCAATGAGAGCAAACTTGCCAGAAAATGAACCAAAAACACAAAAAAGAGTATTTACACAAGAGTTATATGAAAAAATGTTAAAGAAAAATGAAGGAAATTCTCCTTTTGTGCTACATGACGGACCACCCTATGCTAATGGAGAAATACATATTGGACACGCTTTGAATAAAATTTTAAAAGATGCAATTGTAAGATATAAGAATTTACGAGGATTTTATAGCCCATATATACCAGGATATGATACACATGGACTTCCAACAGAAAAAAGAGCAATTCAAGAATTAGGACTAAATAGAGACGAAATTGGAATTACAAAATTTAGAAATACTTGCCGTGATTTTGCTCTAGGATTTGTTGAAAAACAAACAGAAGGGTTCAAGAGATTAGGTGTACTTGCTGATTGGGAACATCCATATATTACTCTACAACCAGAGTTTGAATCAAGACAAATTGGAATTTTTGGTGAAATGTTTAAAAGAGGATATATCTATAAAGGGTTAAAACCGGTTTATTGGTGTACAGATTGTGAAACAGCTCTAGCAGAAGCAGAGATAGAATATGCAGACAGCAAAACGACTTCTATTTTTGTAAAATTTCCAGTAAAAGATAGTAAAGGAAAATTTAATGCAGAGAATACTTGCTTTGTCATCTGGACAACGACACCATGGACCCTTCCAGGAAATACAGGAATTACTATAGGCTCAGAATTTGAATATAGCATTGTGGATACAGGGAAAGAAAAACTTATTATGGCAAAAGAACTTGTTGACAATGTTATGGAAAAGGCAGGCATTAGTGAATATAAAATTGTAGAAAATTATTTGGGTAGTGACTTAGAAGGAGTTATATGTAAACATCCATTTATTGATAGAGATTCAAAAGTAGTACTTGGAAGCGATGATACT
>CAWVME010000065.1:0-14439 GCA_963930325.1 Bacillota bacterium | reverse complement strand
CTTTCTTATATCAAAATGCCTTTTCTCTGGCAAATATATAAAAATAAAATCATGTAGGGTTACTTTTTGGTAATAAAAAGTAACCCTACATATGCAAATTGTAAAAAACTTGTATAAGTATAGCTAGCTTACTCTTGTCGTACTCGAAATTTTATTAACAACAAATTCTCTTGCAGCATAATAGCATAATAATCCTTATAATAATGGCTAATACTAATAGGGTTATTAAAACAATAACCGCTCCTAAGCCTAATACCTCAAATAGTCCAGTTACTGCACCTATTAATAAACCTATTGTAAAAGCTAACAATAATGATAATATAAATAATATAATATCAATGCAGCATCTTCTTCTGTTCCTATTTCTATTGTTAGTGCAACATATACTTACTTGTGAATCCATACAAATCCTCCTCTGCTTTAACTGTAGGTTATAGTATAATATATGCTACTTTTTCTTTTCTGTTACAACTTTTGTTAAAAATTGTCGATTGTTTTCACAAAAGCATTCTTGTTAAAATTTAAGTTCATCTAATAATAAATATATCTAGTGTTTTAACACTAGATTAATAATATAAAGAATTTCCCTATGCAATAGTCAAATAGAGAAAATCAAAGATTTTCTCTATTTTTCTCTATTTGGTAAAGAATATAATTATTGCCAAAACTCCAACAATCACTCTATAAATGGCAAATATTTTAAAGCTTCCTTTTTTTAGATATTCAAGTAAAAATTTTATAACTAAAATTCCCACTAAGAAACTTGCTAATACGCCTATAAAAAATGGCAAGTTAAAAACAAAATCTTTAAATTTGAAAATTGTTGCCGCTAGCACAATAGGTGCAGATAACATAAAAGAATATTTTGCAGTGGCTTCTCTTTTTACTCCTAATAGCCTTCCTGTTGTCATAGTAATGCCCGAACGCGATACGCCTGGAATGAAAGCTAAGCTCTGTGATAATCCAATAATGAATGTTTGTTTAAAATTTAATTCTTTATAATTAGTTTCTGATTTTGCTTTTTCATCTACTACATAAAGTATGATTCCCATAACAATTAGGCAGATTGCAATAATAAGAGGTTGTGTTAATAAATTGTCTGCAAAGTGGTCTAGTAAGAAACCTATAATACCACCAGGAATAGTAGCAATAACTATGTACCAAAACATTCTCCCTTCAAAACTTTTTTCTTTCTTTACCGCTTGCTTATATCCTCCAACAATTAATTGTAGCCAATCTTTAAAGAAGAAAATTCCTATTGCAAGCAGCGTTCCAAAGTGCAACGCTACATCGAAATATTCTGGTATGTTCCAATTCAATACCCATGGAATTAAAAATAGATGAGCAGAGCTAGAAATAGGGAGTAATTCTGTTAATCCTTGTACAATCCCTAGTATAATTGCTTGTAATATTGTCACTCTTTGTTCCTCCTTTGCTTTTATATTTTATTTTTCTTTTGCTTATTTTATTCTTTTTTCAGTTAAAAATTAAAATCTTTCTCTGTCTTTAGTTTCTTTTTGCTCTTTTTCTATATTTATTTTTACTTTCGGTTCATCTGTAATTCCCTTTACTCCCATACTTTCAATAAGTTTAAATGTTTCTTCTAAATGTTTTTCTACCCTTTTTTCGTTCTCGCTTTCCACTGTCGGCAATTCTTTCTCTGTTTCTACAGGCAAAACGATATACTTTCGAACAGGAATAAATATAGGTTCTTGTTCTGATTTTTTATAAAATTTTCTGTCTAATTCAATTGCTTTATTTAAAAATATAACTGCTTTTTCTTTTTCTTTTTTTAACATATGAATTTTAGCTAGTTGAAAATATGCTTTTGCATCAATTTCTTCACTTTCTAAGCTTTTTGTGAAATGCTCTTCAGCCTTTTCTATATCATGATATATCAAGTCAATTTGTCCTAATGTATAGTAAGCGTTATAGAGTAAATGATTAAT
Source organism: Bacillota bacterium (assembly GCA_963930325.1). Classification (GTDB taxonomy): domain Bacteria; phylum Bacillota; class Clostridia; order TANB77; family CAG-508; genus CALXJM01. The sequence continues at coordinate 12,490 of CAWVME010000065.1, read as the reverse complement.
CGTAGCCGCTTTTTCATAACAAGTTTTTGCATTTTGAAAATCATTTAACAATGTATAGCTTATACCTAGATTATAATATAAATTATAGTCGTTTGGGTAATATTTAAGTGCTGATGTATATACATTAATTGCTTCTTTATAGTTTTCGCCTGTAATTAATATATCTCCTAATAAAATGGTTGCATCATAATAATCTGGCTTGCTTTTTAATAAATTATTTAATATTGTTGTTGCTTCTTCTTTTTGCCCTAATTGAAATAACAAATCTCCAATTTTATAATATGAAAGATAATCTGTTTTGTTTATATCTACAGTTTTTACGTATTCGTCAATTGCCTTTCGCATTCCACCTTCTTTTTCATATATTTGAGCAAGTAATTTGTGTGCTTCATAACTTTCCGGATATTTATTAGTGATATTCAGTAAATATTTTTTAGCACCCTTATTGTTTTTTAGTAGCAGGCATGTTTTGGCAAGCATTCTATTTTTCATTTCTAAAAATGGAATTTGTTTTCTCTCCATATAAATAACAACAATTGGTAAAAAAATAGCAGCTATATACATTACAATCTTGCTTGGTATACTTGTAAAAGTTTCAAATATGATTTCTAAGAAGTTAATAGTAATCCCCAAAGCTTGAAGCAATAGCAATGCAATATAGCTCGTATCGTTTCTTCGAATCATTAAAAAGAATATGTATATAAATAAAAATAAAGCTAAAATACTAAAAATAACTTTTTCAGCAATCATGCACTATTCCTTTCATCTTTGTTCTTTTAATTTTCAAATTTTTCTTTATATCTTTTAATGCATTTATCAATAATTTCTTCTGCAACTTCCCTTCCGTTAATTTCTTCTATCACAGTTTCTTTACCTTCTAGTTGTTTATAAACTTCAAAAAAATGTTTAATTTCGTCAGCAATATGCTTTGGTAACTCAGATAAATCATGATAACAGTTTAAAAAAGGATCTTGCTTTGAAATTGCAATAATTTTTTCATCTTCTTCGTCTCCATCAATCATCTTTATAACTCCAATTGGATAGCAATCTACTAATGTTAAAGAAACGATTTTTTCTTGACATAATACTAATACATCTAATGGATCCTTGTCATCCGCATATGTTCTTGGAATAAAACCATAGTTGGCAGGATAATGTGTGGCTGTATATAATACTCTATCTAATTTTAGCATTCCCGTTTCTTTGTCTAATTCGTACTTGTTCTTTCCGCCCTTGCTTATTTCTATTACGGCAACAAAGTTATCTTTTTTAATTCTTTCTCCATTGATATCATGCCATATGTTCATTTAATCATCTTCTTTCTATAATTTAATATATCTATTTTACGATATTTTTTACAATTTAACAAGTGTAATTTATAAATTTGTGGAATATTTTTAAATTTTGGGATAAAATATAAAAAAACAGTTGACAAACACTACTTATATAGAGTAAAATGTATTGGTAATGTTATGGTGGATGTAGCTCAGTTGGTTAGAGCGCTAGTTTGTGGCACTAGAGGCCGTGGGTTCGAGTCCCATCTTCCACCCCATTACTATAGTACAAATTTTATATTTTGGGGTGTAGCCAAGCGGTAAGGCACTAGACTTTGACTCTAGCATTTCGGCGGTTCGAATCCTCCCACCCCAGCCATTCAAGCAAAAATAGGCACAAATATTAAGTTAATAATATTTGTGCCTATTTTTACTTGAACAACTCTCGCTTCGCGGAACTTTTCCATACTTTTCTAATACAACTACTTATATTTAAGTTCTCAAAGAAGCATAAAGATTTGTTGACACGAAAAATTGCTATACAATTTTTTCTATACAGCAAGATAAAAGACTAGTTTCCTAGTCTTTTATGTATGATAGGCATCTACTGCACCTAATATGTAGATTTTGATTGCTAGTTCTGGATTTTTATTTATAATTTTTCTTTCTTGTGGTGTGAATATTTTTTCGTTTTCTCTCAATCTTTCCAAAATCAGGTTTTCCATAATTAATATAATACTCCTACTTATAATGTTGCCAGATTGATTTTAATATAATATTCCTTGCTTTGCATTATAACTCTATCTCGAATTTTTTTCAACCTTTTTCGACACTTTTATTTTTATTTTTTCATTTTTTGTTTTTTAATATAATTCTGAATTAATTTAAATCAAGTCAATCCATTGTTTCCAGCATTTTAGCAAATATATATCCAAATATGCATTTCCTTATTTTTCCATATTTATTTTTCCATTTTATGGGGTATTTGTCGAATTTTGCACTATTTTTTTTACATTTTTCGACAAAAAATACTTAATTAAAAAGAACTTCAATTGAAGTTCTTTTCTTTTGATTGTTTTTACTGTTTTTCTCTTGCAAATATTACTAATCTAGTACTTGCATCTTCAGTACAAGTTGTTAAAGAAATTTCTCTTGCTCCATTAGTGTCTCTATTTAAATAACTTGAATCACTCTCAGAAAGAATTTGTGTTTGATATATTTCATATGTAATTTTTCTTCCAGATGTATCTGTAATATAAATTAAATCTCCTTCTTTTAATTTGCTATTATTTGAAAAGAATGTTCCATTTCTATAATTATGTCCTGCTATTGTTGTATTTCTTCTTTGATTTAAAATCGGCTCTCCATTTTCTGATGTTGTTGGATATACTAATACAGTAGCAATTTCGAGTGATCTTTTTGTAATTTTATCTACAATTGGATAATGAATTCCAGTAGCTGGTATTTCAATGGTTCCCACTACAACATACCCTTCATATGTAATAGTCGAACTGCCTCCATTATTTCCACCAGATATAATTGTATTTTGTATTTGTTCATATGGATTTTGTACATTTCCAGTTGTAGTATTTTCTGTTATATTTTCCTCTTCTTCGTCATTATTTCCTTGATTTTCAAATTGGTTAATAATTTCCTCTGATTTTTTTTCTATGTAATACTTTTGATACATATCATATCCAAAAAATCCAAGAAGTACAATAATAGCAATAATAGCAATAACCAATATAACTGTTAAAAAAGTACCATATTTACTATTAAACATATTCTTCTCCTCCTTAGTTTTTTATATACTATTTATATTATAACATATTTTTCGCAATTTTCATACCTTTTTAACATTTTCCTTAAATATTTTCCACTTTAATAAGCACACTTACTATTATATTAAGTGTGCTCACATGATTTACAATTTTAGTTTTTCTTATCCTACTATCTTGTCACCTAGTCTTTTGCCACCTAAAATATGAAAATGAATGTGTTTTACTTCTTGCCCTCCATTTTCTCCACAGTTTGCAATAACGCGAAAGCCATCTTTAGAAACTCCAACTTTTTCTGCTACTTTATTTATAGCTGTATATATCTTTCCAATAAGTATTTCATCTTCTATTGTAAGGTCTGTTAATTTTTCAATATGCTTTTTAGGTATAACTAGCACATGTACCGGTGCTGCTGGATTAATATCTTTAAAAGCTAGAATTTCCTTATCTTCATATATAATTTCTGATGGTATTTCCTTTTTTATAATTTTACAAAATATGCAATTTTCCATTTTATCCTAACCTTTCTATTTTTATGAGCTATTTTACAAGTATTGCTTTGATGCGTCTAATTCCTGCCGAACTTGCTTCCTCTTTTTTTATAATAAATTTACCTAGCTCTGCTGTATGCGACACGTGTGGACCACCACAAATTTCTTTACTAAAGTCTCCAATAGTATATACTTTAACTTTTTCTCCATACTTGTTTTCAAATAAACCTATTGCTCCAGATTTTTTTGCTTCTTCTAAAGACATTTCTTCACATGTTACTGGTAAATCTCTTTGAATTTGCTCATTTACAATATCTTCTACCATTTTAAGTTCTTCTTTACTCATTTTTTGTGGATGTGAAAAATCAAATCTTAATCTTTCAGATGTTATGTTTGAGCCTTTTTGTGCTACATGATCACCTAACACAATTTTTAATGCCTTGTGCAAAAGGTGAGTAGCAGTATGATATGCTATAGTTGTTTCATTTTGTTCAGCAAGTCCTCCTTTAAATTTTTGTTCCGAACCTAATCTAGATTTTTCTTGGTGTTCTTTAAACAATTTTTCAAATTCTTCTTCATCTACTTTTAAATTTTGTTCTTGAGCCAATTCCTTGGAAACTTCTGGTGGAAATCCATAGGTTTCGTATAAATTAAAAATATCTTTTCCTTCTATTGTATATTTGTTGCTTTGTTTAATTTTCGTTGCTATTTTGTTAAATTCGCGTTCTCCATTAATTAAAGTTTTCATAAACTTATCTTTTTCTTCTAAAATAATTTGCTTAATTATCTCTTTTTTTTCTTCTAATTCTGGATACATGTTTTTTAGGTTTTCAATATTTAAGTCGATTAATGTTTCTAATTTTGTTAAATCAATCTCTAGTTTATTTAAATGTCTTGTCATTCTTCTAATAATTCTTCTTAATATGTATCCTCTATCAATATTACTTGGTCTACCTCCGTCTGCAATAATCATCATACTAGCTCTTAAATGTTCTGCTACAATTCTCCTACTACTAATATTATCATTTTTTGCAAGTTTTTTTAATTCGTCCATAGTTGGTTTAAATAGTTCTGTATCGTATGGTGTTTCTTTACCTTGTAATAACATTGTCATTCTCTCTAATCCTAATCCTGTATCTACGTTCTGTTGTTTTAATTTTGTATAAGTTCCATCTGCATGTTTATAATATTCCATGAATACATTATTCCATATTTCTACATATTTACCACAATCACAAGATGGATCACAATGATTTGAGCAAGCAGGTTTACCTGTATCATAAAACATTTCTGTATCTGGTCCACATGGTCCTTCTGTTCCAGCAATCCACCAGTTATTATCTTTTCCAAAAAAATAAATTTTTTCTTTTGGTAGTCCTGCTTTTTCCCAATATTTTGCCGTTTCTATATCTCTTGGAGCATCTTCATCTCCAGCAAAACAAGTGACTGACAATTTTTCAATTGGAATATTTAATTCTTTTGTCAAAAATTCAAAACTCATTTTTACCGCTTCTTCTTTAAAGTAGTCACCCAATGACCAATTTCCTAGCATTTCAAAAAAAGTCAAATGTCGATTATCTCCCACCTCGTCAATGTCCACTGTTCTTAAGCACTTTTGATAATCTGTTAATCGATTTCCTTCTGGGTGTTTTTCTCCTAAAAGATATGGTACTAATGGGTGCATTCCTGCTGTTGTAAATAAAACAGATGGGTCGTTTTCTGGAATTAAAGGAGCGCTCGGAATAATTTTATGACCATGTCTTTCAAAAAATTTTAAGTATTTTTCTCTTATTTCTATCGCTTTCATTTGCTTTTCTCCTATCTCTATTTTAATTTGGATTAAATTATAATACAATGCATAAAAAAAAGCAAGTCATCAGCAGCTACAAAAATTGAACTTAATAATCTTCACTGTATGCAAAAAATCTCTTGTACATAATTGAAAATTCATTTTTTCTATGCAATAAAATAGTAGGGGAATGAATAAATTCCTCTACATTTTCCTTAATCTACTTTTTTTATTTCGCTTTTATATCTCCATTTGACTTCCTAGGAATCCTGCTGCTGAACCTGCCACTTTTAATTCTGTTTCCCCCATTTTTGTGTTTTGATCTTTCGATAAAAGTATGACTGTTCCAATGGCATCTCCCTCTGATATAATAGGGTATATAACTTGTGCATTATGCCTTTTTTCTTTGCTATCATTTTGGGTAATTGGCAAAGATATTTCATTATTTTCGTGACTTGTGTATACTTCTTTGTTTTCCATTACACTTTCTACTTCTGGACTTAATGCTTGTTCTAAATATTCTTTTTTAGATCCTCCAGCTACAGCTATAATAGTATCTTTATCTGTAATACATGCGATGTGCCCTGTCGTTTTAGCTAAAGTTTCTGCATAACCTGTTGCAAATTCAGATAGTTCTCCTATTGGTGAATATTTTTTTAATATTACCTGTCCTTCTCTATCTGTAAAAATTTCTAAGGGATCCCCTTCTTTTATATGCAATGTTTTTCTTATTTCTTTTGGTATAACAATTCTACCTAGGTCGTCAATTCTTCTAACTACTCCAGTTGCTTTCAATTTTTTCCCTCCTTTAATAATTTATGTCTACCATTAGTATTGCAAAGAAGGAAATTTTTATACATTTTTTGCTTTTAAATTTCTGTTTGATTCTTAAAAAATTTTATTTTAAATAACTAATTTTTGTGTAAAACAAATTTATTTTTATTAATTCTTATTTATAATAATTCAATTACAATCACGCATATACTTTGAGTATATTTTTTATACTTCCTCATATTTTTCAATAATGTAGCCTAAATCTTTTGATAAAGCTTCTAGCATAACAATTTTTATACTAGTATCTTTTCCTCGAATATAATCATCAATTATTTTTTTTAGTTCTTCTATATGTATTTTTTCATCTTTTATTTCATTTTTATACAAATTTGCTCTTTTTATAAGCAATTCTCTTATGGTAACAATATCTTCATTGCTTGCACAAGAGATTCTTTGGAATAGTTGAAATGTGTCATAATATTTAAAAATTGGTACCTGCATACATTCTTTTGCAAATTTATCATAGAAATTTTCCATTTTCATAGGAATACTCTTAAATACCTCTTCTGCTAATTCTATATACATTTTGTCTTTTAATTTTGCATTTAATTGCGTAAATCTTTCTAAAATTTCTTCCATTTCACTACTAATTTCTTCTAAGGCAATTTGAGATAATTCATTTTCGACATCATCGCAGTACTGAGAAGTTAGAGAAGAAATATTCATTCCATTTAAAAATATTGTTTTAATTGTTTTCATGTCATAATTTATAAGTCCTTTTTCTACAAAATGAGCGAAATAAGCATATAATTTTACAATATCTATTAAACGTATAGCTCCATTTTTTATGTCTGTTAGAGCTTTTTCTGTTACTTCTGTAAATTTGTCGTCTGGAATTTTCCAATACTCTTCTACTAATAATTTTTTATATGCCGGCAAATTATTAGTATCTACTGTATTTACAATAGTTTCCATGTTTTCTTTAAATATTTTCATATTGAATATTCTAGTTCTCACATAAATTTCAATAAATTTAAAAAAGCGATATTCAGATTTGAAATTATAATAATAATTATTATCAAATTCTTTAATATAAAATTGTCTATTGTCCATCAAGGTTCTTGATGATACAAGCAATAACTTATATTCTTCATTATCTGCGATATTAGCGAATTTATCTTTTGTCACTTTTCCTGCTTTAATTTCAAAAGAAATTGCAATAGTAAATATAAGCATAGTTTGTAATACTCTATTGTTTGTGTTAGGATAATACTTATTTACTACTTCAAATATTTTTTTAAAATCATTTAAAGAATGTTTTAATATTCTTAAATTCCTGGTTCCACTTTTATTAAATGTAGAAATAATTAGTCCTGTATTTTCTCTTAAAAAGCGAATAAGCTCTTTATTAGATTCATAGCGCATTAAAATCCCATTAATAATATAGTCAAATTCTGGCGCATATTCAAATGTTTCTCCGATTAATTTTTCTTTTATTCTCTCATAGTCATTAGCCTTATCAAAAACATATTCTATTTTTTCTTGTATTTTTTCTACCATTGGTTTGTCTGTTTTTGCTAAATCGCCTTCTTTGTCTAATAAGTAAGTAGCTATAAAAGTTTTCATTTCCAAATTAGAGCTTTTCAATTTAGTTGCTAGTTCTTTTTCATTACAGATAATAATAGTTTTTATATGGTCATGTTCTACAAAATTATTAATATATCCTAATATATCAATAACATCTACGTTGGCTCTTTCTAAGTCATCAAAACATAACACCTTATCATCCGTTGAAAAAAATTTTTCGTAGTCTACTTTATCTCCATTTTGAGTTACTCCAAAAAAGTTTGCCATGTCTAATCCATTTTTGGCATACTCTGGAATAGACGTTTGATTATGAGCATTCATATATTTTTTTAAGTTTTTATCCATGAGCTGTGTAGTTTCAATAAATATCTTTTTACTTATCTCTTCTAGGTTAGATATTCCATATAAAGACATATAGATAGTTGTATATTTTTTTCCATTAAATTGCATAGTATCTATCTTTTTTCGAATGCGATTATTCCAAAAATGGGTTTTCCCACTTCCCCATTCACCATTAATCATAATAGCATAATCTGTATAATCTGCTCTAATATAATCCAATATACTTTCTACTAAATCTTCCATTTTTTCTTATGTTAGCAATATACCAACATATCCTCCTTTCTGGTTTATATATGAACTTTTCAATCTTTTGCAAAAGTAAATGCTGCAATTTCTCTCGGATTAGCTTTTTGCAGAGTTTTAGCACATTCTTGCATAGTTGCTCCAGTTGTATAAATGTCATCCATTAGTAAGATTCTTTGATTAGTTATTTCTTGTTCGTTTTGTAACTGGTATGCATTTTTAATATTCTGTCTTCTTTGACATTTATTAAGTGAACTTTGAGGTTGAATATTGTTTCGTTTTACTAATACATCTAATTTTATATTTATCTCTAGTTTTTTTGCTATTTCTTTAGCAATAAGAACGGTTTGATCATATCCTCTTTGTTTTTTTCTTTTTTTATGTATAGATATCGGAATAATTATATCATATTTTTTTATAAATCTACACAAGTTTTCACTTTTTAAAATAATCTTTGCAAATGTTTGATATAAATAGGCTTGTTCATGAAATTTATAAGTAATCAATTTTTCTCGTATTTCTCCATCATACGGAAATACATAAGCATGATAACTAATCGGCTTTAATTTACTTTTATAAATTTTATGATGTGATAATTTTTCCAAATTTTTTTCACATTTTTTACATAAATATTCTTCATGTATTTTACCACAAATTCCACATGTCCTTGGGTATAGCAAATCCAGAAAAAAATCAAGCATATGAACTCCTTTTTATACATTCATTAATTTATATTTTAATCCTGTGTTTCTAATTTTACTGTCTGCATTTTGTATCATATATTCAATTGTTCTTTCTGCCCCAATTACAATTAATAGTTTTTTCGCCCTTGTTAGACCTGTATATAATAAATTTCTTGTTAATAACATAGGTGCTGTTTGCGGTATTACCATAACCACAACATCAAACTCACTTCCGCTGAGATTTATGAATGGTAATTCCATATGCATGTTCAATTTGTTCTAATTCTGTGTAGCTATACCATGCTACTTTTTCGTCATCAAATGTGATTTTCATTTGTTTGTTGGTTTCATCTATTTTGGAAATATATCCCATTTCTCCATTAAAAACTCCTGTACCATTTTCTTCGTCTTTTTCCCAATAAATATCATAATTATTTTTTATTTGCATAATTCTATCGCCTTCTCGAAAAACTACTTCTCCATAATTTTTCTGTCTTTTCCATTCACTTTCTGGATTGAGTTGCGCTTGTAATTCCTTATTTAGCTCTTTTGTTCCTAGTTTTCCCTTTTTAGTTGGTGTTAATACTTGAATATTTTTAAAGAAATCATAATCTCCGTAATTTTTTAATCTACCATTGCAAAGAGTAACTACATTGTGTAATATTTTTCCTTGATTAGTTTCATTAATATAGAAAAAATCGCTTACTTCTTCTCCATGCTTTTTTACAAAAGGTTCACCATTATTCACATTATGTGCATTTACAATAATATGGCTTTTGGCAGCTTGCCTAAAAATATGATTTAATTGTACAGTTTCTACTGTCCCAGAATCAATAATGTCTTTTAAAACGCTTCCCGGTCCAACTGATGGCAATTGGTTTACATCTCCTACCAGAACTAGTTTAGTGCCTATGTAAACACTTTTCATTATATAATTCATCAAGAAAAGATCTACCATAGACATTTCATCTATAATTATAACATCAGCATCAATTGGCGCAATGTCTGCATCTACACTTTCTATTTTATCATCTTCTTCTATTTTACCAATATCTAAAAGTCTATGAATTGTTTTTGCTTCTTCTCCTGTTGTTTCACTCATTCTTTTAGCAGCTCGTCCTGTTGGCGCACATAAAACTACTTTTTTCTTATGCATTTTATATAATTCTATAATATTTTTTATTATGGTAGTCTTTCCTGTTCCTGGTCCTCCTGTGATAACACAAATGTTATTTTCATTAACAGTTTCTATAGCTTCTTTTTGCTTTTCTGATAATTCAATCCCAAATTGTTTTTCTTGTTTTTTTAGTTCTTCTTGTATCTTTTCTATTTTTTTTACGTTTTTACTTTTTTTAAAAATTTGAATAATTTCTGCGATATTTTTCTCTGCTTTATAAAACGGATATAAATAAATCCATTCTCCCTCTTCACGTTTTTCTACTATAATTTCTTTCTTTACCTTCAAATTAATTATTCCATTTTCAATATCTTCTATGGGAACGTTCAGAAGTTGTTCCATAAAACTAACCAAATTCTCTTTTACTACACAAGTATGTCCATTATATGTAGATAAAATAATTCCATATTTAATAGCACTCTCTATTCTTTTTTCATTATTAGTTGCTATTCCTATTTCCATAGCAATTTTGTCAATTTTTTTAAAATCTACTCCATAACTTATATCTACTAATATGTATGGATTTTTTTCAATTTCTTCTATTGCATTTTTCCCTAAAGTATCGTATATTTTTTTTGCATTGTTAGCACTAATTCCAAATTTTTCTAAAAATCCAACAATTTGCCATAATTCCCACTTTTCATTAAATTCTTCTGCCATTTCCAAAGCACGCGTTTTCGAAATTCCCTTAACTAAAGATAACTTTTCCGGATTACATTTGAATATATGAATAGTCTCTTCTCCAAATTTTTCTATAATTTTTTGTGCTGTACTTGGACCTATTCCCTTAATAATTCCACTTCCCAAATATTTCTCTAATCCATCTAAAGTTTCGGGCATTATTTTTTCAAAAGTGTCAATTTTAAATTGTTCTCCATATTCTTGATGCACTACATATTTTCCATTTAGCTTTACCGTATCTCCTATTACAATAAAAGGAAGATATCCTACTGCAGTAATTAATTCTCCATCTACTTTCATATTACAAATAGTATAGCTATTAAGTTCATTTTGATAAATAATTTCTTCTACCTGTCCTTTTATTTCCAATTTATTTCCTCCTATATGAATATCTTTAGTGTATCAAAAAAGTGTTCTGTTGGCAAGTAAATTAAACTAAGTTTCTCTACATTTTTTCGACTTTTTTCTTGCATTCTTCCCAGTCCATAATTTGGATATTATTATAATCCTTTTTCATTTTTTCTAGTACCCTAGCCGTTTCATCTGTAGAACCTAAATCTGTAATAATTACATTCTGAATGTGCTCTTCTTTCACATAAAAATTATGGAATAAAATTCCTCTTATAATTCCTTCTACTTTTTGCTCTGCATTTTTCACTGCGATTATAAGATAAATTCCTTCCGAATCTACTCTTTTATATGTAAAAGTATATATAAAAACTTTGATAATTTCTATCAGTCCATATAAGGCTAATGTCCATAAAATGCTATTTAAAATAAATTCTGCCATGTTCTCCTCCATCTGAACAATATTTCATTTTCTACCATATTATATGTATTTTTCTATTTTTTGTTACTTTAGCGTAATATTATTGTAAATTTACATACGATATGATATAGTAATTCATATAAAAAGGAGGCTATTATGGATTTTTTTGAAAAATTAGGAAATACTATTTCAAGTACTAGTAAAGATGTAGCAAAAAAGACTAAAGACCTAACAGAGGTTGCTAAATTAAATTCTCAAATTTCTAAGGAAGAATCACTTATTGAGAAAAAATTCTATGAAATTGGAAAAACCTTTTATAAAAAATACGGAATTACAGAAGATAGTGATTTGAAAGTATTATGTGCCGAAGTTAAGGAAGCATATGATAAAATAGAAGTGTACAAAAATCAATTGTCTGTTTTAAAAGGTATTGTACTTTGTCCAAGATGTGGCAGCGAGAACTCTATTCAATCTAGTTTTTGTAGTTCCTGCGGTGAAAAATTAAAAGGAAATGAAAATATTGAAGCAAAACCTGTTGAAGTAAAAGTTTCTACTGAAAAAACCTGTCCTAATTGCAATACTACAATTAATGAAAATGTTTCCACTTGTCCTAATTGTGGAAGTAAGGTTGAATAGTCATATACTATACTCAGAAGCTCTTGTACTATTATAACAAGAGCTTCTGAGTTATTTATTTTTTTATTTGTACTTATATCTTATTTATTTTGCCAGAAAATATTTTTAAAATAATTTCAAAATAGTATTGACAATTTTTATTTATGCGTAGTATAATTGCAAATGTCAGTGAAAATCACATGCAGATGTGGCGGAACTGGCAGACGCACAGGACTTAAAATCCTGCGGTTGAATAAACCGTGCCGGTTCGATTCCGGCCATCTGCA
>CAWVME010000064.1:0-10623 GCA_963930325.1 Bacillota bacterium | reverse complement strand
CAGGCTATTAATACATAAATGGCTTTCCAAAACGTACAAAAAATGATATAATAAAAGTATAAAAAATAAAGGAGGTTACCTAACATGACATGGAGACAGCAGTTGCACGAGGCACTTGAGGAATGTTTGAAGGAAGGTGGGACACTTGGGAGTTTTCAAAGTGAAGCCAAAAGGGCGTTTGAACGCTACTTTGAAATTCACCCAACGGAGGAAGAAATCTCTGGCTTTCGTAACAAGACTAAGAGCTTTTTCAAAGAGCTATGGCATAGCTTCGGAGTAGAAGAAGAGAACTACGAATGGGTTGAAGATCTGTTGTGTGATGTCTTCTATATGAAGGCAAAGAGATGTGGCAACTACCACATCAAGGACTTGATTGAAAAAGCGGAATTAACGACGGGGCGGAACCAGAAAGAACTCGCTGAAGAACTCGATGGCTTTTTGCTACAAGTGATCCATTGGGGATATTACTTGGTACGTGATGTTGTGAGTTTCCCAGAAATAAAAAACAACATCAAGTCAAAGATTAATGTTGTAATATCTTACATCAAAGCATGGTAACAAAAAGCGGGCCACAATTGAGGCCCGCTTTTCTAGTGCTCAATAATACTGTCTTTTCTAATGATTTTCATCATACAAATTTTCCTCATATAAATCTTCGATGAAAACGTCTTTTTCAACGCCACTGTTAACAAAACCTATTTTAGCAATATTATCCCTTACTTCCTGTATCCAGACAGGTTTTTCGTTATAGTAAACTTCTTGTATTTCTTTGCTTTTTAAAATTTCTTGAATTCTTTGCTTATTCACTAAATATCCCTCCATTTTAGTAATAATATATCCTAGAATAAGAAAAATATTCCATAGTTTTAATGAATATAAATTAAAAGAATGATTATAAGTTGACGAAAATGAGCATAAGATATACAATAGAACATGTAACAAAAAGAAAAAACGGAGGTAGTAAATGAAAATTGAATACAAGGGTAAAATAACTGAATTAAAGGAAATAAAGACGGTAAAAGAAGTTTTTGAAGAAGAAATTGCTTCAAATCCGAATATTGTAATTGCATGTAAATGCAATAATGAACTTGTTTCGTTAAAACATGAATTAACAGAAGATGCGAAGATAGAACTGCTAGATATAACAAATAAAGAAGGGTTAAGAATTTATAGGAGAGGCTTGCTCTATATAATGGGAAAAGCTTTTGCTGAAATTTATCCAGAAGCTTTAATTACAGTGCAATACCAATTAACAAATGCACTATTTTGCGAAGTGAGCAATTTAGAAATGACAGAGGAAAATACTAAACGAATAAAAAATAGAATGAAAGAAATTATTCAAGACGATTTAGCTATACGAAAAATAAAAATGGATAAAGAAGAAGCCGAAACATTTTATGAGGTGACAGGCAGCAATAAGGGGAAATTACAACTTTACGCTAAAGAAAAGGAATATGTTTCATTATATTATTGTGGAGATTACTACAATTATTTCTATGGAGTTTTACCAATTAGTACAGGCTACATGAAAATATTTGATATAGAAGCATATAGAAATGGTTTTTTAATTCGATATCCAAGTATAGAAAATCCTAGTAAAATAGGAGAATACAAAGAAAATTTAAAACTATTAAGGGCTTTGGATGATTATAAAAAATTGCATAAGAATTTAGATATTCATACATTGCACAAATTAAATAAAGTAGTACAAGATGGAAAAATTAGAGAAGCTATTTTAATTGATGAGGCATTACATGAAAAGAAAATTGCAGAAATAGCGAATGAAATTGTAAAAAACAAAAAAGTAAAAATGGTATTAATTGCAGGACCATCTTCCTCTGGAAAAACTACTTTTGCACAAAGATTAGGAATTCAGCTGAAAATTAATGGAATAAAACCAGTAACTATTTCAGTAGATAATTATTTTGTAGAAAGAAAAGACAATCCAAAAGATGAAAATGGACAGTATGATTTTGAATGTATTGAAGCAATCGATTTGAAACTATTTAATGATAACATCTCTAGATTATTAAAAGGTGAAGTAGTAGAAGTGCCAACTTTTAATTTTAAAGAAGGGGTTAAAGTTTTTAATGGTAAAACAATGCAACTTAAAGAAGATGAGGTGCTTGTAATAGAAGGAATTCATTGCTTAAATGATAAATTAACTAATAGTATCCCAAGAGAACAAAAGCACAAAATTTATATTAGTGCATTGACGGTTTTAAACGTAGACTATTTTAATAGAATATCTACAACAGATTCAAGACTAATTCGTAGAATTGTAAGAGACCATCAATTTAGAGGTTATTCTGCTTTGCATACACTAAAAATGTGGGACTCTGTAAGAAGAGGAGAGGAAAAAAATATATTTCCATATCAAGAAGAAGCAGACAGCATGTTTAATACTTCGTTGATTTATGAATTAGGAGTATTAAAACAATATGCATTGCCATTATTAGAAGAAATTGATAGAAAAGAAGCAGAATATACTGAGGCAAGAAGATTGTATGACTTTTTAAGATATTTTGAGACTATATCAGAAGAGGATGTGCCAAAAAACTCATTATTACGAGAATTTATTGGTGGAGGAGTTTTTGAATACTAGGGAGGAAATTATGTACAGCAGGTTTACAGAAATAGATGAAGAGTTTATATGTGAAAACTGTGGAAAAAAAGTAAAAAAGCTAGGGTACTCTTGCAGAAATCATTGCCCATATTGCTTACATTCGAAACATGTAGATATAAATCCTGGAGATAGACAAGAAAAATGCCATGGAATGTTAGAACCAATAGGAATAGAAACAGATAACAAAAAGGGATATGTAATTATATTTCAATGTAAAAAATGCGGAGCAATTCGAAAAAATAAAGCAGCAAAAGATGATAACATGGATGAAATTATTAAATTAAGTGTGAGAAGATATAAATAAATTTAAAAAGTGTGAAAACAGAAAAAAACATTTAAAATAAACATAAAAAGTTTGCAAGTACAACCAAAAAATGGTATAATAAATACACAAAGGCTAAGAGCCTTTTTATATAAATTTCCTTTTTATTCCTAGCTTATTTAGCTAGTTTATAATACATAAAATACAAAACTTAAGAAAAAAAGGAGATGTCATTCATAATGGAAAAATTGGCAATTATAGTTGGTTTGTTGATAGACATAGCTGTTTTTGGAGGACTGACTTATGCAATAAGTAAAATAGGACCAACAGCTGTACAGGTAATACGGGAAAAAAGCAATTCTGTAAATGGGCTGCTAAAATTAGAACTGATAGGAATTGCGGGTGTTGTAAGTTTGTACATGTATCAAAGAAATACTCTAGCTCTATGGGTCCTTCTTATTGTATTTTTACTGAGTATGAGTGATGTAATAGTTTTCACACAAAAAATTAAGAAAGGGCATTTAGCTGAAAATTCTTCAAAATATTCTAAATGGCAAAAGTTGATTGTCGGATTATCCATACTTATATTTTTTATTTCTTATCCAACCAAAATTCACTATGAGAGTGAGGTAGCTCCAATATATGTAGAGCAACGTCCAATTGCACAGTTATTAGAAGAATTGGATGGCTATTATTATATAAATGATAGTGGAGAAGAAACATACCAAACTATTACAGAAGAGACGGAAATAATTTACTCAAAAGGAATACCATATTCATATGCTACTTGTGTAGTAATAGGTAGCTATAGGCAAATGTGGAATGACAATTCTATATTTTCTATAGATTATAAAACAACAAACGAAACTTATCATCATACATTATGGATTAAAGAGTAAAAACATTATGAATGAAAAAACATCCTGCATTTTTTGCGGGGTGTTTTTTATTGGACTTCTATAGGAATATCGTTTCTCTTATATTGTTCAGGTTTTAAGCCAACTCTTGGCTTCATATAAGCTAGTATTCGAAGTAAAATTAAAGTGAATATACAACCCAATATTACAGTTGCATAAGCGGTTGACATATAGCCTAATAAAAATGAACAAGTAAAAGAGGTAATAGTAGCACAAATTGCTTCTAACATATTATTAACAGAATAAATTTTAGTTCGTAAACTAGAAGTAGAAAAACTGCTTAAATATTTTTTGTTTAAAGTAAAATAAGCACCTTTAATAATATGCTGAATAGCAAACATAAGCAAAACAAATCCTATTACAAAAGCCCTTGTAAGCGGAATAATTACAGCTAATCCTGAAAAAATAGCAGAAAATGTTAAAATAATCGCACAACAGGCTAAAAATTTATTATGGAAAACTTTATTAAACCAGTTTTCTTTATCTGCTGCTACAGCCGAAAATATACCCATACAAGCAAATATAATTCCCAAATACTGAGCTTCGATACCAATATCTTGTAACAAACTTCTACGTAAAGAGTTAAGTAAATTAATAAAACCAAAGAAAATTCCACAAAATAAAATTAAACTTTTTAAACGATCTGATTTTAAAATATACCTAAAAGAATATTTTAGACCTTTTAAATAATCCTTTAAATTTGTGCTTTCTTCTTTAAAAGATTTTGATTTTGGAATTTCTTTAAAATAATAAGATAAAATAGTTGCAATCAAGCAAAATGATAAACACAAAAACATTGGAATATAAGGATTTATAGCGTATAAGAAACCTGTGGCTACACAACTTATTGCATCAAATATATAAAATAGAGCACAACCATGTCCATCAATTTTACTAAACTGTTTACTTCTATTTTCAGAATGAGGAACGCAATCATAAAGCAAATTAGACTCAGCTAATGCTTTTATTACAAAACCAACTGATTCAATAAAATTGGCGAAAATAATAAAAGTTAAATTACAAGGCAAAATCAAAATAAAAATATATAAAGAAAGTAGAGCATTAGCTAAAATTAAACTTTTTCTTTTTCCGTAAACGATCTACAATAACAACAGCAGGAATCTGCATAATAAATTTAAAGGCAGTATATAGTGCATCAACAAAAAACACGTCAGCAGTACTAAGACCTTTTACATTAGTTAGGTAAACGAAAATAATTGCAACATGAAATAACAAATCCCAAGAAAGCATTTTATAAATAGGATACAGTTTTCGATTATAGCTTTTTCTTACTTCAATTTCTTCTGCATTCATAGTATATTTCCTTCCATTAAATTCAACAAAAGTATATATCATTGGAATAAATTTGTAAATAAAAATTGACAAAAATTAAACATACTGATAATATAATGTAAAATGTAAAGTATGCATAATAAAAATTTAGGAGAAAGCAATGTTATTAGAGCCAAACTTATATTTAAATTCAGTAAAAGATATAACTGTTAATATATTAAATGAAAACCAAATAAAAGGTCTGATTTTAGATGTAGATAACACACTAATTGATTTTAATCAAAACATTTTAGAAGGTGTTAAAGATTGGATAGAAGAAATGAAAAGGCAAAATATGAAATTGTGTATTGTATCAAATTCAAACAAAGTAGAAAAGATACAAATGGTGGCAAATAAATTACAAATTGAAGATTATTTTTATTTTGCGAAAAAACCACTTAAATGTGGATTTAAAAAAGCAAAAAAGAAAATGAATTTACAGGAAAAGAATATAGCTGTAGTAGGAGATCAACTATTTACAGATGTTTTAGGAGCCAATCATGCAAAAATGTTTTCTATTCTGGTTAAGCCTTTAAATGAAAAAGATATTTGGATTACAAGGCTGAAAAGACCAATAGAACAATTTTTTATTAAACGATATGAAAAGAAAAGGGGAACAAAAGATGTATTTTAATGATGTACACATACTAATTTATGTGTTAGTGGGAGTAATAGGACTAGGAATTGGGCAATTTGTTCATTGGATGAACCAAAGACTAGTAGAAGAAAAGAAAGTATTTTCAATGGAAATATTTTCAAGAGAAGAAAAAAGAATAAAATCTAATTATATACTCATGCTTATAACAGCAACATTATATATAGGAATTTTATATAAGTATGGAATAAGAGAAGGAATTTTTCAGAACTTAGATTTAATAAAAGCATTTATTCTCACACCAATGCTTTTATCTGTATTCGTGATTGATTATCAGAAGCAAATTATTCCTAATAGATTAAATCTTACTTTATTTGAAATTGGACTTGTATTTACATTTATATATGGATTTACAAATTATAATCTAGCAATTAATATGTTATTAGGTGCTTTAGTTGGAGGAGGGATATTCTTACTAATAACTCTTATTGGAGGACTAATAGCAGGAAAAGAAGCAATGGGCTTTGGAGATGTAAAACTTATGGGAGCATTAGGACTTTATTTTGGAGCGATGAATATAGGAATAGTAGCAATATTGTCATTTTTAATAGGTGCAATATTAAGCATATTATTAATTGCTTTTAAAATAAAGAAAACAAGTGATTATATTCCGTTTGGACCTTTTATTGTAATAGCAGCATTTATTATGATATTTGTGCCATTTGGAAATATTATTTCTATTTTATTTACTATTTTTACACTAGGCTTAAATAGAGCATAAAAACGAATGGAGGGATGAAATCAAAAATGAACCAAAAAATTAAGTATTTAAGAAGCAAATTAAGTGCTATGAATTTGCAGGGAATGATTATAACGAATCCTTTAAATATACAATACTTAACTGGAATTAAAGCAGAAGGAACTTTACTTCTTACTAGAAAAGAAAATATTTATATTACAGATAGCCGTTATATAGAAGCTGCAAATACAGCCATTACAATAGAAGATGAAATTGTAATTTATGATAGAAGAAATGTTTCTAAATACGATTATGAGAATTTTTTTGCCTTATGCAAAAATATAGGTTTTGAAGAAGGAAGTGTAACTTATAAAAAATACAAAAAGTTATTAGAATACTATAAAGTAAATTTAGTAGAAACAGAAGATATTATAGAAAATTTAAGAATTATAAAAGAAGCAGATGAGATAGAAAAAATTAAAAAGGCGTGTAGAATTACAGATAACTGTTTCTTACACTTACAGAATTATATTAAAATAGGGATGACAGAAAACGAGATTGCTCTAGAAATAGAAAAATATTTCCGATTAAATGGAGCAGATGGGTTAGCTTTTGATAGTATTGTGGCTTCTGGACCAAATTCATCTATGCCACATGCTATACCAACTGATAGAAAGATTATAGAAGGAGATGTAATTACTCTAGACTTTGGTTGCAAATATAAGGGATATTGCTCTGATATGACTAGAACTGTTTTTGTAAAATATGTGCCAGAAGAAATAAAACCAATTTATGACTTAGTATTAGAAAATCAGAATTCTATTTTAACAGAGTTAAAAGATATGGCAAATATAAAAATTTTGAGTAATTTAGTTGAAAATAGTTTTAAACTAAAGGGATTTATGCAAGCACATGCATTAGGACATGGAGTGGGAATGGAGATACATGAGTGTCCAGTTATTTCTTTAAACAACAATCAGTACTTAAAAGAAAATATGATTGTAACAAATGAACCTGGAATTTACGTTACAGGAAAATTCGGAGTAAGAATAGAAGATACAGTATTAATACGTAAAAATGATTGCCAAGCTTTAACTGTATCACAAAAAGATTATGTAATTGTAGGAATGTAGAGCATAAATGTAGTACAAACAGCGTTTGCATACAACACACACTGATACAAATTTAAATATTGTAGAATACAAGTGTAGGGGCAACAATGTTCGCCCGCCATAAAATTTTTATACAAGTATTGCAATAAAAGGAAAAAAGTAGTAAAATATAAAGGATAAAATAAGAAATTGAAGGGAGATTTATTATGGCAGAAGTATACATGGCAGGAGACATTAGAAACGGAACAACATTTGAAATGGATAATTCAGTTTATAAAGTAGTTGAATTTCAACATGTAAAACCAGGAAAAGGAGCTGCTTTTGTTAGAACTAAATTAAAAAATGTAATTAATGGTTCCGTACTTGAAAAAACATTTAATCCATCTGAAAAATTACAAGGTGCAACAGTAGATAAAAGAGATATGCAATATTTATATAATGATGGAGACTTATATTATTTTATGGATAATGAAACATATGAGCAATTACCATTAAATAAAGAACAATTAGGAGATGCATTAAGATTTGTGAAAGAAAACATGTCTGTAAAAATTTTATCTTTTAAAGGGAATGTTTTTGCAATAGAACCTCCTATATTTGTTGAATTAGAAGTTACATATACAGAACCTGGATTTAGTGGAAACACTTCAACAGGAGCAACAAAACCAGCAACATTAGAAACAGGAGCAACTATTAATGTGCCCCTATTTGTAAATACAGGAGACTTTATAAGAATTGACACTAGAACTGGGGAATATATGGAAAGAATTTAAGCATAAAAACGTAATTGGAGGAATAAAACGAATTTTTCTAGTTACGTTTTTTATTTATGAAAACTAAAAAGGAAGAGGAAGAAAATGCAAGAGCTAAACAATGAATACAAAAAAATCATAGAAGATTTAGAAAAAAACATTACAAATAAAGAACAGTTAAATTATGTGAAAGAACAAATTTTTAAAATTACTTCTTTGTTTATGGGACAATTAGAAAAAATTTTAGAAGTAAATGAAGTAAGGCTCGAAATTATCGAAAAAAAACAAGAAGAAACTGATAGAAAAGTGAACGGATTAGAAGATATTTTAAATGATATAGAAAGAGATATTTATTTGGAAGAACAAGAAGAGTTTAATATTATTTGTCCATATTGCAATTATGAATTTACAGCTGAAGTTGATGAAAATAGAAAAGAAATTATATGCCCAGAATGCAACAATGTAATTGAACTAGATTGGAATGAAGAAGAATATGGATGCTCTGGAAATTGTTCTAATTGCCATGAAGACTGTGATGACGATGATGAAAAAGGGACACAGAAAAAATAATATCAAAATGCATCCTAAATAGTTGAAATAAAAATAAGTAGATGATAAAATAAAAGTGTGAAAAATGGTATAAAGCAATAGTGGCATGTGTGACAGTATAATAGTTATATATGCACTTTAAGAAACTAATTTTCACAACTAAAATAAAATAGGAGGAAACAAATGAAAAGGATTAAAAACAATAAAGGTATAACATTAATTGCTCTTGTAATAACAATTATAGTATTAGTAATATTAGCAGGAATTACATTAAGTTCTCTAGCTGGAAGAAGAGGATTAATTAGACAGGCACAAGAAGCTGAAAGAGAGCATAATAGAACAACAGCTTTTGAAGAAGTAACAGTAGCATCAATGCAAAGTATTGACAATGTTGGAAATATGGATTTAACAAAACTAGAAAATAATTTAAACGACATTGGAGCACAAATAACGGAAAAAGGAACAGACAAATGGACAGTAATTCATAGAGATGAAACATTTGAAATAGATATAGAATACGGAGAAGTAACAGCAGAAGGTGAATCAGGAACAGATACAAATGGAAGCTATGGAGGAATTTATAGTGAACCAGGATTAGAAGGGAAAATAGCTCCAACAGAATTATTTGAATATGAGCCAATTACAACTACCACAGCTTCATTAAGTTCAACATCATTACTAGCAACATCAGAAGGAGATTTGCCAAAAGCAAGAATAAAAAGAATAAAACAAGAATATTGTAATGGAGATGGTTATAATGAAGATACCGGAGAATACACGCTTGCAGATACGAATTATTCCATTAGGTATAATGGAACTATAATATCAGATATTTTAGTAATACCATATCAAGTAGAAATTGAGGGAGAACTATATGAAATAACAGAAGTAAATTTGTTTGCTGCAGGGAAAGATCCACGTGATTATAATGTATGTAAAACATTACCATATGTAAAAACAATTATTTTTCCAAATACAGTAGAAAAAATTATTGAAAGCAACAGAGGCATTTACAGCAATCCAGTGTTAGAAAAGGTAGTGCTTCCAAACAAAATTAAAGAAATCCCAAGCGGATATTTTTTAAATTGTGACAAATTGGTTAGCATTGAAATTCCAAATGGAGTAGAAAGAATAGAATATGATGCATTTGGTAGTTGTGATGAATTAACCACTGTAACTATACCTAAAACAGTGACAGAGATTAACGAGGATATATTTTATAATAGTGACAAATTGACTACTATTAATTATACAGGAACCCTAGCAGAATGGGAAGCTATAACAATGAGCGAAACGTTAAGAGAAGAGTTAAATAATTTAACCATTAATTTTAATTGGAAATTATAAATTGAAGAATATAAATTGCCTTAACTGCCTGAACTAAAAATTATAGAACACATATATTGTCCTCTTGCTCTTCAAAAAAATTGGAAATAACAAACTGAAATAATTGCAAATAACTTGGCAAAACTGTAGAACACCTGTAGGGGCGAACATTGTTCGCCCGCTACATCGATGAAATTGCTAATTCAAACCCAAATAACAGCATTATGTGAAAAATATGCGTCCTCCAAGGCGTTTAAGAAAGAGGAAAAAATAAATATAGATACACACTAAAATAAAGAAAAAGCCAAAACTGTTCCAAGGTCGGCCTCATTTTTCACATAAAGACTGTTATTCCAAAAAAGCAAAAAACAAAAAACAAAAACTTTGACAACATATTCGTCAAACAGAAAACT
>CAWVME010000063.1:0-4150 GCA_963930325.1 Bacillota bacterium | reverse complement strand
AAAATCACTAATTCCATAAACAATTCCAAAATTTACAGCTTTTGCCTTTCCTCTTAGTTCTTTCGTAACTTCTTCTATAGGTACATCAAATACTTTAGAAGCAACCTGTGCATGAATGTCTTCATCCTTTTTAAATGCTTCAATCATATTTTTATCTCCAGAAATATGTGCCAATACTCGTAGTTCTATTTGTGAGTAATCCGCATCAATAAAAATACTCCCTTCTTTTGCCTTAAATACCTTTCTCAAATTTTTACCTAGTTCTACTCTAGTTGGAATGTTCTGTAAATTTGGTTCTGTACTACTAATTCTTCCTGTAGCAGTTACTGTTTGATGAAAATAAGAGTGAATTCTTCCAGTTTTTTGATTAATATACGGAATTAAACCTTCTACATAAGTTGAATTTAGTTTTGTTAATGCTCTGTATTCCAATATTTTTTCTACAATTGGATGCTCTTTCTTTAATTTTTCTAGTACCTCTACATCAGTAGAATAACCGCTTTTTGTTTTTTTATAAATTGGCAATTCCAATTTTTCAAATAGAATTTCTCCTAATTGCTTTGGCGAATTAATATTAAATTCAGTTCCTGCTAAATTATAGATATCCTTTGTAAGCATTGATATATCTTCTTGTAGTTTTTTTCCAAATTCTAATAATTCTTCTTTGTTTACATATATACCAATATATTGCATATTTGCTAATACTTCTACAAGTGGCATTTCGATTGTTTCGAAAAGTTTTAATTGTTTTGTTTTGCTAAGTTCTTGTTCTAACTTTTGTTTTAAATAATAAATAGCATAAGCATACACGCCATCTGTTAAGTCTTCTTCTTCCTCTGTTTTAACAAATAAATTAATTTGTTCTTCATTCTTTTTTCCAACTTTTTGTAAGTAGTCTGCTATATCTATATCTAAATAGTCTAAAGCCAGTTCTTCTACTTTATATTTGCCAGAAATAGCATTTAATATGTATCCTGCTATTTCAACATCAAACATCAAGTTTTTTGGCTCTATTCCTATTTGTTTAAATAAAATATATTGTTTTTTTAATTTTGAACTGCATTTTTTTATTTCTTCTGATTCTATAATATCTTTCCATTCTTCTATATTATGTGTATAATAAACCTTTTTTTCTTTTTCATCGTAAATACTAATAGCATAAATTTTTTCTTGAATAATTTCAATTTCGTCTGTGTCTTTTGTAGACAAGTAATAATAAAATTCTTTGGTCTCATGTATTCTATTTTTTAGTTCATCAGTTTTTTCTTGATTTTCTATTTTCTCTATACATATATTATCTATAGAAGATTTTTTTTCAGATACTAAAGAAAACCTTTCCAAAAATCTATTAAATCTTAATCTTTTAAAAAGTTCTGTAACCCTTTCTACATTCCATTCCTTTGTTTTGATTTCTTCTAAGTTTACTTCGATTGGAGCATGTGTATCAATAGTCCCTAATGTTTTAGAAAGGAAAGCCATGTCCTTGTTTTCTACTAATTTTTCTCTTGTTTTTCCTTTTATATTGTCACTATTTTCTTCTATTTTCTGATATAACTCTTCTATAGAATTGTACTCTTTAATCAGAGTTAAAGCAGTTTTTTCTCCTATTCCAGCTACTCCTGGAATATTATCTGAAGTATCTCCTGCTAACCCTTTAACTTCAATTAACTTTTGTGGCTCTACTCCATATACTTCAATAACCTTTTTTCTATCAAAGTCTTCTTCTTCTGTTTTTCCCATTTTTGTTCTTGGAATACGAATAGTTACATTATCACTAGCAAGTTGAAATGAGTCTCTGTCTCCTGTAAGTAAAATTACTTGTAGTCCTTTTTCTGTACCTTCTCGTGCCAATGTTCCTAAAATATCGTCTGCTTCATACCCTACTTTTTCTATAATAGTTATATTCATAGCTTTTAATATTTCTTTTAAAATTGGCATTTGTTCTGCAAGTTCTTCTGGCATTCCTTTTCTAGTTGCTTTATATCCATCATATAGTTTATGCCTATGCGTAGGAGCTTTTAAGTCAAAAGCTACTGCCAAGTATTCTGGTTTTACATCTTCTGTTATTTTAAATAAGATGCTTAAAAATCCATAAATAGCATTTGTATAAGTCCCATCTGCTGTCATAAGCATTTTGTTTCCCATAATTCCATAAAAAGCTCGATTTAATATACTATTTCCATCAATTACAACTAGTTTTCCCAAGTTTTTACCTCCTAATTCTTGCTCTTTTCCTCATGATATTCTTTTTCAACATTTACATTCCAAATAGCATTTTTTGAGTTTCCCAAGTGTTTTATATATTTTACCGCTTCTATTGCAGTTAACATTGAATGATCCATGTTATTATATCGATGCTGTCCATTTCTGCCAATACAAAATATATTTTCGTATTTATTAATATAGTCTTTAATTTTTTCTATTTTATCATATGTTCCAAAATAAGCTGGATATGCTTTTTTTACTTTTTCTATATGAAAGTCTAATACTTTATTTTCTTTAGATAGAATTCCTGTTTTCCTAAGTTCTTCTATTGCAAACTCTTTAAATTCTTCTTCTGGCATTTTCCATATTTCGTCTTTTTCAGAACAGACATATTCTAAACCAATCCAAATTCTATTTTCTATGTTTTTTACCATATAGGGAGACCAGTTATTAAAAATTTGTATTCTACACATTTTTACTTCTGGTTCTTGCATGTAAATCCAACAGTCTGGAACGATATTTCCTATAGTTTTTATATTAGTTTTATTTTCTAAATTGATTTTGTCTAGTAGCAATCCAATTGTTATGAAATCTCTATAAATTAATCCTTTTGCAATTTCTTCTATTTCTTTATTTTTCTCAGGCATTGCTATAATAAGTTCTTGTAATGGCATACTGGACAATACATAATCTACTTCTATATTTTTTTCTTCTTCTTTCTCCATATATTTTATACTTGTAACTTTTTGTTTGCAAGTGTTAACACCAATTACTTTACATTGTTTTTTTATTGTTCCACCTAAATTTTCTATTTTTTCTGCTAGTGTTTCCCATAATTGTCCTGGACCATATTTTGGATACCAAAATTGTTCAATTAATGATGTTTCCGTATTTTTTTTCTTCCCTAATTTCTTTCCGAATATATCTTTTACAACAGCTAAAATTGATAGCCCTTTTACTCTTTGTGCACCCCAATCTGGAGATATTTTGGAAGGATGAATTCCCCATAATTTTTCAGTATATTTTTCAAAAAACATTTCATATAATGTTCTTCCAAATCGATTTATATAAAAGTCTTCTAGTGATTTTTCTTCTTTCTTTTTTAGTACTGCTTTTAAATAACTTCCTCCTGCTTTGAATGTACTTTTTATTCCAAGGTTTTTTAGGGTTTCTGCTTTTAATTTTACTGGATAATCAAAAAATTTTTTTAGATAATAAATTCTAGAAACTCTGTCTCGTATTAGCATAACTTTGTCTACTTTTTCTGGGTCTGGTCCATTAGAGTCTAATTTTTTTTCTCTTTCTAAAAGTTTATCGTCATAAGAATTTTCACCTTGAATTGGCATAAGCTCTTTCCAAAAGTTCATAACAGAATCGTTTTTGGAAAAAAATCTATGGCCTCCTATGTCCATTCTATTTCCGTTATGTTCAATTGTTTTCGATATTCCTCCAACTTGATTTTCCGCTTCTAATATGATTACTTCATATTCTTCTTTGTTTTCCTTTAATAACTCATATGCTGCTGTTAATCCTGCTGGACCTGCTCCTATAATTACTACTTTTTTTGCCATAGAGTTCTCCTTTTCTTTTCCTCATAGAAAATTGTTAAATATTTTTTTATAGCAAGTTTAAGTTCTTTTCTTATAATTATATATATAATCTTCTGTTATTCTATAAATAGTGTATCTTTCTTCTACCTTTATAGCATTATCTGTTTTGTAAAGCTCTTCTATATATCCATTTTTTATCATATAATCAATTTCATATTCATCCCAATTAACACTTGCATCCCATTTTCCGCTATATATAAAGTATAATTTTTTATTTTGTTTATATAATTCTGCTACTTTTCTTTGTATTTCTTCTTGTGCATATTTTTTATTTGTTGTATCGTCCCATGTTACAAAAGTAAAGTAATCTTCTATCTGCGGAGACCAAAAATTAT
>CAWVME010000062.1:0-12026 GCA_963930325.1 Bacillota bacterium | reverse complement strand
CTGTATTACTGTTGTTTTTAAACCACTATCTGTTTCTACTCTATTAAATGCTATAAATCCTACTACAATAAGAGCCACATATAGTATAACTGATATAAGAATAAATAACCCTATTCCCTTTAAAATCTTAATTGTCATTCCTGCTAATTTTTGGGAATTAGTATTATTGGGATCATTCATAACTTTTCCTTCATTCTCTTCTTTCATTAATTCATCTAATGTAATATTATATATTTCGCTTATCATAATTAGTTTATCCATTTCTGGTGTTGTTTCTCCTAATTCCCATTTGGAAATAGTTTGTCTTGCTACTCTTAATTTTTCTGCAACTTGTTCTTGTGATAAGTTGTGTTGCTTTCTTAAAATTACTAATTTTTCATTAAACTTCATTTTGCTTCCTCCATTATTAAAATTTTAATCAAAATATTTTCCTTCTGTTAATTAAATTTTAATAATTTTTCGTACTTTTTTCTACCATTTATAATTGGAAATTACGCACTTAAACATTACATTCATTATTTTTATTACATTTTAACTAATATTTATGAAATTATTCTATACTTTTTAATAACTCTTTAGAATTATCAATATTTGCTTCGAGATTTGCACTTTCTATTATTTCTTTCAAACTAATCTCTTTATAAATTGCCAATTATCTAATTACATTCCTGTAGCACTTGAAAAAACGCAAGAAAGTTCTTCCTGCGTTTTTCAGGAGGTTTGTCTTATACTGTTCTAATGAAATGTGCAATTACACACATCCCTATCCCTAGCCAGAAAAGTGCTGCAACCATTTTTCCTTTTTTCCGGTTTTCGCCAGGTGGCCAAAAGAAATCAGTCGTCATCTCAAATATCTTTCTAATAAGGGTAAATATCCACCTCCAGAATACGAAAGAGAGAAAGATAACTACTAATCCTAAAAAGATTGCTATCATTATGGCCTCCATTCCCGACATTTTTCTGTTCCTCCTTTTATGTATAATAGTATATACATTATACCATAAAATCAAAAAATATTCTACACTATTTGAGACTAACTGTATCAATATTTATTTCTATTTACTTATAAGTAACTTTATGTTATAATATCAGTGTTATACAAAATATAGCAAGTTTTAGGAATGAAAAATTTTTCATGGCTTTGTAACACATTTTAAGGAGGGCTATTATGAAAATTAAAAAAGCCTATGTAACTCGGGAGAATCCGGCTGAAATTTTTTCATTAATCGAAGAGGCAATATCGACTAGACCGAACACACAAGTTTTTGTTGACAATAGAATCTATGAAGAATTTAGATACGGACGTGGCTCACACTACCATGTTTATCTTAAAAATGGTGTGACGGATTATTTGCGTTATGGAAACGATTGTGGAGAAGAATGGTTGTATCTGTCTGAAGGATGTGTTTTCGATAAAGAGATTGCTAGTGGTAGCTTTATCCAAAGTACTAAAGAGTATATGCGATTAGTAGAATTTCATTCTTCGAAAGTTAAGGATTATACCCACTCTGATGCAGGATTTAAACAGTTGTTACTTATCCTATTAAAACCAGAATAGTATAAAGGTTTGTTAAAGGGAATCATTATATATGATTCCCTTTAAACTGTTTGTAATCTTTCATATTTGTGTTATTAATTATTAGCTATTCTTTTTCATTACTCACTTCTTAATGCCAATACTGGATCTTCTTTAGCTGCTCTTCTAGAAGGAATAATGCCTCCAATCAATGTTAGAACTACACTTAGTACAATTAAAATAACTGCGGCTACAACTGGCAATGCTGCTGTAACATTTACCCCATTTGAAATTAAATCAATAATTTTATTTATTGGAATTAGTAGCAACAAAGTAATGCCTACTCCAATTATTCCTGCAAGTGCTCCAATTATAATAGTTTCTGCATTAAAAACTTGTGATACATTATGTTTAGACGCTCCCATTGCTCGTAAGATTCCAATTTCTTTTTTGCGTTCTAATACACTAATATACGTTATTACACCAATCATAATAGAAGAAACAACTAATGATATAGCAACAAATGCAATTAGCACATAACTTATTGTATCAACAATAGTTGTTACAGAGCTCATTAATGTTCCTACCATGTCTGAAAATGAAATCACTTTATCTTCTTCTCCGTTCTCTTGCATATTAGTATTATAATCATTTAACAAATTAGTAATTTCCTTATTCCCCTCAAAATTCTTTGGGTAAATATCAATTCCGCTTGGCTCATCAAAATTTGCGTAATTTAGTTTTTTTAAATTACTCTCATAAGTAACACTTTCCTTAGACATAAGTGAATTAAATAGTTCTGATAATTCCTCTTCATTCATCTTCATTTTGAATGCACCTATAAAAGCATTTTCATCTATACTAATTGCTTCTGTCAATGATTTGCTCAAATTTTGGATACTTTCTTCCATTTGCTGCTGCATGCTTTTGCTAATTGTTCCCATAACATTTTTCATATATTCTTCCATTATAGCTGATATTTGTTTGTCTAAGTTTTGAGATATTATTATTTGTGATATATTGTTGGTAATAATGTTTCTTGCTTCATCTGAATCAAGATATTCCATAAAGTATTTGTTTAAGTCTTCTACACTTACTAATTCATTATCTTCTACATATTTTTCATATCCAGCTAGAATTTCTGTCACAATTTCTTGAATTTGCTCTTGTGATATAGTTAAACTGCCATTTTCTTGAATGATTTCTTGAATTTTTTTATTTAATAATTCACTAACTTCTTTTGACTGCAAATACTCTGACAATTGTTTACTTATTTTGCTGATATCTGCTTCTGGCTTATCTTGTATATATTCTTCATAGCCATTTAAAAAATCAGTTATTATTCTTTGTATATCTTGACTTGACATAGAAAATTTAATATTACTTAGAATATCATTTATATCAAGAGCTGGCAATGAATTTTGTGTTAATATATTATTTAAATTTCCAAAGTCCATTTTTATTTTTGATTGGTCTATTTTAAAAGCTGACCCAATTGCATTTGTATCTACATCAATTAAAGAGTTCATATCAAAAGAATTCTCTGTTTCAATTTCATCAAACCTTTTACCTGTAAATACATTAACTTCTGGATTTACCAATTGTTCTTGTACAATTTTACTATTTTTAGCATTTTCAATAACATAATCTGTTAAAGAAGCTGGATAACCAATTCCGCTTGTCAGCATAGTACTTGTTGCTCCTTCTTTTGGTTGAACAATTCCAACTATTTTCAAATCCTCTCCATTTGCTACAATATTTTTCATATATTCTGTGTTGTCAGTTTTATCACGCCAAATTTTATATTCTTCATCATATTCATAACAATCACTATTATTAATTAATTTAAAAGTAATTCCTAGAATATCGTCATAAGAATATGAGCCTAAATTATCAGGAGTACTTACTTCCTCTCCGCTTGAAAATTTAATAACCAAATTTTGTAATTCACTATAGTCTCTTAATCCCAATGTATATAATAAAAAATCACTAATGTTCCCCTGTGATGTTAAAACTAAAACACACTCATTATAGTTTGTGGGCCATTTCCCTACTTTTACATCATATTGATTTTCATATAAACCCGTGTCCTTTGGCATTTGAAAGAATACATCTGTACTCATCATACTAGACATCATACTATTAGCAGATGCTCCTGAACCCATTCCTAGACTTGAAAAAGTAGAATCTGGATTTACTTGCCTTAAATTTTCTAAGTTTGAACTATAAATTATAGGTGTAACATTATATATATATTCTATGTTTTTTGCATATTCATTTATAGGACAATTATCGCTTTCTAGGTATTGCTTTAAAGATTTTAAGTCATTAGAACTAATTTTTGAAAACATATTAGTTATTCTTTTACTAACATTTATATCACCACTTTTTTCATTGTTTTCATCATTGCCATTTGTTCCTGTAAGCAAAGAGCTTATATCAACTCCTGAGCTTTGTATTTGCAATGGGTATTCTGCTAAAGTCTCTTCTTCTACCGAAGTAATATATGTATTAACACCATTTGATAATGATAAAATTAGTGCTATACCAATAATTCCAATTGAACCAGCAAAAGAGGTTAAAATTGTTCTGCCCTTTTTTGTTTTTAAATTATTGAAACTTAATGATAGTGATGTTAGAAAAGACATTGTTGTTTTTCCTAAACTCTTATGTATCGGTTTTGTATATTTTTCATTTTCAATTATATATGGATTTGTATCTGAAAGTATTTTTCCATCTTTTATGTTTACAATACGAGTAGCATAGTCTTTTGCAAGTTCTGGGTTGTGTGTTACCATTACTACTAAACGGTCTTTTGCTACTTCTTTTAATAGTTCCACAACTTGAATACTTGTATCACTATCTAAAGCGCCTGTTGGCTCATCGGCAAGAACTATATCTGGGTCATTTACTAAAGCTCTTGCAATAGCAACCCTTTGCATTTGCCCTCCTGATAATTGATTTGGCTTTTTATGAAGTTGGTTTGCAAGCCCTACTTGTTCAAGAGCTTTTATTGCCTTTTGTCTTCGTTTACTTTTTGATATTCCCGATATAGTTAAAGCTAATTCCACATTTGCTAAAATTGTTTGATGTGGTATTAAATTATAACTTTGAAACACAAAACCAATTGTATGGTTACGATAAGAATCCCAATCTCTATCTTTATATTTTTTTGTAGAAATTCCATTTATTATTAGATCACCTGTGTCATAGCGATCTAGTCCTCCAATTATATTTAAAAGTGTTGTTTTACCTGAGCCACTTGGGCCAAGAATTGCAACAAATTCATTATCTCTTAAATTTAAGCTCACATCATCTAAAGCCTTTTGTATTAAATCGCCTGTTTTATACTGTTTATGAATATTTTTTATCTGTAACATCTATAATCTCCTATTTTTTAAAATTCATTTTATTTTATATCTATATTCACTAATACTCATTTAAGTATTAGTTTCACATTTCGTCCACTATTTTACCAATTTTTTTAGATAATCTTATATATTCATTTATGTCTTCTTCATTTAGTTTTTCTATTATTTTTGTAATTTTATTTATTGCTTCTTCCTTTTTAGCTAAAACTAACTCTTTACCATTCTTTGTGATGTATATTACGGTTTTTCTTTTGTCTTCACTATCCACCATTTTTTCTATTAACTTTTTAGATTCCAGAGAATTTACTACAGATGCTACTCTAGGCAAGCTTACTTTTAAGACTTCTGCAAGCTCACTTGATGAAATTCCATTTTTTGCAAATGTTAGATGTAATAAAGTTCCGGTTTCTCCTTGTGAACAATTAAGTGGTATTTCTATAAGAGTTTTCTTTCTTTGTGCTATTGCTTCAAAAAATTCTTCTGCTTTTTCTCTTGCATCCATTTATAATCCTCCTCGCATATTGCTTAACACTATTAACCATTCTAGCCGCACATTATGTTATTGTCAACAAATTTCACAAAACATTTACAAAGCCTCATCGCTTTTGAAATTCTGTACTTTTATTGTTGTGTTTTTTAAATTAAAAGAGAGCTACTATTTTATTTTTCTAGTAACTCTCTGTACAATAAAAGGGATGCTTGTGCTAATTGCTTGTACTACAATTAGCACTGATTTTTTCATCTAAATATATTTACTTTAAACTGTCTGTCCAATTGTCTATATCTGAATCTGATGGACTAGATCTAAATCTTTGCCCTTCTAACCAATTTCCTCCATTTGCCTCTGCTTCTAGTAGTTCTCCGCTTTGCCCTAATCCTGATGATGACGATGTACAGAATGGAATAACTGTTTTTCCATTAAAATCATTTGCTTTAACAAATGTATCTACTGGCCATGCTGCAATTCCCCACCATATTGGATATCCAATTAATACTGTATCATATTCTGCCCAATTATCTACTGTTGTAGAAACAAGTTCAATATTTCGTAATGACTCATCTTCATGCTCTCTTGTTACTCTTGAATTGTCATCTGTCCAATCCAAATCGTCAGATGTATATTCATCTACTGGTTGAATTTCAAAAATATCTGCATCTAAATTTTCTGCAATTTTTTGTGCGACTTCTTCAGTATGCCCTTGTGCAGAGAAATATACCACTAAAGTCTTTCCAGTTTCTATTTCCGTATTTCCTCCTGTTGATTCTGTGTTATTACCTGTTGTATTGTTTTGTTCTGCCACTCCTTCTTGATTTGTATTGGTATTTTCACTCGAATTTTGACTCATAAAGTATGCCACGCCACCTATAATTATTAGTAAAATAATAGCCACAATTAAAGCTATGACTTTCTTGTTCATCTTTTTAAGTCCTCCTTTATTATTTTATACCTCAAATTTTGTTTTTTATCAATACAATTCTATTTATTTTTTTACTTTTTTAATATAATTTTTCTATCTACTTGTCTATGTATTTATTTAATTTATTCTCTATCTATTCGACTGTTTATCACAATCTATAAAAATATCACTCAAGATGATGGGCTTTCAAAATAACAGCCTATTATTGATGTTAAAATAATTATTCTTGCTCTCCTACAACTTAGCTACTTTTGAGCATCTAAGTCTGGTTTCATTTGAACATAGCTTTCAAGTAATTCAGGTGTACTTTGATAATATCTCCTATTCTTATTTATTTTAGCAATTTCTTGCATTTCTTCATTAGTTAGCTCAAAGTCAAAAATATCAATATTTGCTTTTTCCATTATTGTATATGCTTTCATATAATTTCCTGTTGGTTGGTGTATTAATAATAAGTCTATATAATCCGTATCTAATCTTTTTAATGTTCTTTCTACCTGATCTTCTTCTTCATAAAATGCAGGCCATAATTTTGTTTCTAAGAATATTTCTTCTCTTGCAATTCCTGATTTTTTAATTCCTCTACCTACACCTTTTTCATTTACATAAGCATTTGCTGTATCTATTAACCTATATCCTGCTTTTAAAGCATTGTATACTGAGTTTTCCGCTTGTTCTGGTGTTAACATAAAAGTTCCTATTCCTAGCATTGGCATTTCAATACCATTATTTAATTTTATTTTTTCCATAATTAATCTCTCCTTTATTTTTTTATTTTATCTTTCTGCTAGCATTATGTCATCCTCCCTTACCATAAGGAAGCTCAATAAACATTGCCATTGGCATTGTTCCCCAGAAATTCGGAAATCCTAAATAAATAACATCATAGTCTTTTAAATTATTTGGAAATTCTTTTACTTCTGGCCTTGCTCCTAGTCTTTGATCCCTCTTTGCCTCATCAATACATTCTGAATAGTCGTTTGAATATGGTTGTATTTGCTCAACTTTAAATAATTTACTATTTGTTAATTCTGCAATTCTTTTTGCAATTACTTCTGTGTTTCCTACTTTTAGATTTTTAATTTCTCCGTTTGCATAGTTATAACCTGCTCTAGAATAAAAAATTACTATACTATTCATCTTCAACCTCCTTTTTTGTATTTTCTTTATCCATTTCAAATTATAACAATATAATCATTGACATGGAAGTTCGAAAAAGTTATAATGGTTTTAACTAAAAGTTTAAGCGAGGTGCTTTTATTTGTATAATAAATATTTAGAAGTGTTTATTGAAGTAGCTAATACTGGTAGTTTTTCCAAAGCAGGAGAAAAGCTTTTTATATCTCCTACAGCTATTATGAAGCAAATGAATTTAATGGAAAGTGAATTGGGACTTTCTTTACTAAATAGGTCCAATCATGGAATTACTCTTACTGAAGCTGGAAAGCAGATTTATAATGATGCTAAATTTATAATTAACTATACAAGTAAGGCAATAAAAAAAGCTAAAAAACCACAAAATCAAAATACACATTTTGTAGCAATCGGCACTTCTTTAATATGTCCGTGTAAGCCTTTACTTGATATATGGTATAAGGTAAATAGCAAATATCCGGATTTTAAAATAAAAATAGTTCCTTTTGAAGAAAATCACTCTAATGTTTTAAATACACTTAATAATAATGGTGCCACTTTAGATTTTCTGGTTTCTCCTGGTGACTCAAAAGAATGGCTTAAAGATTTTAATTTTTTAGAGTTAGGAAGTTATAGATTTTGCATTGCAGTTCCTATTACCAATCCTTTGTCTCAAAAGACAGAACTTTCTTTTAGCGATTTATCAGGTGAAAAAATTGCTGCAATAACCACTGGAAACAATAAACAAAATCAAGATATTGTTGATAAAATAAAATTAAATTGTAAAAATATAGAAATAATTGATGCACCTCTATTTTATGATATAAATGTATTTAATAAATGCGAAGAAAGTGGATACTTACTTGTTACTTTAGAGTGTTGGAAAGATATTCATCCAGCTTTTAAAACAATTCCTATTTCTTCTGGTGAATCTATGCCATATGGTATTATTTATTCCAAAGAACCATCTGAAGATGCTTTAAAATTTTTAAATATCATTCAGTATGCCATAAATACTTAATAAATATCCTTCAGCTATGCTGAAGGATATTTATTTTTTACATCTTTCAATTAAGTTTTGTTTTTTAATTATTATTCTAGACTTTGTTTTAACATCCATATTTTTAAGCTATAGGCATCAATTATATCATCCATCATAGCAGAAGTTTTATGTTCACCTTCTTCATCTGCTACATTTTTTATGTTTTTTACATCCTCTAGTAGTGTAGAATAATCTTTTATTAATTCATTATATACTAACGTAGAATCTATTTTTTTGTTTTCAGCTTCAGTTATTTTTGTAGTATTTAAATAATCTTTTAATGATCCTAATGGTTGCCCACATAATGCTAAAATATGTTCTGCAATTTCATCTATTTGCTCATTTACTTCTATATAGTATTCCTCTAACTTAGGATGCACGACAAAAAAATCTTTTCCCTTTATATTCCAATGATAATTTTGTAGTTTGCGATAAAAAACATTTAAGTCACTTAAAAAAGTATTTAAATTATTTAATATATTTTCCATAACCTTCTCCTTTTCTATTTTTCTATATTATTTGTAAACTTGAATACTTTATTCAAAAAATTAAAAATTTAATAAGAATTTAAAAAGCGTACAGCTTTTATTAAAGCTGTACGCTTTCGGATTTATTAAGCTATTTTCTTTTAGTTATTTGTCTCTTTTAATTGTTTTCTTTTAGGTTCTAACTTTAATGCCTTTTTTAAGTATTCAACAACTTTCTCTATTTTTTTGTTATTTTCACTAATATTTCCTAAGTAAAAAGAAACACAAAATCCAATTATCAAAATTAATATAGAAATTGCAGATTGTGCATTAAATGCTAAAACACAACTTTCATTTAACACACTTGGTATTATTGATATAAATAGTCCAAATATTATTGAAAATGTAATTGTATAATAGTTCTTCACTAACTTATTTACAATAAATGAAATAAACAATACACCTATTGCTAACCCAAATCCTGCTGGTATTAATACACTTAAATTAAAGTTTGCAAGTGAACTAACATACAGCTCATACAATCCAAGAGATGATAAAATAACTGCGCTATCTACTCCTGGAATTATTGAAGAACCTGCTACTGCTACTCCCAATAATATAGACTGTAATATATTCGGATTTTCTATTTGTGGAAACGCATTTTTGTTCATTAAAATTAAACTTATTCCAACTATGAATGATAATACTATCAAAATGTAGTATTTTTTAGAAAATCCATTTTTCTTTACTTCTTTATAAAATAATGGAATTGTTCCTAAAATTAATCCTAAAAAGGCAAATCTTGTTTGCATTTCAAAGTTGTTTAGGAAAAAGTCTACTATTTTACTAAATATTAGAACGCCAACTCCAAAGCCTAAAAATAATGGAACTAAAAATAATACATTTTTTTTGAAATTTTTAAATAGTGTACCAATTGCATTTATTGTTTTTTCATATAAGCCAAATATAACTAATAATACACTTCCACTTAGTCCAGGTGCAATTCCGCCTATTCCTACAATTATTCCCTTTAAGAAATTTTTCATATAGTACTCCTTGTATATTTATTTTACTTTTATAAATATACCATAAAAGTAAATAATTGGCAAGTATCAATTGTATCAATCCATGAATTTTCGCCTGTGTTACCAATTGCTATAACACAACCGTCCTTTCCAAAATATTAGCAACCTTATTTTTCTCGTAAATGTGTGTTTCTTTGAAATTTTTTAATTAGTTAGTCCCACAATCTGAACTGTTGCAATGCTAACTTTCTGAAATTTCATATTGATTCCTTCTAATAATTGTTTTATGAGAACTTACTAACTTGCTATTCTTATTACTTTTTTATCAAACTTTTAGCTCTTTTTAATTTAGAGGGTGTCCTTATTATCGGACACCCTGTTGCTTATGAATTTTCTTTGTTTTTAATTTCTTCAATCTCAGCTTGCAACCTTTGAATTTCATTATAAAAAGATTCTATATGAAAAATCAAAGGTTCAATTTCTGCACTTGCAGCAAAGAACAGATTCTCGTATCTAGGATACATGTATCTGCATTGTTTGAAGAATGGTAAATAGTATGTTTTCGTTTCCATTGCTTTGCGGTAACGAGCTTCGAATGTTTTCTCCTCAAGAGTCATCATGTTATGCATTCTATCTGCTGTCTTAATGGCAGCAGCGTTCATGTCAAACATAATTCCCTTAAGATACAATTTTATCGCTTTTGGTTGCTTGTAGTTAATACCTTCTTTCTTAGTTACAAGCATTACCAATCTTGCAATGTTCTCGTTAAACATTTTAGCAATCGTTACTCGTCTGTAGCCCTCCACATCTTCGATAATATCATGCAGCAAAGCTGCGCAAATAGTGTCTTCATCCTTTATGTCAAAGGATATTAACGTGTTAGCTACATCCACGCAGTGAGTATAATAGTCTGTTCCGTTATCTCGTCTGAATCCTTTTTCTACACACATTTCTTCACGAACCAAATCAAGAGCTCTAATAGCCATTGAATTGATACCGTAAATTGTTGCAAGCCGTCTCTCTAAGAACTGGCTAGGGCTCTGATTCTGATCCAAAAACAAACCTAAGTTTTTATCCTTCTTACATTTCGTCATTGCTCTTTCCTCCTTCAAAGATAGTCGGTGAAAATTCATAAGCTATATATAAACCCCTTTGGGGATTAACAAATGGAATAACTCTCTCTTCGTGAGAACTTTTCTCTGCTTTTCTAATACAACTATATATAATTTAAGTTCTCAAAGAAGTGCAAAGATTTGTTGGCACAAAAAATTGCTATGCAATTTTTTTGTGCATTATTATTTTTTTATTGTATATGGAAAAGCAATTTTTCCTATACAATAAGAAAAGTGGCTTCGCCACATGTGCATTTCGCTTTGCTAATATGCACATCCAAAGTAACTTAACCTTGTTGCTCCAGAAAAATCTGACGATTTTTCCTATGCAATAAAAAAGACAGAGCGCATAAGCTCTGCTATACACATAATAATTCTAAGCATAGAAGTCTTTCTGTTTTAAGTAATACTTTAGTAAAACTATTTTTTAATTTTCTATTAAAATTTATTTTTATTGTCATTTCTATACCTCAAATCCAATTTATATTTTATATTGGTTATTTTAAAATATTTTATGAATTATACTATTGTTTATATTTTTTGTCAATATTATTATAAAAGTTTTCACGTTTTTGATTGATTAGATACTTTTGCTGAAATTTTCATCTTTTTTATATTTTGTACATAATATACAGGAATGTAAAAAATATGCTTGACAAAGTAACGGAACTTTTGTCTTTACTGTTGTAAAAAATAAACTACAAAGTGAAGTTTTTTATGATGATAGTTTTAATAGAACCTAAAATAACAACTTACGAGCCTTTGTAACCCGTAAGTTGTTTTCAAATGGAGCGGATGTCGTAGTTATTTACAACTCTCTTTCTCATTAACGATTGATATAATAATCAATCAAGATATATATATTAACAGATTATTGAAAAATTTGCAAGATATTTACTGAAAAAAGTTTTTACGAATATTTGTTTACTTTCTATTGATTT
>CAWVME010000061.1:0-6943 GCA_963930325.1 Bacillota bacterium | reverse complement strand
TACATCAAGAAATAGTACATTATACAGAAACCATAGAAGATTATGAAGATGATGATAAAAAAGAAAACAAACATTATATAGAAGAGTTAAAAGAAAAAAGAGAGCATTGGAAAGATATTGAGAAAATTTTGAAAAATAAGCCAAAAAAAGAATTATACATGAATTGGTGGAAGTATGGATTGTATGAATAAAACAATATTTTGAAAGGAAAAGTGAAGAATGAAAAATAAAAAAGAAATAGAAATTTCGAAAAATAAATATATCTATCAAAGATATAACGGAACAATAACAAAATACATTGTAGATAATGAATATTACATAGCTGTGGGAACAGGAATAGCAACAAAGAAAGATGAAACAGTTCTATTAGGCAAAGTATCAGAAAACATAATAGATTTAATAGAAATAGAAGATATAGTAGAAGTATTAGACCACGACTGGTTAAGAGTATTTAATATATATGATGAGGATATATTGAAAAGTTTCATAGAAGATTGCGAAGAGAATAATTGGAAATTGCAAGGAATAATGACAAAAGAAGTTTATAAACAAAACTGTTACAAAATAGACACAAATTAACAAAGTGAACAGTAAAACACAGTGAAATACAGTAAAAAAAGGAGAGAAATGACAAAAAGAGAGTATAGAAAAGAGATATTAAATAAAATAATAACAGAATTAGATAAACATATAGAAGAAGCAAATAGAAAGCAAAAATATGCAAGAAATACATTCGATAGAGGCAAATGGGCAGGAACAAGGCAAGAAGCAGAAAAAATAAAAAAATGGTTGGGAGGGTACATATGACAAGAGAGGATCTAGTGAATTTTAACATAAGCCAGCAATGGAGAAAAACAAGAATATTATTTTTAGAAGAGCAGATAAAAACGATTGGAAGATTAACTGCAGTGCTGAGTGACATGCCTAAGGGCAGCAAAAAGATATATGATAATGAAGCAGAAAGTTTAAGCAAATTAATTGATCAAATAAAAGCTTTAGAATTAGAAATAGAAAATAGTGCAATAGAAGAAGAAAGTAAGATAAATGAGCAATTAAAAAGATTAGAGCCGAAATATGCACTATTATTATATAATCACTACATATTAGGAAAAAGTATAAAATATATAGCAAGAGAAGTAATTCATAATGAAATAAAATATACATATACATTAAAAGAAAAAGCCTTAGACGAATTTGATAAATTTCACGAAAAAAAAGGTTGAATCACGAAAGTAAAATATGATTTAATTATAATAGAGATTAAAGTAAAGAAGCAAAAGAGTTAGTGGATTTAGTACTAGCTCTTTTATTTGCAAAATTGACAGAAAAGTGATATA
This sequence comes from Bacillota bacterium, assembly GCA_963930325.1. Taxonomy (GTDB): domain Bacteria; phylum Bacillota; class Clostridia; order TANB77; family CAG-508; genus CALXJM01. Next base: position 5,606 of record CAWVME010000061.1, on the reverse strand, counting down.
ATACAAATAATACAGAAGGTTCTAGAAAGTTGCAGAAAAGTATTTACAAATGATAAATCATTTAGTATAATGTTGTAACGATATTGTAACATAATTGTAATGAAAATTTAATATTTCAAAGTATTGAAATTACAAATGACTAATGCTATTATAATAAAAAAGAGCAAGGGCAAAACCCTTACTCAAAACCGTTTAATTGAGAATTGGAGTTCGTGGATTGAACTTCAATTTCTTTTTGCGATAATCGGATATATGTATTATACCCTAAGCTTGCTAAGAAGCACATTACAATACCAACTATCAAAGCTATTAAAGCTCTACCTAGATATTTTACAGCAATATCATTGCTGCATGTATCTTTTGTAACCAATTCAACCACCTCCATTCGATTAAAGATTCTGCACTGGGTTGGGTGCAGTGGATTAACATCACTGTTATACAATTAGCACTGATGCTAATTGATACACCCAACTCAAAATTCGGTGGTCCATAAACGATTGAATTTAGTATATCAAAGATGATACTAATATGTCAATACAAATAATAAAAAGTCGAATAAGAGTTTATCAGAAATGGTAAACTCTTTTATTATGCTTAAAAGAAAAAAGGTGATCATATGTCAGAAACAATATATGAAACATATGTAAGAACAATATGTAGAAACTGTATTAATAAAGAAACATGTAATGAAGAATTAAGAAAAAGAATAGATAATACGATAAAGTGTGATAGTTATGAAAGAAAAGATTGATTATAGCAACTGTATGAAGAGAAAATGCAAAGATTGTAATAAGTGCAACAGCTGTTTTAATGATAAGAAGAAAAAACGCAAAAGGAGAAAACGCAAAAATGAAATTTAAAATAAATAATGATGAGTGGATCATAGAAGAAAAAGATAAAGAAGAATTAAAAGAATTATATGAAAAAGAAACACAAGAGAAAACATATTTTGTATTTGGAGTTACTGTTAAATCAAAACATGTTATTTATATAAACAAAGATATGTGTGAAGAACAAAAAATAAGAACACTAAAACATGAACTCACACATTGTTACATTTGGGAACATGGCTTATACAATGTAATGGACATAAATGAAGAAGTAATTTGTGACATTGTAGCAAGTAGCAATGATTTTATAAATGATGTAGTAGAACAATATGAAAATAAAAGTAAGACCAAATTATATGCAGACGGTAAATTTATAGGAGTATTAGCAGATGAATATTAATCAAAACATAAATAAATTATTATATGCATTAAAACAAAAAGGGCAGATTTATAAAATAAATAGTTTTAAATTTTATAGTGAAAAGAACGACAAGTATAGCACAAAATATCAAGTATTAAAAAGAGAAATAGAAGAAATATTGAATAACGAAACTTTAGAAATAGAATACAAAGAAAAATATAAACAAGATTATGATTGCTACAGTAAAATAGATTTAATGAAATATCTTGCAGAAGAATACAGAAAAGGAAGTGAGGCAGATGGAAAATGAAGAAGTAAAAGAATACAATAAACTAACAGAAAAGCAAAAAAGATTTATAGATTATTATATAGAAACAGCAAATGCAACTGAAAGTGCAAAAAGAGCAGGATACAGTGAAAAGACAGCAAAGAATATAGGAGCTGAGAACTTAACAAAACTTAACTTTTTTATTCAAAAGAAGTTAGAAGAAAAAGAAAATAAAAGAATAGCCTCACAAGATGAAGTGTTACAATATCTTACAAAAGTAATGCGAGGAGAAGAAAAAGACCAGTTTGGATTAGATGCGTCATTACAAGATAGAACTAAATGTGCAGAACTTTTAGGTAAAAGATATGGAACATTTGTAGATAAAAAAGAATTTTCAGGAAACTGTATAGTAGAATTAGTAGATGATGTAAATGAATAATGAAAGAATAAGTCTGCAAGAAATTGTAGGCAAAGGTTATGCTACATTTTGGAATTTTAAAGGCGATGAAATAATAATTCAAGGATCTAAAAGTAGTAAAAAATCAAAAACAGCAGCATTGAGATGGATGAAATTATTAAAACAATATCCAAGAGCTTGTTTATTGGCTACAAGAGATACAGAAAAGACAATTCGTGATAGTGTATTTGCTGATTTAAAATGGGCAGCTAAGAAAATCAAAACTTATGATGAATGGGATTTTATTAAAAGCCCGTTAGAATCAACTAATAAATTAACAAGTCAGAAGATATTTTTTAGAGGTCTTGACGACTGGCAAAAGATAGCTTCAATAACAATAGATGATCCGAACTTGGTACTATGTTGGGTATGGTTTGAAGAAGCATTTGAGATAGAAAAGAAAGATACTTATGATAAAGTAAGAATGTCTATAAGAGGTAAAATGCCAGAAGGTTATTTCAATCAATCTTTAGCAACATTGAATCCTTGGTCAGACCAGCATTTTATAGTGAAAAAGATAACTACTAAGTTAACGCCAGACGAAAAGATACTTGAAGAAAAAGGCAAACAAGAAATTGTAGTAGAAGATGAACAAGAATTTATTTATAATGGAGAAAAAGTAAAAGAAAAAGTAAGCCAATTGCTAATGATAACAAACTATAAATTAAATGAATTTTTAGATGTAAAAGACTATGCAAGATTTGAACAAAAGAAAAAAGAAGATTATGAAGATTATAAAACATCAGGTTTAGGTATGCCTGGTATAAGTAAGGGACTTATCTTTAGAAATTGGCATATTGAAGATACTGAAAAATATAAAAATACATTTGAATTAATAAGAAGGGGATTGGATTTTGGATATAGTTCAGACCCTTCTGCTTTTTTACAGTTCAATGTAAATCTAAAAACAAAACAAATAGTAGTATTTGATGAATTTGGAGCAACAGAATTAACAAATGAAATGCTAGCAAGTGAATTAAAGAAAAGAATAGAACCATACGCATTAATAAAAGCAGATGCAGCAGAACCTAAAAGTATTGCAGAATTAAATAACTTGGGTATAAATGCTATACCAGCACAGAAAGGTCCAGATAGTGTGTTACATGGAATTAAATGGTTAAAAGGATTTGAAATAATAGTAGACCCTAAATGTAAAGGATTAATAGAAGAATTAGGTTTATATAGATGGAAAGTCGATAAATTAGATAATCCATTAAATATACCAGAAGATAAGAATAATCACTACATAGATGCATTAAGGTATGGAAGTGATGATTTATATCTAAGAAATTAGGAGGATAACATGGCAATTGAAAGCAGATTAATAAAAGAACTCATAAGTGAATTTAATATGTCGGATATAAAAAAGAAAATGCTAGATGGAGAAAGATATTTTAGAGATCAAAATGATATATTGAAAAAAGATTTGAAAACATATACAGTATTTGATCAGAAAACAGGAAATAAGAAACAAATAGTGAATGAAAATAAATCAGACGAACATCTGCCACACGGATTTTATTGGAAACAAGTGAATCAAAAAAAAGCATATATATGTGGAAAGCCAATAACTATTACATACAATATTCCTGCAGATGGAGATAAAGATGAAGCATCTAAGAAGGCAGAAAAGAAAATTACTAATATGGTGTGGAATATATTAGGACCAAATTTTGAAAAGCTCCTAAAAAATAGAGTAAAAGAAGCAAGCAACAAAGGTAGGGCATGGTTACATCCTAATTATAGGAATGGAAAATTAGTATTTGAAAAATATCCTAGTGAAGAATGTATCCCAATATATGATAATGAAACACAAACCTATTTAATTGGTTTCATACATTTTTATAAAATTCAAGATTTAACAGTTGAACCAGTGGAAGAAAGAATATATGTAGAATATTGGGACGAAAAAGAAGTACGATATTTTATAGAAACAAAAATGAATGATACAACAGTATATTTAGAAGATGTAACAAAAGAAAGACCAATGTGCCACTGGTATAGAGAAATTTATGATAATGCTTTAAACAATTTAAAACGTGTGGAAAGGCATAGTTGGGGAAAAGTTCCATTTGTTGAAATAGAAAATAATGAAGAAAAGATGACGGACTTAGAACCAATAAAACCACTGATAGATGTATATGATTTAATTAATAGCAACTATGTTAATACTGTAGAAGATTTAAAAGAAATAATATGGCTTATAACTGGTTATGGAGCAGAGGACTTACTTGCATTAATAGAGAACTTAAAGATAAATGGTGTGGCTAGAACCAATGATATGGCAGGAAAAATAGATGCAAAATTATTAGATATTCCTTATGAAGCAAGACAAGCTTTATTAAAAGGTTTAAAAGAACTTATATATGAATTTGGTAGAGCAGTAGATACAAGCAACAAAGATTTAATAGGACAAGCACCAAGTGGAGTATCGCTAGAATTTTTATATACTGACTTGGACATGAAAGCAGACGATACAATAGCGGGACTTACCCCAGCAATATATGAGGTTTTGTGGTATGTTTTGCAGGATTTAAAAATGCAAGGAAAGATACCAGAAGAAATAAATGAGTTTGACTTCAAAATAGAGTTTAACAAGTCAAGAATATTTAATGAAACAGAAAAAGTGAATACACTAAATAATGACACAATATTAAGCACAAAGACTAAGTTAGAAAAGCACCCATATTGTGATGACGTGGACATAGAACTACGAAGGATAAAAGAGGAAAAGGAAGAAAACATGAAAATGCAGAGTCAGATTTTCAATAATTCTGGTGGATTTGAAGAAAACAACGAAGACAACGAAAATAATAAAGACAAAAAAGAAAACACCAATAAAGAATAGAGGTGTTGTTTTTATGGCTAGAGAACCTATAGACTATTGGGAAAAACGTTCCACAGAGTTAATGAAAAGACTTGAAAAAGGAACTGAAAACACAATAAATAGTCTTATAAAAGCTTATGAACAGGCTACTAAAGACATAAACAGGGAAATAACTAAAATATTTCAAAATTATGCTAAAGATACGGGTCTAACCAAAGAAAATCTGCAACAATTATTAAGCAAGAAAGAATCAGAGGTATACTATAAGAATCTATTAGAAGTCATTAATAATGGCATAACAGACGAAAACATAAAAAAGAAGCTGTTAGCCAAATATAATGCACCGGCTTATTCTTATAGAATTAGTCGCTATGAGGCATTACAGCAAAATATAGATGTAGAACTAAAGAAATTAGCTAATATAGAACAGCAAATAACAGAAATAAGATATGTAGATACAATACAAGAAGGTTATTATCATACTATATTTGATATCCAGAATGGTACGGGTATAGGATTTAGCTTTTCACAGTTAGATAAAAAAACAATAAATCTATTATTACATGAAAATTGGATAGATAATGCGAATTTTTCTCAAAGAATATGGGATAATAGCGAAAAATTAGGAGAATACTTAAAAACACAATTAACTGCTGATTCTATGTCAGGAAAGTCGATTCAAAAAATAGCAAAAGAATTATCTGAATACATGAATGTCGGCTTATATAATGCAATAAGACTTGTAAGAACAGAAGTAAACCATTTTGCAAATGAAGCAGAAATGCTAAGTTATGAAGAACTAGAAATTGAAAAATACAGGTTTATAGCAACTTTGGATAACAGAACGTGCGAACATTGTGCAG
>CAWVME010000060.1:0-2617 GCA_963930325.1 Bacillota bacterium | reverse complement strand
ACAAAGTGGGGAAATAGCCTCTATAGCATAACTTCCTTTTAAATCATAAGTAGCTGATTTCACAGCACCTAAGAATTTCTCCTTCTCATCTTTTAGAATAGAAACAGGACCATTGGTGTAATAATAATGTATCAAATTTGGGATAACCTCTGTATCTGTCTGAGAAAGAAATGTGTATCCTTTTTCGGTTAAAAATTCTCTAAGCTCAGTATAATTCTCTATAATACCATTATGCACAACAGCAAAAGTACCGCTGTTATCCATATGAGGGTGAGCATTCTCCTTTGAAGGCTTGCCATGAGTTGCCCATCTAGTGTGTGCAATTCCCACAGTACCTTCTAGCTCATTAATACCATCTAAATTATTTAAATTATTAACTCTGCCTTTATCCTTCATCACTTTAATTCCAGCATTTTCAATAGTTGCAATTCCAGCAGAATCATAACCTCTATATTCAAGACTTAAAAGTCCATCAATTAATATTGGTGTAGCCTTTTTGCTACCAACGTATCCGACTATACCACACATAAAAAAATACCTCCTTAAATAAATAACCATTTTGAGAAAATTACAGTAAATTCATAAAAAAATTGAATTTATACTAATAATATTTTCAAAGGCTGTAGCTTTAAGAAAGCATTACAAATAAAGATTACCCTATTAGCTTTGTATACTGATATTACTATCAGGCTTTAGCCAATATTTGTGGCAGTAACCAAATGCCAAGAAACCATCCGCCGAAAATTTCGATAAGTTTCTTCCTCGTCAACGTAGTAAGCACTACGTCCAGGCGCTTAAAAATAAACAAACTCCTTTCCTTTAATATTTATGTATTTGTAAAGCTATTCTTAAGTTATGGTAGTATATTACTATAAAATGAAAAATGTGTCAAATTTTTTCATGTTGTTTTTTGGGACGGAGAAAAAAAACAAGTTTTATGACTAAAATTCATTGAAACGATGGGGACAGATTTAAATTTGTCCACGAGTTTCATCAGTTCATAGAAAATAAGAAATTTGTAATAAAAAATTGACTAAATAATAAATTTTGTGTTATAATTATTACGAAAAAGTTCCGTAAACGGAAAAAATTCGTAATGGAGGCGCTCGGTATGGAGATAAAAAGAGATTATTATTTAAAAGAATTTGTAGATAGAATTGATAATCAGCTTATAAAAATAGTTACTGGAATTAGACGCTGTGGAAAATCTTATTTGTTGAATGTAATATTTAAAAATTATCTTATAGAGCAAGGAATAGACGAAGAACACATAATACAATTAAGTTTGGATGAAAGTAAAAATAAAAAATATTTAAATCCAGATGTACTAGATGAATATATAAGAGGACTAATTAAAGATAAAAATAAATACTTTATATTATTAGATGAAATTCAAGAAGTTAAAGATTTTGAATCAGTATTAATCGGGTTTATGCATATAGATAATGTTGATATATATGTTACTGGCAGCAATTCAAAATTCTTATCATCTGATATTGTAACAGAATTTAGAGGCAGAGGAGACGAAATAAGAGTATATCCCTTATCTTTTTCAGAATTTTATTCTGTCTATGAAGGCTCTGAAGAAAGGGCATTAAGTGAATATTATACTTTTGGAGGTTTACCTTTAACAGTATTAGCCAAAACAGATAATAGCAAAATAAATTATTTAAGGGCACAAAAGGATAACGTATATATAAATGACATTGTAGATAGAAACAATATTCAAAATAAAGAAAAATTAGAAATGCTAGTACAAATAATTGCTTCTGACATAGGTTGCCTTACGAATCCATTAAAATTGTCAAATAATTTTAAGGAAAGAGACAGAACATCAGTAATGACAGATAAAACTATATATAACTATTTAAGATATTTGCAAGATGCTTTTATGATAGAGAAAGCAAGAAGATTTGATGTAAGAGGAAAGAAATTTATTGAGACACCTCAAAAATATTATTTTACAGATATGGGAATAAGAAATTCATTTTTAGATTTTAGGCAAAGTGAAGAGGTATCTCATACAATGGAAAATGTTATTTATATAGAATTAAAAAAACGTGGATATAATGTTGACGTTGGCTCTGTAGATATACGTGAAGGAGATGCAAGAAAGCAACTAGAGATTGACTTTGTGGCAAATAAAGGAAATAATAAAATTTATATTCAATCAGCTCTTGAAATGAGAACTGAAGAAAAAGTAAAACAAGAGCAAAAATCTTTGCTAAATGTGAATGATTTCTTTAAGAAAATAATAGTAGTGGGAGATAATGTTAAAAGGTCTCGATATGATAATGGAATTATATTAATGAGCATATATGATTTCCTTTTGGATGCTAATAGCTTAGAGTATTAAGTATGTTAGAAAATGGAAAATTAGGTGAATACATGACAGAAAATAATAAATTAGAAGCCGAGCGGAGAATAAGCTTGAAAACTTATACTAAAACACTTGCAAATGCCCAAAAACTGTGGTAAAATAGTAATGCTTAAAAAATAGCATTGCTATTTTTTCCTTACTTATGGCGATGTCCATAGGTTATTTATCCAAGAGGAGGTGAACGGTAATGAACAAATACGAGAGTGTTGTCATTATTAATCCTAATGTTGAGGAAAA
>CAWVME010000059.1:0-17689 GCA_963930325.1 Bacillota bacterium | reverse complement strand
ATTAAGATATGAGGCTGTTTATAATATTTCTGCCTATGCACTCACTTTATCTATAATATTAAACATGCTATATATTACTGCGAATTTACTTACAGGATTTACAATAGAATACTTTACAATTGTATATAATGTTATATCTTATATTTACTTAATTGCAGCTATTTTAATAATCAAATCAGATATTATAAAAACAAATATAGAGCTGATGGCAATTATGGAAGAACAAGAAAAGGTAAGAAAAGAACTAGAAACACAAAAACAAGAAAAAGATACAGAAGAAAAAAGAAAAGAAGATAAAAAGGAAGAAAAAAAAGAAAATGAGAAAACACTTCCAGAAGATAGTCCATTACCTGAAAGCGAGAATGGATAAAGATAGAATTCAATGCAATAAAAAATAAATCATAAAGGAGTAATTATGAAAAACCAAAAACAAAATAATAACAAAAAGAAAATAAATGCAATTATAATATTGCTAATATTAATTATACTTGTTTTAGGTGCTATATTTTTGCTTTTAAGAATGAAAAACAACAATGAAAAACAAGAAGAAAATGAAATTACTTATACAGAATTAATTAAAAAAATGGATGATGGCGAAGTAGAAAAAATAGAAATGACAGTAGGTTCAAGCACCATAAAGGTAAAATTAAAAGATATTGAAGAAGAAAAATCTAGTATTGTACCTAATACTCAAACTTTTATAGAATTATTACAAGAAAATGTAAGAAACGGGAAAGAAATTGTTTTTGAACAAAAAAAGCCAAGTGTTATTTTAAGGATTGCAGATACTTTATTTTCTTTACTTCCAACTATTTTAATTATTGCCCTATTTGTCTTGGTTATTAAAATGCAAGGATTGGGAGATAAAGGGAAAATATATGGAGGGGAAGAAAATAACGAAACAGGAGTTACATTCGAAGATGTTGCAGGTTTAGATGAAGAAAAGGGAGAACTAATTGAGATAGTAGATTTTTTAAAATACCCAAAAAAATTCCAAGATATGGGGGCTAAAATACCAAGAGGAATTTTACTTTGTGGAAAACCAGGAACAGGTAAAACATTAATAGCTAAAGCAATTGCGGGAGAAGCCGGAGTACCTTTTATTTCAATGAGTGGCTCTGAATTCATTGAAATGTTTGCAGGCTTGGGAGCATCAAGAGTAAGGAAATTATTCGAAAAAGCAAAAAAAATTTCTCCTTGTATTGTATTTATCGATGAAATTGATGCTATTGGTGCTAGAAGAAGCGGAGGCAGTGGAGGAGACTCGGAAAACAATCAAACATTAAATCAGTTGTTAGTAGAAATGGACGGATTTGAAACTAATGAAACTGTTATTGTATTGGCAGCAACTAACCGAATTGAGATGTTAGATAAGGCACTTTTAAGACCGGGAAGGTTTGATAGACAAATAAATATTGCTGCACCCGACTTAAATGGTAGAGAAGAAATTTTAAAAATTCATGCTAAAGATAAAAAATTAGCACCGAATGTGAATTTAAAAGAAATTGCGGGAGATACAGCAGGATTTACTGGAGCAGAACTAAGTAATATTTTAAATGAAGCGGCTATTCTTGCAACTAGAAACAAGCATGAAGAAATTCAAATGCAAGATATTGACGAGGCAGTAAAAAAAGTAACAGTAGGATTAGAAAAGCATACAAGAGTTATTTCAGACAAAGACAAAAAATTGACAGCTTATCATGAAGCCGGACATGCTATTGTAAGCAAATTCTTACCAACTCAGCAAGATGTTAAAGAGGTATCAATTATACCTCGTGGAGTAGCTGGTGGATATACTATGTATAAAACGAACGAAGATAAATATTATATATCAAAAACGGAAATGGAAGAAAAATTAGTTGCTTTACTTGGTGGAAGAGCTGCAGAAAAAATAGCTTTAGATGATATATCAACAGGAGCGAGTAATGATATACAAGTAGCAACTGAAATTGCCAAAGATATGGTTACTGTTTATGGAATGAGTGAGAAAGTAGGTCCGTTATTTTTGAAAACAAATGATCCATATGAAATGCAAATATTCGGAGAAAATATGGAAGACATTGTTGGAATTGAAACCAAAAAGCTAATTGATGAAGCTTATCGAAAAGCACAAGATATTATTATTCATAATATGGACAAACTAGAAGCAGTAGCAACAAGATTATTAGAAAAGGAAGTTATATCTGCTGAAGAATTTGAAACATTCTTTAAAAATTAAGAAGGAAAAGCATGGAATTAATAAAATATGAATTACAAAGAAAAAGGATAAAAAATATTTATATAAAAATCGAACAAGGAAAAGTTATTGTAAAAGCTCCATACAAAATATCAAAACAAGATATTGAAAAAATAGTAAAACAAAAAGAAAAATGGATACAAAGAAAACTAGATGAACAAAAAAATCGAAAATCTATTCAAGTGCCTACAACCCAAGAAATAGAAAATTTAAAAAATAAATTAGAACAATATGTAAGTATCTATTCAAAAATTTTAGATGTGAAACCGAATCAAATTCGAATAAGAAATATAAAAACTGCTTGGGGAAGTTGCTCTGAAAAAAAGAATATTACTTTTAGTAGTAGTTTAGCTAAAAAAAGTAATAAATTTATAGAATATGTAGTAGTACACGAATTATGCCACATTAAGCAAATGAATCATTCTAAAAGTTTTTGGCAATTAGTAGAAAACAACATACCAGAGTATAAAAAGATTAGAAAAGAAGGAAGAGCATAAGAAAATAAATTCTTATGTCCTTCCTTTTTATACTTGCATAGGAAAAAGCGTTTTTCCCTATGCAAGTACATCGCTTCGCTCTAAAAATGCACACAATTTCACTTGCGTAAAATTGGCGTGCAAACAATAACGCGGGCGATAAAAATTTATAAAATGTAAAAATATTAAAAAAGCCCACTATTGTTCATTTGAATATAACAATGACATTTATTCATTTATTATATTATAGAAACTATTATATGAAATTTCAAAACTTTTTCCATTTAAATATTCTAATATTCCACTACTTTCTCTAAAACGAAATATTATTTTATAACTAGACAATAATTGATGTTTTACTTTGAACTTTTTATTTATTTCATTTATGCCATATTTTCCATCTCCTATAATGGGATGATGAATAAAAGCTAAATGGGCTCTTATTTGATGAGTTCTACCAGTAACTAATTCCACGTCTAAAATAGAAATATTTTTCTTATAATTTGACTTTAAAACATGATATTTTGTAATAATTGGTAAATAACCGGGTTTTGCGTTAGGAGAAATATATACCATACCCTTTTTACTATCTTTAAATAGAAAATCGTTTAAAGTCGCATTATCTTTTTGAGGTATACCATAAACAATACAAGCATAATGCTTTTCTATTTCTTTATTTTTAAATTTTTCTAACAAAATAGACAAAGATGCTTTATTCTTAGCAAAGATGACTAAGCCGGTAGTATTCCTGTCTAGACGATGGCAAGGAAGAGGAAATCCTCTTTCACCTGAATAGTTATTTTGTACTAAAGAAGTTAAGCTGTTATTACCAGTCACTTCTAAATTAAAAGGTTTATTTAAAATAAGAATATTTGAATCTTCAAAAATAATATCTAAATTATTTGGAAATAGAATACTATCTGGGATATAAACACAAATCTCATCTTGGGCGAAAATAGTTTTATTTTCAGATACTCTTTTTCCATTAATTCGAATATCCTTTTTTCGCAAAGCCTTATAAATTGCATTAGAACTTAAATTAGGGAATGAATATAATAGAAAAGCATGCAACTTCTTATTATCAAATTTTTTATCAACAATTAATTTCTTCATAAAAATATTATATATGCTAAATAAGAGGAAATCAAGTAAAGAAATATGGAAAGAGAAATTTCGTAGGGGCACTTGAAAAAAAAATAATTTATGATACAATTAATGCAGAAAAAATGTTTGTATATGGAGGAGTTATGTTTGCATATATAAAAGGAACAATAGAGGAAAAGGGGAATACACATATAGTAATAGATGTGGGAGGAATTGGTTATAAAATCTTTATGCCAAGCTCTGCTATTCAAAAATTACCAGAATTAGGAGAAAATATTAAAATTCATACCTATTATTATGTTCGTGAAGATAATATTAGTTTATATGGATTTATTACCAAAGAAGAACTAAAAATGTTTGAACTTTTACTTTCTGTAAGTGGAATTGGAGCAAAATCTGCGCTTACTATGTTATCCGAAATTACACCATCTAGTTTTGCTTTAGCGGTTGTTTCTAATGATGTTTCGAATCTCACAAAAATTCCAGGAATAGGAGCCAAAACGGCAGCTAGGATTGTATTAGAATTAAAAGATAAGCTAAAAACAGAACAAGCAGTTCAGAAAAATGAAAAAATAGAAGAAACAATTATAGGAGGAGACAACCAAACAGAGGCAATATCTGCTTTGCAAGTTTTAGGATATGCAAAAAAAGAAATTGAGAGAGCTTTTGAAAAAATAGATACAAACAACTTAAGTGTAGAAGATATTATAAGAAAAGCATTAATAGTATTGGCAAAATAGGGAGGAATACATATGGATTTAAATCAACCTTTGGCATATAGGGTAAGACCAAAAACATTAGAAGAATTTGTAGGGCAAGAACATATTGTTGGGAAAGATAAAATACTATATAGAACTATTAAAGCAGATAGACTTTCTAGTATTATTTTGTGGGGACCGCCGGGGTGTGGAAAAACATCTTTAGCTAAGGTAATTAGTGAAACAACAAAATATAAATTTACAAAACTAAATGCGGTAACCTCTGGAGTACCAGATATAAAGAATGCAATTCAAGAGGCCCAAAATAGAATGCTCAATCCAAGCGGAAGGTGTATTCTATTTATAGATGAAATCCATCGTTTTAACAAACTACAACAAGATGCGCTACTTCCATTTGTAGAAGACGGAACAATTATTCTAATTGGAGCTACTACAGAAAATCCTTATTTCGAAGTGAATAAAGCTTTAATTTCAAGATCAATGGTAATCAAGTTAGAACCATTAAAAAAGCAAGACATATTTAAAATATTAAAACAAGCATTGGAAAAAGAAGAAGGATTGAAAAGCTTTAATGTAAAAATAGAAGACTCAACATTGGAAAAAATAGCAGATGTCTCAGGTGGAGATGTACGAACTGCTTTAAATGGACTAGAGGTGGCCGTACTTACAACGCAAATGAATGAAAAAGGAGAAATATGGATTACAGACGAAATTATAAAGGAAAGTGTTACAAACCGAAAAGCCATATTTGACAAGAATGGAGATAGCCATTATGATAATATAAGTGCCTTTATTAAATCTATGAGAGGAAGCGATCCTGATGCAACTATTTTTTATCTAGCAAGAGCATTAAATGGAGGAGAAGATCCTATGTTTTTAGCTAGAAGGATTGTAATATGTGCTTCAGAAGATGTAGGAATGGCGAATCCTAATGCGCTTATTTTAGCAACATCTGCTATGCAAGCAGTTCACATGGTAGGAATGCCAGAGGCAAGAATTATATTGGCACAGGCAGCAACTTATGTGGCAACTTCTAAAAAATCAAATGCTACTTATATGGGAATTAACAAAGCATTAGAAGATGTACAAACAAAAGATACAGGAGAAATTCCAATGCATATTAGAAATGCACCAGCAGAAGGTATGCAAGATTTCGGATATGGACAAGGATATAAATATCCACATGACTATCCAGGACACTACGTTGAGCAACAATATTTACCTGATAAAATGTTGGGAACAAAATATTATAAACCAGAGGAATAGAAAAATTGAGATTTGGTAATAAAATATCAAACTTATTGCCAAATCTATTTTTTGTTGTATAGGAAAAAGTAATTTTTCGTATCAACAAATTTTTACGCTTCTTTAAAAATACAAACAATAATTTTGTAAAATGTAAAAATATTTAAAAAAGTCAACTATTGCTCATAAAAAACGTATTAATTAATTTAAAATAATATATTTAGACAAAAATAGCAAAATTGCTTGTATTTTCGAGCAAAGTGTAATAAAATGGAAGGGTAATATTACTAGTAGTGACATGCTGAATGGAGAGAAAGGAACAAAATGGAAATAACAACTAAATCTTGGAAACAGAATAAAGAATATTTGAGAGAACTGCAAAAATTTTTAGATAGAGCGGATAATATTAAGGAACAAGAACTAAAGGAAGATATTATTAAACAAATGTTAAAATGTGATAATTTATTAACTGAATTAGCAGAAAAAGCTTTTCAGGATTGTTATAAAAGAGGCTATAAAGATAGTATAAAAAAGCAATAGATGGAAAAACTATAATCATGATGATAAAAAAAGTAACAATTGGAATAATGGCAGGTTTAATCAGTGGATTTTTTGGGGCTGGTGGAGGAATGATACTTGTACCAGCATATATATATATACTAAAAATGCCTGATAAAAAAGCAAGAGCAACTTCTATATTTTCCATTATGCCGATGGTACTTGTAAGTAGCTTATTTTATATGCAAAAAAATTATTTAGATTTACAATTAGGACTTAAATGTGTTATAGGGGGAATTATAGGAGGAATTATAGGAACTAAATTATTAGAAAAATTTTCAGTAAAAACATTAAAAATTATGTTTACACTTTTTTTAATTTATGCTGCGATAAAAATGATTTTATAATTAAGAAGGAAAGGGTGCTAAATAGTACAAAATAGAAATGTTAGAAATTGGAATTGGAATAGTAGCAGGTATCATTAGCGGACTAGGAATGGGAGGAGGAACAATCTTAATACTTGCTCTTATTTTATTAATAAATGTAGAGCAACATGTAGCACAAGCTTCTAATTTATTATTTTTTGTGCCAACTTCAATAGTAGCAACGATTATAAATGCTAAAAAGAAAAGAATTGATTGGAAAATGGGGATACCTATTGCACTTTTTGGAACGTTAGGAGCTATGGTAGGAGCAAAGCTGGCAGTACAAACTGAAAGTGTAAATTTGAAAAAATACTTTGGCATATTCTTAGGAATAGTTGCTTTAAATGAAATATATAACTTAATAAAAATGTATATTTTAGAACAAAAAACAAATAATAAAAATAAAAGCAAATAGGAGGTTAAGATATATGAGTTTTGTTAAAGGAATGCTAGTTGGAGGAATGTTATCTGCAGGAATTGCTTTAATATGTGCGGACGGAATGTGCGATAACAAGAAAAAAATGATGAAAAAAGGAAAACAACTAGTAAGAAAATTAGGAATGATGTAAAAATTAATAGTAAGGAACAGTCCATATAACAGATCAAAAAGTGCACAATAATAAAGGCGCAGGCTTATTTTTACCTGCGCCATATTATATAAATTTATATATATACATTACTTTTTATTGTCTTTAACAATTTCTGTTGCTGTACCTAAGCTAGATAAAGCAGCTGTTGCTTCAAATGGAATAAATACTTTATTAGCATCTCCTTTTGCAACTTCCTGCAAAGCTTCTAAAGATTTTAATTGAACTACTTTATCGTTTGGTGCTGCATCTTTCATAGCTGCGTAAACCATTTGAATTTCTTTTGCTTTGGCATCGGCTACTTTTTTTATGGCCTCTGCTTCGCCGGCAGCCCTTCTAATTCTTGCTTCCCTATCAGCTTCTGCTTGCAAGATAGCAGCTTCTTTTTGACCTTCTGCTTGCAAAATAGCTGATTGTCTTTCTCCTTCTGCTTGTAAAATTAAAGCCCTTTTATTTCTTTCTGCGTTCATTTGTTTCTCCATAGCATCACGAATATCAGCTGGTGGATTAATATCTTTAATTTCCACACGGTCGATTTTACATCCCCACTTATCAGTAGCTTCATCAAGAATAGTTCTTAATCTATCATTGATAGCATCTCTAGAACTAAAAGTAGCATCCAAATCCATTTTACCAACAATATCACGAATAGTAGTAATAGCTAAATACTCAATTCCTTTTTTTAGAGATTGAATTTCATATACAGCTTTAGCAGGATCTGTGATTTGATAAAATACAACTGTATCGATTGTAATAGTAACATTATCTTGAGTAATAACTCCCTGTGGCGGAATATCCATAGTTTGCTGTTTTAAGCTAACTACACTTCTTACATGATCAAAAAAAGGAATAATAATGCTAAGACCAGCATCTGCTATTTTATAAAATTTTCCTAATCTTTCGATAATGTATACCTCAGATTGCTTAACTACTTTAATTGAACTAAAAGCAATAATTAAAATAAGAACTAAAAAAATGATTAAAAATACCATTATACTTTTCCTCCTATACTTTTATATATTTATTTTTTCTTTTAGAGGAGATACAATTAATTTTACTCCTTGTATTCCTTTAATTTCCACTTCCGTATTTTGCTTGATTTGAGTTCCATCTTCGGAAACAGCAGACCAAGTATCTCCACCTATTTTAACAAGACCAGTGCTGTCAACAGGAGAAATTTCTTTTGTAACTTTAGCACGTTTTCCAATTAAAGAGGCGGTATTTGTAGGAATTGTTTTTTTAGATACATATTTGTTTACAAAATCTTTTGTAAACAATATAAATAACGTAGAAGACACAACAAAAACTGCAGTTTGAATTAAAATATTATCTGTAAAAAAACTAACAAGCATAGCTAATAATGCGCCAATACCTAACCAAAAAATAAGAAAGCCAACAGTAATAATTTCTCCTATGAAAAAAATTCCTGCAACAATTAACCACAATTGCCACATAGCAAAACCTCCTTAAAACAAAATTACAATAATATTATACACTAAAATTTGACAAAAAGAAAGAGTTTTATAAAATATTTGTAATATGTATTCACTAAATTATATTTTTATGATATAGTAAATAGAAATAAAAAGTAGTATGCATTGAACATATGGCAGGAAAGACTTTTATTTGTTGCTTTAGAGAGTATTAAATGCTTTCATGTATGTAGTAAAGGAGAAAATTCATGAAAAAAACAAAACACGCAGAAGAAAGAAAAAGTAGAGGAAATTGGATTACAAAAAGCATTGTTGTATTAATTGTACTTGGAATAGCATTTGCTATTTTGAAAATTGCACCAAATTATAAAAATGAAGAAATTACAGACAGAATTAATGTAATAATCAATAATAATAACATAACAAATTACTTGAAAAAGGATGTTTATATTGATGAAGCAGGAACTATATATTTATCAAAGCAAGATATTGACAATTTTTTTGACAAATACATAGAATATGACGAAAAATATAATCAAATTATTACAACTTATGGAAATAAAGTTGCTGCTATAGTGGTAGGAGAAAACGAAATGGAAGTAAATTCTTCTACAGTAAGGATATCAGCACCGGTTATTCAAATGGATGACACCTACTATCTTCCTATGAGCGAAATGGAAGATGTGTATGATATGGAAATAGAATATAGAGCAGATACTCAAATTGTAACTATTGATTCAATGGACAGAAAACAGATTAAAGCAGATGTTGCGAAAAATATGAGTGTAAAGTCCAGAACAAAGGTACTATCCAGAACAGTAGACAAAGTTGAACAAGGCGAAAAAATTATTGTTATTGATGTTTTAGAAAATGGATGGGCTAAAATAAGAACAGAAAGAGGAAAAATCGGATATGTAAAAGAAAAAAATATTGCAAACCAGATTGTTGTAAGAGAGGATATGGACGAAGAAAAGAAATTAGAAAAGGTAAGTTTGGTTTGGGATTATTATTCAGAATATGCTACTGCTCCAGACAGAACTGGAGAACATATAGAAGGGATAAATGTTGTTTCACCTACATTTTTCGCATTAGAACGATTAGGAGAAGGAGAGATTATAGACAAAGCAGGAGAAGAAGGCATAGCTTATGTAAGTTGGGCCAAGGAAAATGGATACAAAGTTTGGGGATTATTTGCCAATGAGGGAATGATAGAGACAACAAGCCAAATTATGAGAGATTACAAATTAAGAGAAAAAACTATTAATAAAATTGTAGAGTTAGCTGTGCAATACAATTTAGATGGAATCAACATTGACTTTGAAAATATGTATAAAGAAGATGTAGATTTATTTACAAGATTTATCATAGAACTATATCCAAGAGTAAAACAATGTGGAATGACATTATCAGTAGATGTAACAGCACCAGATGGAGGGGATACATGGTCTCTTTGCTTTGATAGATACAATATAGCTGAAAATTCGGACTATATCATATTTATGGCATATGACCAATATGGTCAAAGTAGTACAAAACCGGGCCCTACAGCCGGATACGATTGGACAGAAGTAAGTTTGAAAAAATTTGTAAGAGACATAGAGAGTAATAAAATAATTTTGGGTATTCCTTTTTATACTAGACTTTGGAGAGAATATACAGAACAAAATCCAGCAAGCAGTGTTGTTTCAATGAAAAACATAGATAATGCCCTTAATCAATATTTCTCAGGAATAGAAAAAATTTGGGACGAAGGAAGAAAACAGTACTATGTAGAACGTGTAATGGAAGACTTTACTTATAAGATGTGGATTGAAGACGAAGAAACTGTACAAGGAAAATTAGACATGGCTCAAGAATATAAATTAGGAGGAGTTGCTTTTTGGGTAAAGGACATGGAGAAGGAAGATGTATGGATTAATGTAAAGGAATATTTGGAAAAGGATATAGAACAGGAATAAAACAAAAGAAAAAATTTCATACTAAATAAAGAGGTGAATGTATGAAAGAAAAACAAGATAGAGCAGAACTAACCGAAGATGCAACAAAATATGGAGAATATGTATGCTCAAACTATCATTGGCTACCAATAGATGAACAAAAAAAACAAGCAAAACGAATGGAAAATATGACTAAACAAGAGAAAAAAAGAGAAAACAAAAGATAACAACTAAAAAAGCAAAAAAACATTCAAATTTCGAATTTGAATGTTTTTTTATAGTAAGATATAATTTATCAAAAGTCAAAGAAAGTCAAAGACAAAAGGAGGGGTACAATGAAAATATCAGATATTATAGAAGAATTTATTAAAGATTTATTTGAAGATGGCGATGAGCTGGTTGAAATACAGAGAAACGATTTGGCAGAATATTTCCATTGTGTACCTTCGCAAATTAATTATGTTATTGCTACAAGATTTACACCAAATCATGGATACTATGTAGAAAGTAAACGTGGAGGTGGGGGCAGTATAAAAATTAAAAGAATTCCTATGACTAAAAGTGATTATTTTATGCATATAATTAGCAATATAGGAGAGAAAATCACAAGTAATGAAAGTAGTATTTTCATTCATAACTTTTTAGAATTGGGAATTATTTCCGAAAAAGAGGCAAAACTATTAAAAGCAGTAACTAGTGATAATGTACTTAAGATAGAAAAAGAAAAAAGAGATGTTTTAAGATCAAGCATTTTAAAGAATGTATTGCTTAATATAATAGAAGAATAGGAGTGATAAACATGTTATGTGAACATTGTAATTATAACGAAGCAAATGTAAAATACACACAAATTGTTAATGGGGAAAAAAAAGAAATGTTTCTTTGTGATAAATGTGCAAAAGAAATGGGAATTGACACTTTAAATTTTGATATGCCAATTCACCTTTCTAATTTTTTTGACGACATATTAAATGATTATGAGGAAACAAACTTTTCGGCAAATTTACTAGGAACACAGCAATTAAAATGCAATCAATGCCAAATGACATATGAAGAATTTAGACAAAATGGAAAAATGGGCTGTGCTAATTGTTATGAAGCTTTTTCGGATAAAATAGAGCCACTTATAAAAAGATTACAGGGAAGCACAAAACATTTAGGAAGAAAAAGTAAAAGTGCAATAGAAGCAAAAGAAATCCAGCAAAATAAAAATACTAAACTAGAGGACGTAGAAAAACTGAAAGAAAAAATAAAACAATTAATTAAAGAAGAAAATTATGAAGAAGCTGCTAGAGTTCGTGATGAAATAAAAAAAATAGAAGATGAAAAATAGAAAGGAGAAAAGTTAGCTTTAAACTAACAGAGAGAGATAATATGGGAAATTGGTATTTACAAAATGGAAATTGTTCTGACATTGTTATGAGTACAAGAATAAGGCTAGCAAGAAATCTGCAGGAATATCCATTTATGGTTAAGGCGCAAAGAAAAGATTTGATTGCTATTTTAAACAAAATAGAAGAAGTTACTCCAAGCATTGGATACGGATTAAAATTCTTGAGACTTAGCAACATGGATGATGTTACAAAATTAAGCTTAATAGAAAAGCACATTATTAGTGCAGATTTAGCCATGAGCAAAAGTGATTTGACGGCTATCTTATTAAACGAAGAAGAAAACATTTGCATTATGTTAAATGAAGAAGATCATTTAAGAATACAAGTATTAGCTGCAGGCTTAGAATTAGAAAATTCACTTAATCTAGCTATAGAAATTGATAGAAAAATAGAAGAACTAGTAAACTATGCTTATAGTGAGAAATATGGTTTTTTAACAGCCTGTCCAACTAATGTAGGAACTGGAATGAGGGCTTCTGTTATGGTACATTTACCAGCTTTAAGTATTACTGGGAACATTCGTAAAGTATTAGGGGCAGTAAATGGATTTAATATGAATGTAAGAGGTCTTTATGGCGAAGGAAGTAATACACAAGGAAATGTTTATCAAATATCAAATAAACAATCTTTAGGAATTTCAGAACAAGAGATTATAAAAAATATGAAAATATTGATAGAAAAAGTGATTCAGCAAGAAAGAACTGCAAGAAGATATTTAACTCAAGAAAGCATAGAACTAGAAGATAGAGTATATAGATCTTATGGAATATTAACAAATGCTAAAAGAATTACATCAGAAGAATGTAAAAAACTATTGTCAGATGTTAAACTAGGAACAGATATGGGTATAATTCAAGAGTTAGATGACTTAAAAGTAAACAAACTAATTATTTATACAAAACCAGCTAATTTGCAAAAATATGTAGGTAATCATTTAAAAGACTATGAAAGAGACATCAAAAGAGCAGACGTAATTAAGCAAATTATCAAATCATAGAAAATAGGAGGGAAAAATATGACATATAAATTTACTAAAAGTGCTCAAAATGCTATTGAAATAGCTAATACCATTGCAATTGAATTAGGACATAATTATGTAGGAACAGAACATTTGTTATATGGAATTGTAAAAGAAGGAACAGGAGTTGCAAGTAAAGTATTAGAAAATCAAAATGTAACACCAGAAAATGTGATAGAAAAAATAGAAGAACTAATTGGAAGAGAAGATGAAGATATAAATGCAACGATAGGGTTTACGCCAAGAACTAAAAGAGTTATAGAAAATGCTTTTGTAGAAGCAAAAAAATTAGGGTCTGATTATATAGGAACAGAACATTTGCTTATAGGAATTATGAAAGAAGGAGATAGTGTAGCGGTACGAATTATGATGGATCTAAATGTAAACCCTCAGAAATTATATAATGAAATTGTAAAAGTGTTAAATGAATATGAAACCGAAGAGCAAGAAGGAAAACGAAACGGAAAAGAAAGTGGAAGTTTTAATTCAACTTCTACATTAAACCAATTTGGAAGCGATTTAACCAAAAGAGCAAAAGAGGGGAAATTAGATCCTGTTATAGGAAGAAAAGAAGAAATTGAAAGAATCATCCAAATTTTATCTAGGAGAACTAAAAACAATCCATGTTTAATTGGAGAACCCGGAGTTGGCAAAACTGCAGTTGTAGAAGGATTAGCAGAGAAAATTGTATCCGGAGATGTTCCAGAAGTATTAAAAAATAAAAGAGTAGTTACTATGGATGTTACATCTATGGTTGCAGGTGCAAAATACAGAGGAGACTTTGAAGAAAGAATAAAGAAATCTCTAAATGAGGTAAAAAAAGCGGGAGATGTTATTTTATTTATTGATGAAATCCATACTATTGTTGGAGCAGGAGCAGCAGAAGGTGCAATCGATGCGGCGAATATATTAAAACCATTATTAGCAAGAGGAGAAATTCAACTAATTGGTGCTACTACTTTAAATGAATATAGAAAATATATAGAAAAAGATGCAGCTTTAGAAAGAAGATTTCAACCAGTTACTGTTAATGAACCAAGCGAAGAAAATACGATTTTAATTTTGAAAGGAATTCGTGATAAATATGAAGCACACCACAATGTGAAAATTACAGATGAAGCCATTAATGCTGCTGTAAAGTTATCTACTAGATATATCAACGATAGATTTTTGCCAGACAAAGCAATAGACTTAATTGATGAAGCGTCATCTAGAGTAAGACTAAAAACATATACACAACCAAGTAATCTAAAAGAATTAGAAGAAAAAATAGAAAAAATACAGAAAGAAAAGGAAGAAGCTATTCGTGTGCAAGACTTTGAAAAAGCAGCTAAACTAAGAGATGAAGAACATAAGAAAAAAGAAGAATTAGAAAAAGAACAAGAAAAATGGAAAAATAAAACCACTAAAAACATTGTTAATATTACAGAAGAGGATATTGCAGAAGTAATTGCAAGTTGGACAGGGATACCAGCAAAAAAAATTAGTCAAACAGAAACAGAAAAGTTAAAAAATCTAGAAAACAATTTACACGAAAGAGTAGTAGGACAAGATGAGGCAGTAATGGCAGTTAGCAAGGCAATTAAAAGAGGAAGAGTAGGTTTAAAAGATCCTAAAAGACCAATTGGCTCATTCTTATTTTTAGGACCTACTGGTGTTGGTAAAACAGAATTATCAAAAGCATTAGCAGAAAATTTATTTGGAAATGAAAATGCCATTGTTCGAGTTGATATGTCAGAATATATGGAACCACATTCAGTTTCAAAATTAATTGGATCACCACCAGGATATGTAGGATTTGATGAAGGAGGACAACTAACAGAAAAGATAAGAAGAAAACCATATTCTGTAATTTTATTTGATGAAATTGAGAAAGCACATCCAGATGTTATGAATATGTTACTACAAATC
The DNA here is from genome assembly GCA_963930325.1 of Bacillota bacterium. Taxonomy (GTDB): domain Bacteria; phylum Bacillota; class Clostridia; order TANB77; family CAG-508; genus CALXJM01. The sequence continues at coordinate 2,706 of CAWVME010000059.1, read as the reverse complement.
TTGGAAGATGGTAGGCTAACAGATGCTACAGGAAGAACTGTAAACTTTAAGAATACTGTTATCATTATGACTTCTAATGTGGGAGCCAGAATGATTGCGGAAAAGAAAACATTAGGATTTAATGTAGAAGAAGATAATAAAGAAGAAAAAGAATATGAAACGGTAAAAAAAGAAGTTATGGGAGAGCTAAAAAAACAATTTAGACCAGAGTTCATTAATCGTATTGACGAGATTATAGTATTCCATAAACTAACAGAAAAAGAAATTAAACAAATAATAAATCTTATGTTAAAAGAAGTTGAAAAAAGATTAGAAACACAAAACATTCACATGAAAGTAGCAGAAAGTGCAAAAGAACTAATTGCCAAAAAAGGAACAGATACTACTTATGGTGCAAGGCCGCTAAGAAGAGCAATTCAAAACTTAATAGAAGATAAAATAGCAGAAGAAATCTTAGATGGAAAAATGAGTTCAGGTTCTAATATTCTAGTAGAAGCTAAAGATGATAAAATACAAATCACAAAAAAGATTGCAGAAGCTGAAAATAAGTAGTATAATAAATAAATCACAACATATGGGGGTCTGAGAACATGAGAGAGGAAAAGCAGCGACTTTATTGGTTACGCCCGCGAAACTGGAAATTACTTTATTGGGATTGCCGAAACAAGGGGCACTCAAGACTGAAAGCATATGGATATGTATTATTGTATGTGATTGGTTTTGAGCCAGATGAAGAAGAAAGAAGAAGCGATTTTGAATAAACAGCCCCAAAAAGGAGAGCGCATTGCTCTCCTTTTTGACACACAGAAAAATGTAAAATTTCACTATTAAAACATTGTTTAGGTATATGATTTTATTTTAAATTGGATTTACATGAATAATAACATTATAAATTCGTTCTAATTTAGAAATATCTCTTTCTAGGCTATCTGCTAAATTGTGACTAGCAAAAGTGGACATGTTTCCATCTACAAAAATTGTAAGAACTACAATATATTGATAACCAACAGGGGTGGAGTACATATCTCCAACACTTTTGATGTCTTTGTAGCTATGAGCTAAATCTAAAATTAAATCAGAAGTAGCAGCATCTAAAGCAATATCCATTAAAACATTATAACTCTCTATAAAAATTTTAACTCCGGTAAAGCAAATCCAAATAGATATTCCTAATCCAACAACCCCATCAAACCAATGAATACCAAATAAACTCAAAAGAATAGAAAATAAAGTAAAAGTAGTTACAATACAATCATTACGGTGATCTTCAGAATTTGCTTTTAATAAAATATTATTATACTTAGTGTATAAATGGTGAGTAAATAAGAATAAGCCAAACTTTAAAACAATGGTAATGATACAAACTATAACTAGAGTCCATGAGAAATTTAAAGTACTACCATAAAATAAGCTATAGCAAGAATCATAAAATAATTTTAATGCGATTATAATCATAGAAATACTAATAAATAGTGAAAAAATATATTCCGCTTTCCCATGTCCAAAATTGTGAGTAGAATCACCAGGTTCACTAGCTATCTTATTTCCAATAAAAGTCATAAGAGAAGCAAAAATATCTCCAGCACTATTAGCGGCATCTGCAATCATAGCCTGACTATTAAATGTAAACCCTGCAATTCCTTTTATAAAAAGTAAAACAATATTTCCTAAAATGCCTAAAATTCCAGCTGTTTTTGTAGCTGTATATTTATCCATAAAAAATCAATCCCTTAAAAAATAATATGTTTAAAATGCCATCCCATTCATCCCATTAAAGTTTAAATTTAATCCAAATTATAACATAAAAAATAATATTTGACAAACACGAAAATATATGTTAAAATAATTCACTGTAAACCGCTTAATAAAGGTACAAAAAAGTTAATGAAACAAATAACTACCTAAATTTACGGTTAGCGAGTATACATAAAAGGAGGTGTACATTTGATGTACGCAATAATTGAAAGCTGTGGAAAACAGTACAAAGTAAGCAAAGGAGACATTGTATTTTTTGAAAAACTAGATGTAGAAGAAGGCAAAAAAGTAACTTTTGACAAAGTGGTACTTATGTCTGAAGATGAAAAAATACAAATTGGAAACCCTTATGTAAAAGGTGTAAAAGTAGAAGGAAAAGTAGTTTCTCATGGAAAAGGAAAGAAAATCATTGTTTTCAAAATGAAACCAAAAAAGAACTATAGAAGAAAACAAGGACATAGACAACCTTATTCAAAAGTAGAAATTACAGATATAAAAGTTGCTAGTGCTAAAAAAGAAAAAGCAGAGTAATTTTGAAAAAATAACTTTAGAAGGGAGTGAATGAAATGGCTCATAAAAAAGGTGGCGGAAGTACAAAGAATGGAAGAGACAGTGAGTCAAAGCGCTTAGGCACAAAAAGAGCAGACGGGCAATATGTATTAGCTGGAAATATATTAGTAAGACAAAGAGGAACAAAAATTCATCCAGGAACAAATGTTGGAATTGGCAGTGATGATACACTATTTGCTTTAGAAAGTGGAACAGTAAAATTTGAAAGAAAAGGAAGAGACAAAAAGCAAGTAAGTGTTTATTCAGTAGAAAGTAAATAAGAACAAAACCATCCTTGAGAGGGATGGTTTTGCTATTTACTAGAAAGGGAAAATATAAATATGGAAGAAATTGAAAAGATAATTGAAGAAAACGATGTTATTAATAGATATACCAAGATAC
>CAWVME010000058.1:0-2857 GCA_963930325.1 Bacillota bacterium | reverse complement strand
TACTAAAATAGATAAAGAAGCTGTAGACAGATTAAGCAAAATAGCAGGAGTAGACTATAAAAAATATGGCTTAGAAATGTTAAAAGCCGGCTCAACTATAAAAGGAAAAACTAAAGAAGAAGTACTATATACAGATTATAAAATATATCCTGTAGGAAACAAAAAAATAGGACTAGGACAACTTTCTACAACTAACCCTAGTGAAATATTAAATAGCATTGATGAATATATAAAACTATTAAACACAACCGCTGATAACGAAGGATACCATTTCGTAGCGTTATTTATAACTGACATAATATCTAAAGGCTCATATGTAATTTACAGTGATAGAGGAGAAGATATCTTAAGAAGAGTATATAAAAACGATAAGTTAAAAGAAGGAACCTTCCTAAAAGGAATAATATCAAGAAAACAACAAATCTTACCAGGAATAATGCTTGAAATGGATAATTAACAGTTAAAAATATATAAACCTTGTACTCATAAAGTACAGGGTATTTTTAAAAAAATTATTTTTTTCTTAAAACCCATTGACAGTTGAACATTAATTCAACTATAATATAAATAGTTGAGCAACAATTCAACTAAACAACATATTATATTAAGGAGGTATAAAATGGGAAAAAGTGAATTTAGCTGTGATTGTAATATTATTCACCGTGATGCGGTAGAAGAAGTATTAAGTAAAATGCCCAATGAAGATATATTTAATCATCTTGCTGATTTATTTAAATTAATAGGAGATACAACCAGATGTAAAATTCTATTTGCCCTTGATCAAAAAGAAATGTGTGTCTGCGACCTATCCAACGTTTTAAATATGACCAAGTCTTCTGTTTCACATCAATTAGCAACCCTAAGAAGAAGCGGTGTTGTTAAATGTAGAAAAAATGGAAAAGAAGTTTATTATACCCTAGATGATGACCATATAGTTAAATTATTTGAAATTGGTCTACAACACATAAATCACAAATCTTAAAGAAAGAAGGAAACATAATGCAAAAATATAAATATAAAATTAAAAACCTAGATTGCCCAAACTGTGCTAATCAATTAGAAAGAACTTTACAAAAGATTGATATTATAGAAAATGTTAACATTAGTTTTATGACACAGAAATTAACTTTTGAATGTAATGAGAAAACTAAAGAACAAGCATTAGAAAAAATAAGAAAAACGATAAAAAAAGAAGAACCAGATGTAATAATTGAGGAGGCATAGTCATTATGGAAGCAAAAATGAAAAAGAAATTAATAAGGATAATTATTTCTCTTTTATTAATTATTATTTGCCTATTAGTTGAATTTGATACAAATATATATAAAGATATTCTATATATTGTGGCTTATACAATAGTAGGGTACGACATTATATTAAAGGCAATAAGAAATATTTTAAAAGGAAAAATCTTTGATGAGAACTTTTTAATGACAATTGCTACAATAGGAGCATTTTGCATAAAAGAATTTCCAGAAGCCGTAGCCGTAATGCTATTTTATCAAATTGGAGAATTATTTCAAAATTATGCTGTTGATAAGTCAAGAAAGTCTGTGGCAAGTCTTATGGATATAAGACCAGACTATGCTAACGTATACCGTGAAGAAGAAATTGAACGAGTTGACCCTGATGAAGTAAATATTGGAGAAATCATATTAGTAAAACCTGGAGAAAAAATTCCCCTAGATGGAACCATTGTAGAAGGCGAATCTATGCTTAATATGCAAGCTCTAACAGGTGAATCGGTTCCTAGAAAAGTAACTGTAAATGATGATGTATTGAGTGGCTGTATAAATAATGACGGTATTTTAAAAATTAAAGTCAATAAAGAATTTAAAGAATCAACAGTTAGCAAAATATTGAACTTAGTAGAAAATGCAAGTAATAGAAAATCAAAATCGGAAAATTTTATTAGTAAATTTGCCAAATATTACACACCAGTTGTCGTTGTAGTAGCACTTCTATTAGCAATAATCCCACCCCTTATTATTAAAGATGCATCATTTAGTGAATGGTTATATAGAGCCTTATCTTTCTTAGTAGTGTCTTGCCCATGTGCCCTAGTAATTTCTATTCCCTTATCATTTTTTGGAGGAATAGGTGCAGCTTCTAAAATAGGAGTACTTATAAAAGGAAGTAATTATTTAGAAGCACTCGCAAATACAGAGATTATAGTATGTGACAAGACCGGAACCTTAACAGAAGGTGTATTTAAAGTACAAGAAATTGATGCTATTGGATACTCTGATAATGATTTATTAAGATACGCATCTTATGCCGAAAACTTTTCTAATCATCCAATATCACTTTCAATAAAGCAAGCATACGGTAAAGAAATTAATGAAAAACTAATTAGCAAAACAAAAGAAATTTCCGGTAAAGGAGTAAAAGCCCAAGTAGACGGAAAAAACATCCTTGTTGGTAATGAAAAATTAATGCGAGAAAATGATATTAAATTTAAAAAAAGCGAAAAAATAGGAACCACTGTTTATGTAGCAATTGAAGGTAAGTTTGCAGGAACAATTTTAATAGCTGATAAGATAAAAGATGATTCCTACAAGGCGGTAAAATTATTTAAAAAAAATAAAGTTAAAAAACTTATTATGCTAACAGGAGATCAAGAAAACATAAGTAAGTCAGTAGCTAATGAACTTAATTTAGATGAATATTATTCAGAATTATTACCACAAGACAAAGTTTCATGGGTCGAAAAGCTCATGACGCAAAAATCAACTGAGGGAAAGCTTGCGTTTATAGGAGATGGAATCAATGACGCCCCCGTTCTAGCTCTATCTGATATAGGTATCGCAATGGGTGGAATCGGAAGTGATGCCGCCATCGAAGCAGCTGATGTGGT
>CAWVME010000057.1:0-2659 GCA_963930325.1 Bacillota bacterium | reverse complement strand
AATCTAGAGGCAAAGTAATATTTTCAACAACATTAAGGGTTGGTATTAAATTATAAAATTGATAAACTATACTAATACTTTCTCTTCTTAATTTTGATTGGTTATTATCATTTAGAGCATAAATATCTTGTCCATTTAAATATACATGACCAATTGTAGGTTCATCTACACACCCAATCATATGAAGTAAAGTTGATTTACCAGAGCCTGATGCTCCAAGTATAGCAATAAACTCTCCTTCTTCCACCGTTAAAGTAACAGAATCTACTGCTTTAACTAATGTTTCATCTTCTCCATAAAACTTACATAAATTGTCTAACTTCAATAAACTCATAATACCTACTTTCTTATATCTATTATACACTAGTTATTTTATTTTTCATAGGTTTTACCAAAAATCTTTTATCTTTTTGGTGATTCGAGGATGTCTCAATCTTTTTAAAGCTAGCATTTCTTTTTGACGAATTCTTTCTGAAGATAAATTAAACTTTTCACCAATTTCCGCAAAAGAATAACAAATGCCATCAACTAATCCATAATGTAAAAGTAAAATTTTTTGTTCTTCTTTAGTTAAATAACTTAAAACTTGTTTAAGGGTTTCATCACGAATAGAATCTAAAATATCATCTTCAATAACAATACTAGAATCTCCTATTCTTTTCTCTAAAGTTAATTCTTCATCATTTTTATTCTTGTAAATTGCCTCTTGCAAACTAATATCATTGCTAGTATCTCTTTTTTCTCTTTTCATAAATTTAAGGTATTTATTAAATTCATTATTTACACAAGCATACACTAATGTTGATAACTTTAAACCTTTTGTTAAATCAAAATTATCAATAGCATTTATTAAACCTATAGAACCAATACTTATTAATTCATCTAACGATAATGGTATACTAGTAGCGTAGCTATAAGCTATTTTTACAACTATTTTCATATTATGGGTAATAAGTTTATTACGGGCTTGTTCATTACCATTAGCAACTAATATTAATAATTCTCTTGTTTCTTCTTCAGTTAGCAGCGGAATTTTAGATATTTCTTTAGCATATTCATTCATGTTTTTTTCTCCTTATTCTAGTTAAATGGGTATATTGAAGATTTAATTCTTCAGCTTTTGACATTATAGACTTAGGGGTACGGTTTAATACCTCCGCAATCTCACTAACTGTTATTTTACCATAGTTTTCTTGTAAATATTTCAATTCATGACCCTTCCAAAAGCGTGATAAACGATATTCCAAACCAATTTCGCGCATTTTTATGGCAACTGCTTGGGGAGTACGATTAATTATTGGAGCGATATAATCATAATTATAACCTTGCAATAATAAATCTGATGCGATTCTTATCTCTTCTTCACTCCAAACACGATATTCTAATGGAGGATTGACCAAATCTCTTTGTCTTTTTTCTTTTAACCAATCCGGCTCCAAACCAAAAGTGTTTTTTTCTAATTTATTGCTATCCCACCAATCTTGATGCTTCTCTAAAAAATCCATTAAATCATCCAAATCTACACAATAATAGGAATATTTGTTAGTAACTTTCTTTTTTTTAACTTTTAAACCAAAATTCATCCACCGAGTTAATCTATCTCTCGAAACTCCGATGGCCCTAGAAATATCTGCAAAGGAAATTTGTTCAATATTATTTTGACTCATATATCCTAACCCCATTCTGGTGGCTTTTACTTTTATTGAATAAATACTTCTTTGCATATTTTTAGCAATTTTTTCTATTTTATCTCTACCCCAGCGTTCAATCAAGTAGTCTTCTTCTTCTGCAGTCCATTCTCTTCGATCTTGAATAATTGTTATATTCAATCTTTTAGCTTTTAAATATACAGCATTAGGTGTTCTACCCATTTGAATAGCAATATCTTCATAATGCAAGGTGGACGCCAAAGACTTTAGTTTTTCAATATCTTCTTCTGTCCAATCATTAGATTTAGGTAATTCTAAATTATTTTCTTTAGCAACATTTGCTACAGCATACCAAGAACATCCCAACTTATTTTTCATACTATGAACTGAAACTTTTCCCCAATTATTTATAATATATTCTTTTTGTTCCTCGGTAAATTCAAATTTTTTTTCTTTCATTAAAAGCACCTCAAAGTATAAATACAATTTTATTATATCTTAAAAATAGCTACTTGACAATAACACCTACTTATAGTAATATATTTTTACCGGAGGAAACTCGTCAGGTCGATAGTTAGGTAGCGTTTTTTTAAAATAAGTGTACTGTGTGTGCACCGCCCTAATTGGGAAAAAGCCCCTTTATGGAGCTTTTTTTCTATGGTAAAATCATTTTTAAATCAACAAAGTTATTTAACTCATCTTGAATTTCTATATTATTATTTAGTGCCACAATTGATTTATGTCTTATAGTTCCCGCGAGTAGGTCTGCCGCTTGGACAACATAACTTTTAGCGGAATTCTGATATGTTAATCTAATTTCTAAATCACTTTTCACAATCGGAGCAACACTCATAAAGTAATCAAAATTACTAATGCCATATTTTAATTCTTCAAGTATGCCATCATGCAAATTATAATAGCCGTTATTTTTAGTTGTTTGCTGATCAATATTAATAATTATTCTAATTGGTAAATTCGAATCAACTTTACCACTACTAATTAAATTTTTA
>CAWVME010000056.1:0-3409 GCA_963930325.1 Bacillota bacterium | reverse complement strand
TCTTTACCTTCCATTGTATATATTGTAGAATTTTTACAAATTTCATATGCTTTAGAAAATGAGTTTTCTTTGCCCACTATCTTATTTAAAATTTCTTTTGAGCCTTCTTTTAATTCGTGCACATCATATACTTTTTTGTTTATGATAGTAGTTATTGTTGTTTTGTCTTCAATGTTTACTATTATTATATTTTCTTTAGGTTTAATAGAAACTATATTTGCAATTGAAGTTCCAATTGGTGTTATGGTTGAAACTCTATAGTCACTAATTAGTTCTAATAATTTTGTCATATCTGCTTTGTCTGTTGAAACATGTATAACCTTTACTTTATCTTTGCCATGTATATCATTTGAAAAAGTAAATCGTGTTTCATATGCATTTTTATCTATTTTTTTCTTATAACAATAAGATTCAAATTCTGTATCAATCGCTTTCTTCAAATCTTTTCTATTTAGTGAGCTAAGCATATAGAAATAATTATAAGTTTCATTTGACATATTTATGCTTAATGGTATATCATAACTAAGTGTTTCTGAAACTATTTGAGTAATTGCATCTCCTATTTTTTCATAGAACTTTATTCCGAAAGATTCAATTTTTAAAGTTTCACGCTCTTTTGTTACTTTTGCATATTTAATTACATTGCTTTCTATATACAATCCTAAACAACTCGACATTTTATTCTCCTTCGTTTTAATATTATTTATATCATTATTATATTTTACAAAATGAAATAAATAATACTTGTTTTTTTTTCCTTTTTTCGAAATTCTACAATATAATCATAACTCTGTTAATATTTTATCTTTTTTTTCAAAAAAGTCAATAAAAAATTCAAATATGTAATATAAATGTAATATTTCATTCCAAAAATAAAAAAGTAATCTCTTTTACCCTTTCTGCTTTTTATTGCTTTTAGGTGATTAGAAATTACTTTTTCTAGATTATTTTTTTCTTTTAATAATTCAATATTTTTGAAATGTTTTTATACATTTACAATATTTATGTTTTTAAGTTCTTGCAAAAGCAAATATTAAAATTATAATTCCAAAAATCACTCTGTAAATTGCAAAAATTTTAAAACTTCCTTTTTGTAAATATTTTAATAGCCACTTGATTACTAAAATTCCTACTATAAAACTTGCTATAATTCCCACAAAAAATGGAATGCTAAACGCAAAATCTTTTATTTTAAATATTGTGGCTGCAAAAACTATTGGTGCAGATAACATAAAAGAATATCTTGCAACTGATTCTCTATCTACTCCCATTGCTCTACCTGTTGTCATGGTAATGCCAGACCTAGAAACACCTGGTATAAATGCCAAACATTGAGAAAGGCCAATTAAAAATGTTTGCTTAAAACTCATGTGCTCATAATCTGTAGAAGATTTTGCTTTTTTATCTACTATGTATAGAATAATACCCATTATGATTAATGCTATTGCAATTATTACTGGCTTTTTTAAAGCATCTCCCACAAAAGTATCTAATATAAGTCCTATTATTCCACCTGGTATAGTTGCAATTACTAAATACCAAAACATTCTTCCTTCTGTAGTTTTTTTCTTTTTAACAACATGATTAAATCCACCTACTATTAGTCTTATCCAATCTTTAAAAAAGAATATTCCTATAGCTAAAAAAGTTCCAAAATGAAGAGCTACATCAAATCCTTCAAAAGCTTCGTTAAATCCAGGATTGTTGGTCCATCCTAATAGCCAAGGTATAATATCTAGATGGCCTGAGCTAGATATTGGTAGCAATTCTGTTAAACCTTGTATAATTCCTAAAATTAATGCTTGTAATGTTGTCATATGTTTTCATCCTTTCGTTTTATTTTTGCAAAAATATTATATAACTAATTGCTTGATTAAATCAAGATTTTTATTTAATTTTTCCATCAATCACTTCCTTAATGTAACGAGCTGCTGTTTTGGGCATTTGCTTTCCAGGAATGCCTAAAGCTGTGATTACTTTTATTTTTATCTTTTCTGCATATTCTTTGTCAATTCCTCCAGGAGTAGATGCCACATCTATTATTAATACATTTTTATTAAAACTATCTAGCTCTTTTTGTTTTATTATTAAGCTTGGCACAGTGTTTATTACAATATCGAATTTTTCTGCATATTCGCATAGCTCACCATATCTTATTGGAAAATATCTTTTTTCACGTATCCATGCTAAATCTGTTTCTTTTCTTGCTGCACAATACACATTTGCGCCCAATGCTTTAAATCGATTACATAAAATTTTTCCAATTCTTCCAAATCCGCAAACAAGCACATTGCTTTCATGTATTGTTTCTTCTCTTTCTTCTATTGCTATTTTTATTGTTCCTTCTACTGTAGGAATTGCATTTAATATTGTAAGCTCATCTATTTGTAATAAATCAATGTTTTTTATTTGCTTATCATAAAAATCTTTTGGGATTCCTCCTGCTATAAAAGTTTTATTATTAAGCTCATTTTTTAAACCTTCTATTTTTATTTCTGTTTTTGAAAATGGTGCATTTACATTTTCACCATCTTTTGAAAAAGGCATACCGCTGATTACTATATCACAATTTGTTACCGCTTCTCTAATATTTTCACATAATATAACGTTTGGTAATTCTGTTATATGTGGGTGACTTTTTTCCTTTGAATTATTTTTCTCATTTAAAATATTCCTATTACTTTGTAAATTTTCTAAAAAATATTTTTCAAAGCCATACATGTACAACATGTACACCATTTTTCCTTCTTGTGCGTACATTTCAGCTAACCTTATTATTCTTAAATCTCCGCCTATAATGCTTATATTCAAAAAAATCACATCCTCACATAATATTTCTAATATTATATGAGGATGTTTTGTAAATTATTTCTGTAATTATTTTAGCTCCGTGAAACGAGGTGACAGGTTTAAACCTGTCACCAGTGTTTCTCTAGAGCAGTGGAGCGACGCTGACAGATTTGAATCTGTCCCCAGTGTTTCACCGAATTTTATATAATCTCTAATTTTCTCTTTGTTTTTCCTGCTCTATTTTTTCTTTTTCTTTTACATTTTTAAATGTGGTCAAGTCTTCGTTATTCATGCTGTTTATGAGTGAGCATGTTTTTGATAAATGGCTTAATGCCTTTCTTTCTTTTAGAGAAAGCTTCGTTCTTCGTTTTTGCTCATTTTCTAGTTTTTGTGGTTTTTTTATTTCCTTTCTTATTGGTATAAACACATCTTCTTTTTGCACTTTGTTATATATATTTGGGTCTAGCTCTACTGCAATATTCATATAATTGATTGCCTTTTCTTTGTCACCTTTAAGAATTGCTATTTGTGCCAAATAATAGTATGAGCCCCCTTCTACATCTTCGCCTTTCATACTTTCTTTAAAATATTTTTCTGCCTCATCCAAATCACCTGCAAT
>CAWVME010000055.1:0-3436 GCA_963930325.1 Bacillota bacterium | reverse complement strand
GAGGACGCATATTTTTCACATAATGCTGTTATTTCGGTTATAAAATGTATTAGTAATTTCTTCGATGGTGGCGGGCGAACAATGTTCGCCCCTACAGGTGCTCAGCTGGTTTTTGCTAGATTATTTGCAATTATTTCGCTTATAGAATGTATTAGTAATTGTTACTTGCAGTTTGTTTTTCTATGCTTCTGTCCCTAAATTATTGACACAATGGCATATATAATTACTTTTATTAAGTTAGATTCTAGTAGCTTGTAACATACCATTGGTATTCCTTTTTTATTTATTTTTTCGTATTCTGTAAGTAACCTTTTTTTGTTTTCTTCATTCCAGTTTGTTTCTTCGTCTAAATATTCTTTTGCTACATATTTTGCCTTTGTCATGGCATCTATTTCTAAATAGCTTCTTACTGCATATTGCACTATGCTACTAGCAAGTAAAATAGCAATTTGTAGCATAGGTTGATCTATTATATTAAACAAGGTTAAAGCAAGAATAATTATAAAGTATAATAAATATATATTAGAAAATACAAAATTGAACCATAAAACTATTTTAGGTTGTATTGAATGTATGCATTCATGGCTAATAGTTTGTAGTCTAGTATAATTTTTCTCTGATTTTGAAATAGAAATTGTATTGTTAAAAATCATATAAATAGTTGCTTGAAGGTTCTCTTCTTCTTTTATACTTACATTTTCATTTTCTAATTTTTTTGCTATTGTTTTTGCTATTTCTATGTTTTCTGGTAATTTTTCTGTTAATTTGTTTAGTTCTTCTCTATCTTTAAATTGTTTTAGTTCTTTTATACTGCATCCCAAAATTTTTCTTAAAAATATTAAAAATATAATTAGAATTATAATAACTATTATTTGCTCCATTTTTTCCTCCATTTATTTTTAAAAATGGGAAAAAGAATAGAAAGTTTCAATTCCTATTTCTTTTTCCCTTTTCATTAAGTTATTATAATATTTCCTTTTTTCTAATTTAGTACATCTTTTACTGCTTCACCAATAATTTTATTTACATCTGCAAGCATAACATTAAATCTTACTTCGTAATCAAAGTATTTTTTTGCATTTTCTGTTTTCATTAGTTCAGCATATAAGTCTTGTAGTTCTTTCATTTTTTCTGCAGATGGTTGTTCTCCTTGCAAAGATAATAACTGTGTTTCATATCTTTTTTTATCAAAGTCTTTAATTTTATTTTTTAAATTTTCATCTGCATATACTTTTTCTTTAATTTCTTTGTATTCTTTATATTCTTGACTGTTTTTTATCTCTCTTGCAAGTTCATGTGTTTTATCATAAACGGTCATATCATTCTCCTTTTCATTTAGGAACTTTTAGGCATAAGCATGATGTTTTTTAAAAGATAGTAAATTTGTAATATCACTTTCTGAGTTTTTAGCTTTTGCAGTTTTTTTAGCTTTTTCTTGCTCTATTTGCTTTGCTTGTCTTTCCGCCATTGTTTGACAAATTGCTTTTTGATAAGTAAAATGCGTATCTTGTGCAATTTTTGCCCAATTATATTCATTTTTTACTTTTATTTTTGCTTTTTTGATAATATTGTTGCAAAGTGCTGGATTATATAAAAGCTCTAAAATAGAATCTGCTAAAGAATTTGGATTGCCTGCATAACTCTTCATTCCGTCTTCTCCATGAGTTACTATTTCATTTAAGCCTCCTACATCTGAAACTACAGTTGGAACTCCTGCAAGCATTGCCTCTAATGCAACAATTCCAAATGGTTCATATGTGCTTGGGAAAACGGATACATCAGCAGCTTTATACATTTTTGGAACTTGTTTTGCATTTAGATAACCTGTAAAGTATACTTTATTTCCTATGCCCATGCTATCTGCTTGCCTTTTTAATTCTTCCATCATTCCGCCTTTACCAGCAATAACTAGTTTTGCATCATGATAACCTGTAAGTATTTTAGGCATAGCAGAAATTAAATGTTGAATTCCCTTTTCATATACTAGTCTTCCCATAAATAGAATAATTTTTTCATTATCTGCTGCATATTGTCTTCTAAATTCATAATCTCTTTCAACACCATTATAGGTAGTTAAATTAATTCCGTTTGGTACTACATTAATTTTTTCAAATGGTAGACCAAACAGTCTTTGCAAATCTCCCTTCATAAAGTTACTGTTTACAATAACTTCAGAAGCTTCATAAGTTAGCATCCATTCTGTGTCATTAATATATCGTTGTGTTTCATCATGAATTCCACTATTTCTTCCTGCTTCTGTAGCATGTATAGTTGCTACAAGTGGAATGTCATAAGAGTTTTTTAAAGCTTTAGCAGCATATGCCACTAACCAATCATGTGCATGTATTACATCAAATTCACCTTGTTTTTTAATGAGTTCATTTGCTTTTGCTATCATATTAAAGTTTAATTGCATAATCCAATCAATAAAATTGTTTGGATTAATCATATAGTTTTCTACACGGTATACTTTTACACCTTTGTCATCTTCAAAAGCAGGTAAATCTCCTTCTTTGTATGTAACTACAGTTACCTCATGACCATCTTTAATTAATCTTTTAGATAAATCATGTACAACTCTTGCTATTCCGCCCAACAATTCTTGGTGGGTATTCCCAAGTAAGCATTAGTATTTTCATTGGTAATAAACCCCTTTCAAATAAATTTTCTTTTGTCTATATTCTCTTATTTTCATTATTGTAATTGTATAAGATAATTTTGTAAAAGTAAATAGAATTTTGTAAAATATTTATATTTTTTATTCTTAAAATTGATAATTAATAATTAAAATTAATATTTAATTATTTTAGTATTTTTTGTCGTTTTCTATTGAATTTATTTGCTCAATGGTATAATATTATAAATAATATTTATTCGTATAAACTAAGGAGGAAAAGTAATGGCAAAGGTACTAAAAGAAGAAAAAAAAGCTGTGCAAAAAGTAAGTAAGGAAGCAGCTTCTACCAATACTAAAAAATCAAAGAAAGTAACTACCCCTGAAACTGAAGAAAAAACTTCAAAAAAGACATCTGCCATTCCATCTAAGAAAAAAAGCGTAGCTTCTAAAAAAGCTCCTACTTCTACTAAAACAGAGCTTATAAAAGAAGAAAATAAGAAAGAGTCTTCTACTAGCAAAACAAATCGTACCAAAAAAGGAGCTTCTACTAAATCTTCTACAAGTAAAGCACGTTCTACAACTTCAAAAAAAGGTACTTCTACGCGAGCAAAAAAATCCAGCTCTCATATCAAAAAAACAAACCATTCTGTAGAATATTATGACTTACCCTACAGATATAATGAGACTATAATTAAGCTTCTTGCTCAAACCCCAAAAAGACTATTTGTTTATTGGGATATTTCTGATTTTGATCGAGATATGTTAAAAAAAGAATATGGTGAACGTTTTTTTGAAGATACAAGACCTGTTTTAATTGTT
>CAWVME010000054.1:0-16168 GCA_963930325.1 Bacillota bacterium | reverse complement strand
TTCTCTGTCTCCCTTTGGGAAAACTAACGTTGGAAACGTAGCTTTCGTCCATAATCTGTGGTACAAATTATGGAATCGTCGAGTGTGATTTGTATCTGTTGGTATGCATTGGGTTCCACTACAGTCTCTCCCAATGTGTCATACACCCCAACATATCCTCGTCTGCTTGCTTCTTGTGCAATTAGATATCCGTTCTGAGCACCTATATTGGCCCATTCCACTTTAAGAACAGTTGCTCCTTGTAAGTTTATTGCACCCCACAAGGCATGCCGTCTTACCAGAATAATACCAATTTGAATAACTGGTATTGCCTCGTCAAACCTCTGTCGAATGAGTCTGCGTCCTCTCGGATCGTAAATTGCAATGCCGCCATCAGGCCATTGGTATAATTTGTAGTTATTGCAATCAGCAACGCGTTGCCTAATCACATCAACCACAAAATCATACCCCAGTAGCTTGAGCAACAAGGTAAGCAGTCCTCGTTTCATTCGTGTTCTTCCCTCCTAATTGTTTAGTTATTTTCATTATAGCACATTTGTATATTTATGTAAAGTTTGCTGTTTTGCTCCCATACTCACCCTTCCATAACATCTCTTTTTAATAAATGATTTTCTACTATCCCAAACCCTTGAAAGATTTTATCTTCATTATATATTTTATACAATCCATCGGGTTTTAAATAAGTTAGTTTTACACCATTCCATAAATATTCTAATTTTTTTTGCTCTAGTTCTATTTTTGGAGAATTCATAAACATTTTTTCCATTGGTATTATCTGCATTTCTAAAAATGACTGGTTGCCCTGATTTTTTTCCAGTTTTTCTATACTTACCGCTTTATCTATGTTAAAATCATTCACACTTACTCTTCTCAGTTCTTTCATATAACCTACTGTTTCTAATTTTTCTGCTATATCTTTGCACAATACCCTTATATATGTACCTTTAGAGCATTGTATCTTAATTACAATCTCTCGTTCTTTTTGACTTATACCTTCCAAATCGATTTTATAAATTTCAATTTCTCTTTTGGGTATTTCTATATCTACTCCGTTTCTTGCATATTCATATAATTTTTTCCCATTTATTTTAACAGCTGAGTATATAGGTGGCTGTTGTTCTTGTCTACCCAAAAAATTTTTCAAAACCTCTCTTATTCGTTCTTCTTGCATATTTCTAGCTTGTATTTTCCCTTTTTTTATAATTTCTCCTTCTGAGTCTAATGTATTAGTCTGTTCTCCTAATTTAATTGTTGCTATATATGTTTTATCATGTTCAATTAAATATTTTGATAATTTTGTCGCATTTCCTATTAATATTGGTAAAACTCCTGTAGCATTTGGGTCCAAAGTTCCAGTATGTCCTACTTTTTTTGTATGATAAAGCTTTCGTATTTTGCTTACTACATCGTGAGAAGTAATTCCCTTAGGCTTATCTATAATTATAATTCCATTCATCTATAATTCCTTTCTTCTTGTATATAATAAAAGTCAAAATGGAATGCACTCATCCATCTTGACTTTTTTCGTGTAACAAGGTTAGGTTTCCTATACTTTATTTTAGGTATGGTTTAATTTGTGCTAGTATTTTTTCTTTTGCTTGTTCTAAAGGTAAATTAATATTGCAACCAGCAGCTTTTGGGTGCCCTCCTCCTCCAAACATTAAGCATATATCTGCTACATTAACATATTCATTTGAGCGCATTGATACTTTATAGTCACCTTTTTCCGTTTCTCTTAAAAACACACAAACTTCAACGCCTTCAATATCTCTTCCTTGTTCTACAATTCCTTCATGGTCTCCTAATTCTGCATTTGATTTTCGCATATCATCTAAAGTAATATAAGTAAAAGTAATTTTTCCATCTTCCAGTAGTTCTAATCGATTCATAGCAATTCTTCTTAATTCAAAGCTGGCCCTTGATATGATTTGCAAAACCCTTTTATATACTTCTGAAACATTTACACCTTTATTTAGTAAAGCAGCTACAAACTCAAATGTCTCTGCTGTTACATTTGTGTATTTAAAACCGCCTGTATCAGTTATAATTCCCGCTAAAAGACATGTTCCAATTTCTTTGTCTATCTCTATTCCAATATATTCTAAAACAGTCACTAATATTTGTGCACATGCTGGTGATGCTGGGTTTACAAAATTATAATCCCCAAACATGGTGTTACTTCCGTGATGGTCAATAACAATTCTAGTTTTCGCTTTTTCAAAATAAGCTGAAAAGCCGTTTAACCTTTTTATGTCAGAGCAATCAAGTGCTATTGCCAAATCATACTGTTCTATTTCGCTTTTTTCTTTCATTTCCTTTACACATGGTAAAAAATTATACACTCTTGGGCAATTTTCTATAATTAGGTCTACTTGTTTCCCACTTCTTTTCAATGCTATATACATAGCCAAGCTGCTTCCTATAGCATCTCCATCTGGTACTTCGTGAGTTAATAACACAATCGTATTAGTTTTTTCAATTTCTTGTTTTATATTATCTAATATCATTCGTTTTTCCCCTTTTTGTGTTTATTTATCTAAAGGTTTTGTATCCTTCATGATTTCTCCTAAAATGGTATCGATTTTTGCACCATATTCCATAGTTTCATCTAATATAAATATAAATTCTGGCGTTGTTCTTAAATTAATTCTTTTAGCGATTTCTGTTCTAACAAATCCGGATGATTTTTTTAAATTTGATAAAGTTGCTTTTGTACTTTTTGCATTTAAAATGCTTACATACACTCTGCAAAATCTTAAATCTGGAGTTGTTTTTACGTCGGTTATACTAATTAGTCCTGTTATTTTAGGATTTTTTAAATCATAGTTAATTATATTACTAAGTTCCTTTTTTAATTCCTCATCAATCCTATTTAATTTGTTACTATTTCCTTTTGGCATATACTCACCTATCTATCCTTTAACTTCTTCCATAATATGAGCTTCTATGATGTCGCCTTCTTTAATATCATTACAATTTTCAATTTGAATACCACATTCAAACTCTTTTGTAACTTCCTTTACATCTTCTTTAAATCTTTTTAAAGAAACTATTTTTCCCTCGCTAATAACAATATTATCACGAATCACTCTTACTATCGAATGCCTTGTAATCTTTCCATCAGTTACATAACATCCCGCAATTGTTCCTACATTAGACACTTTAAATGTTTGTCTTACTTCTGCATTGCCTATAATTGTTTCTTTATAAACCGGATCTAGCATTCCCTTCATAGCAGCTTTAATGTCTTCTATTGCATTATAAATAACAGAATATGTTTTTATTTCTACTTCTTCTTTCTCTGCCATTTGTTTTGCTCTGAGTTCAGGTCTTACGTTAAATGCTATAATAATAGCTTTAGATACTTTAGCAAGAGTCACATCAGACTCTGTAACTCCGCCAACATTAGCATGAATAACAGATACTTTTACTTTCTCATCTGATAATTTTTCCAATGATTGTTTTACTGCTTCTACAGAACCTTGTACATCTGCTTTTACAATTAGATTTAATTGTTTCAAATTGCCTTTTTCAATTTGGTTAAATAAATCATCTAGCGTTACAGTTGAATTCAAGCTTAATATTCTGTCACGTGCTTGACGTTTTCTCTTTTCTATCAAGTGTTTTGCTGTTTTTTCATCTTCTACTTCATAGAAAATCTCTCCTGCTTCTGGTACTTCTGCTAGACCTGTAATTTCTACTGGTGTAGATGGTCCTGCCTTTTTTACGTTTTGCCCCTTATCATTTTTCATAGTTCTAATTCTTCCAATAACAGAACCAACAACAATTGTATCTCCCACATCCAATGTTCCTCTTTGTACTAACATAGTAGCAACTGGTCCTCTAGCTCTATCTAACCTTGCTTCAATAACGGCTCCTTTTGCCTGTTTATTAGGGTTTGCTTTTAATTCCTTCATGTCAGCTACTAATAATACCATTTCAAGTAAAGTATCTATGTTTTCATGTTTTTTAGCAGATATTGGCACATAAATTGTATCTCCTCCCCATTCTTCTGGAACTAGCCCATATTCTGTTAAATCTTGTTTTATCTTCTCTGGATTTGCGCCTTCTAAATCCATTTTATTAATTGCTACAATAATCGGAATATTCGCTGCTTTTGCATGATTTATAGCTTCTATTGTTTGTGGCATAACACCATCATTAGCTGCCACTACCAAAATAGCAATATCTGTTATTTGTGCTCCTCTTGCACGCATACTTGTAAAAGCTTCGTGTCCGGGAGTATCTAAAAATGTAATTTCTCTACCATTAATTTCTACTTTATAAGCACCAATATGCTGTGTAATTCCTCCTGCTTCTCCTTCTATTACATTTGTTGATCTTACAGCATCTAGTAAAGAAGTTTTTCCATGATCAACATGCCCCATTACCACAATAACTGGTGGTCTTGGTTCTAGTTCTTCTGGTTTGTCTTCGCTATCATCAAATAAAATATCTTCTTCTGTTACTACTTCTTTTTTATGAGCTGTAATTCCAAATTCTTGTGATATTAAGAATGCTGTGTCGAAGTCCACTTCGTTATTGATAGTTGCTAATGTTCCATAACTCAAAAGTTTTTTAATTACTTCTCCACTTGTCTTTTTTAATTCCGCTGCTAAATCTTTTACTGTGATTGTCTCTGGAATTGTAATATCAGTTAGTTTAAATATTTTTTGTTTTGCTGGCTCTTCTACTTTCTGGTTTTTCTTTTTGTTTCTCCTTTCTTTACTACTACTTAAATCATAGTAATCAAGCATAGATCCCTCATTAAACATATGTGATAATTTGCTTTCTTGTTTTAGGCTTTTCAATTTTCCTGTATCAAATTCATTAATTCTTTTATTTTTATTTTGTTTTTTTGTCTTTGCTTCTTCTGCTCTATTGCTTTTTTGTTTATCAATTGCTTTATTAGAATATTCTCTAACATTTTCTTTTTCTGTGATATCTACAGCCATAATACTCTTTATATTTTTTTCAATTCCCTTATCGTCTAAAGGCCTACGATTGTTTCCATAAGTATTGTTATTGTTTCTAAAATTTCTATTTTGTGTATTATCTTTGTAATTATTATTTCTGTTATTTTGATTATTATTTCTAAAGTTATTATTTTTGTAATTCACACTTTGTGTATTATTCTGCCCATTATTTCGATAACCATTATTATATGAAAAATTATTCTGCTCATTTTTATAGTTGCTATTTGAATTGTGATTTCTATAGCCGGGCATTCTATTGCTTTTATTATAATTATTATTTAAGCTTTCTTTCTTTAAATTGTTACCTGGTTTAATTTCCGATTTACTTTCTGTTTTGATTTCAAAACTCTCATTTTTGTTTTTTGTTGCAATTCTTATTTCAGGTTCTTTTTTCGTGCTTTCTATTTTTGGCATATCAAATTTTTCCTCGATTTTTTCCGTTTTTTTCACTTCTTGGTTTGTCTCTTCCTTTTTGCTTTCTTTTATTCCAATTCCAAACAATTCGTTAACAGTTAATGGTTTGGTTTGTTTATTTCTATATACAATATTAAAATCTTTTTTTCTCTGAGTCTCGACAAAACCCACATTTCCATTCTGTCTTTGCTCATTTTTTCTTCTTTCTTCTTCCTTTTGCTTTTCTTGTTCTTCTTTACTAATAATAACTTCTCTTCTTATAATAACTGGTCCAGAAGTTTTTTCTGTTTTTGTTTCTTTTACTTTCTTAGTTTCTAGTACCTCTTTAGATACTTCTTTTGTCCCTGTTTTAGGGGCATTATAGGAGGCTTCTATTTTTGCGCAATCTACCTCGTCTACACTGCTCAAATGGCTTTTCACATTAATGTTTAATTCCTGCGCTCTTGCCAATACCTCTTTACTATTTAAGTTTAACTTTTTGGCTAATTCATGTATTTTTATTTTACCCAATAGTATCACCCCCATAAATTCTTTTAATAATTGCATTTGCTAGATTTTTATCTTTTATACCAATAACTACTTTATTTTCTTTGCCAATAGCTCTACTCAATTCTTGCTCCGTTCCCCAAATAACAAATAATAATTTTTGTTTTTCTGCTAATTTTTTAAAATTTAATATTGTTCTATCTGCCGCATCTTCTGCTACAATTATTAGCTTTGCCTTTTTTCTTTCTACGGCTTCTGTTACTGCCTCTGTACCAAAAATCACTTTTCCAGCTTTCATCGATAGTCCAATAAGCCCCATAATTTTTTCTTTATCTATCAATCATCACACCTCTTAAATTTTGGTATACTTCATCTTCTATTTTACATTGAAAGACTTTTTCTAGTCTTTTGGTTTTCACCACTTTCTCTAAGCATTGTACATTATCACAAATATATGCACCTCGTCCTGCTATCTTTCCTATTTTATCCAATTCTATTGTTCCATCTTGTTTTTTTACAATTCGAATTAATTCTTTTTTATTTTTTTTTGAGTTACATCCCATACAGGTTCTTTGCGGAATTTTTTTCAAATCTTTCCTCCTAATTATTCTTCTTCACTTTCTTGGTTGCTTTCTAAGATTTCTCTAAATTGTGTTTCGCTTTTTATATCAATCTTCCAATTTGTGAGTTTTGCTGCTAATCTTGCGTTTTGTCCTGATTTTCCAATTGCTAAAGATAATTGGTCATCTGGTACTACTACTTGTGCAAATTTTTCATCTTCTTTGACATCTACTGCCATTACTTGTGCTGGAAGTAAGGCTGAAGCAATGTAAATAGCTGGATCTTCATTCCATTCAATAACATCAATTTTCTCTCCGCCTAGTTCATTAATAATATTTTGAATACGAATTCCTTTTTGTCCTACGCATGAGCCAACTGGATCAATATTTTCGTTTTTTGAATATACAGCAACTTTGCTTCTATAGCCTGCATCTCTAGATACATTTTTTATTTCAATAAGTCCTTCGTATATTTCTGGAATTTCAAATTCAAATAGTTTTCTTACAAAATCAGGATGACTTCTAGACACGATTACTTGTACATTTCCTTTTTGTCCTCTCTCTACATCTAGCACATAAGCTCTTATTTTATCATTAACTCTATATTTTTCTGTTGGCATTTGTTCTTTTATTGGCATAATTCCTTCAAGTTTTCCAAGGTCTAATACCACTGCAGACCCTTCTGTTTTTTGAATAAGACCTGAAACAATTTCGCCTTTTCTATCATTATATTCAGAAAACACAATATTTCTTTCAGCTTCCCTAATTTTTTGTATAATAACTTGTTTTGCAGTCTGTGCAGCAATTCTACCAAAATCTTTCGGAAATATTTCTATATCTACACTATCTCCAATATTTAAATCTTTATTAATTTTTATAGCATCTGCTTTGCTAATTTGTAAGTCCGGCTTTTCTACTGCTTCTACTATTTCTTTTGTTGCATAAATGTGAATAATTCCTGTTTGCTCTTCCATTACAATTTTTACATTTTCTTCTTGATCAAAATTTCTTCTATAAGCAGTAAGTAATGCTGTTTCTATAGATTCGAGCATATATGTTTTGCTTATTTTCTTTTCTTTTTCTAATTCTTCTAGAGCTAATATTAATTCTTTGTTATCAATGGCTTTCATTTGATTCATTCCTCCTATTTAATTCTTTTCTTTCTCCTGAAGATGAAACCTCCAAAAAATATTGTTCTTTTATATAGTCTACTGTATCTAACAAGTCTGATATACTGTTGCTTACTATTTCGCAATCATCAATACTAATACCTTTTTTATTGTCAATATAAATTCTTAAAAAGTGATTTTTGTTTTCTTTTACGTATTCCACATCATATAGTTCATATCCTAAACTGTTAATATTGTTTTCTATTAGTTCTTTTATTTTCTGTTCTAGTTGTGTCACAAAATCCCTCCACATACAAAACTTAAGAGTGGGATTGGATCCCACTCTTCTAGTACTTTTCCATTGTTGGAATTATTATACACTATTTGTCTTTTATTTGCAAGCATTTTCCAAAAGTTTTTTCATTTTTTATACATTAAACTTAAATAATACAATATCTCCATCTTGCATAATGTAGTCTTTACCTTCTGACCTCACTAACCCCTTTTCTCTAGCAGCTGCCATGCTTCCTTCTCTAATCAAATCATCATAAGAAACGATCTCTGCCTTAATAAATCCTCTTTGAATGTCTGAATGGATTTTTCCAGCAGCAACTGGCGCTTTTGTACCTTTAGTAATTGTCCATGCCCTTACCTCAGGTTCTCCTGCTGTTAAGAATGACATTAATCCAAGTAAATTATAACTTGCCTTAATTACTTTATCTAATCCAGATTCTTCTAATCCTAATTCTTTTAGCATTTCCTTTTTTTCATCTTTGTCTAATATAGTTAGCTCTTCTTCTATTTTTACACATAGTGGTATAGTTTCTGAATTTTCACTTTTAGCATATTCTATTACTTTTTGAACATTCTCGTCTTGATTTATGTTCCCTAATTGTTCTTCTGAAACATTAGCAATATATAAAATTGGTTTTGCAGTTAGCAGAAACATATCTTTCATTATTTCTTTTTCTTCTTCTTTTAAATCCATAGCTCTTGCTGATTTTCCATTTTCTAAAGTTTGTCTTACTTTTTCTAGGAAATCAATTTCCACTTGATATTTTTTGTCTGCTTTTAAGTTCTTTTTAGCCTTTTCTAATCTTTTATCAATTGTCTCTATATCTGCTAAAATAAGTTCTAAATTAATTGTTTCTATATCTCTAATTGGATTAATACTTCCATCTACATGTACTACATTTGGATTTTCAAAACAACGTACAACTTCAACAATGCTATCTACTTCTCTTATATGGGATAAAAATTTATTTCCAAGTCCTTCACCTTTACTTGCCCCTTTTACAAGTCCAGCTATATCCACAAATTCTATAATTGCATGGGTAGTTTTAGCTGGATGATACATTTTTGTTAACTCATCAAGTCTTTCATCTGGCACTGGTACTACTCCCACATTTGGTTCTATTGTACAAAATGGATAGTTCGCACATTCTGCTCCTGCATTTGTAATACTATTAAAAAGTGTGCTTTTACCTACATTAGGAAGGCCTACTATTCCTATCTTCATTTTTCTTCTTCCTTTCTATGATTCTTGATTTTGTTTTATTAGTATATCACAGAAATTACTAAAAGTATATATTTTATCTAAAAATCCCAGTAGCAAAATAATTAATTAAATATTATAAAATTCTTTTATATTTTATATATATATGATAAAATACAGTAAAGTTTTATTTTGTGGTACTGACTGAGGTGAAAAAATGAACACTAAAGAATTTAAAAGTTTATTAGAAAGATCAGATGATAAAGTAAAAGTATTTGCTCTTATTTCTGATCCCAAAACAAAGCTTCAGCTGTTAATTGATGATGAAATTGCAATTGGCTTGGATAATTTTGAAGTAATAGATATTATTCATTCACTAGATGATGACGGAAAAAAGCAATTACTAGGTAATTCCGACTTTATAGAAAAACACAAAATTTCTACTCAGCAACTAGAAGATATTATTATAAGTTTAAGTCAAGAATTTAGAGCCGAATTATTAACTGATAATGATTTTATAGTTAATACTCTACATCTAACTAATCCTCAAATTGCTGCATTGACATCACTTTTGCCAGATGAAGATTTAAAATTAAAAATGCTAGAAATATACCCTTTTCAAAACTACTTAAAAGTAGGTATTATCAGAACACTTAGTACTGAAAATAAATTAGATATACTTTTAGGTAAAAAACTCTCTGGTACAAATTCCATTGTTCAAGTGTTAAGTTCTTTTGATATTGAATCTTTATGTGATTTTTTATTAAATCATAAAGACTTTTGCACTCAAAATAATATTAGACCATATAATATTTCCATTATATTAGATAGTGATAGTCAAAAGCATTTTGTTGAAAAATTAGAATGTCTTAATTTAACATTAAATGAAAAGAGAGAAATTTTAGCTACATTAAGTCCAGATACTAAATTATTAATTAATACCACAGATTATCCCGAAGAATATAAAATTGCACTTTCTATGCAAATATTAAGATATGATGAACGAATTATTTGGGATCCTGATAGAAATGTAGAAGATTATCGTGGATTAGATAATTTGATGCAAGTAAATCCAGAACAATTTGATGAAAAACAAAAAGCTAAATTTATGCGTTTATGTGATGTATGCCCTAACATGGAGGTAGCAAACTCTCTAAGTGATTTAGTATATATGCTCTCGACAGTTAGCGAATATAAAGAAGCTGAAGAATGGATATCTTCTTTAATTAATAGTTTAGAGCCTTCATATTCTAAAGCTCAAAAGATGGCAGTAATAGATAATGCTATAGGTAAGAAAATAAGTTATAGTCCGGACGTTGGGACAGAAGTGTTCAGCCCTACTAACTGTAGAGCGTTATGGAAAATAATTACTTCCGGATATGGCGTTTGTAACGGAATAGCAAAAGTTGAACAATACATTCTCAGTAGAGTTGGTATAGAAAGTGAAATTGTATCTAGTAGTAATCATTCATTTTTAAAAATTAAAAATGTCGAGCTTTCTCTCGCAAATGGCGAAACTATAAATGGGAACACTATATTAGATCCAACTTGGAACATGACCAGCCACAGGTTCGGCGGAAAACCTGATAATTTCTGCATAAGTTATGAAGAAGCTAGGAAACAAGATATTGATGAAGATGGCAAAGATCATTGTTGTCATAAAAACGACGAAAAGTTAAAAGATGTAACCCTAAGCTTAGATGAACAATCTTTGAGAAACTTATTTGCAAGTGTTGGCTTAGCAGATAAAGATGGTAAATTTCCAATAAGTAGTCTAATTGATAAATCAAAAAAGTTGGATGAATTCTATGCAAAACAACCAGACAAAAATATTAACGCACAGTTGTTGTTGCTCGCAAAATATTATCCAGAATTTGCTACATGTCAAAACTCAAGCATGAGAATTCTAAAAGACATATTATTTGCCAATAAAAACTTAGAATTTAGCAAATGTGTTGTAAATAGGGTTTATAGTAGGTCCGATGAACAAAAAAGACCAGTTTTATTTGTTTATATGGATTCAGATGAATTAGGCAAAAGATTTTACTTTGCTGATAAAGATAATGGACAATTTGTAGAATTACCTCAAGAAGAATTTACTCAACAATTTGAATGTTATGCGCAAGATTTAAAAAATATGAATGGACTTAGACCTTGGGAATCTGAAGAACCTCAGAAACCAATTGCAGATTTAACAAGAAGTTCTGGTAGAATAATTACTAGTGAAGGAGAAGAAAGATGAATATTATAAATAGATTAATTTTATTTATTAAAAATGTTTTTTCTAAAAAAGAAAAGATAAATATGCTAAATGCCCCTGTATCCAATTCTTTGCAAGGCAAAAGAGATGATTTTATAAAATCTTTAAAAGTTGTTACCGATAAAAAAAATACTACTAAAAAAGTAGAAACACTAATTTGCGAAGGAGATGGACTGGGCATACAGAAAAGAATAAGTTCTTAACAAAATTATAAAAATTATATAACAAGACCGTAATGCCCTACTATCAACTCCCATCCATTAAACTGTTATTTCGGCTTGCATTTATTTGTATTAGCAATGCCTACAAAGTGGCGGGCGAACACTGTTCGCCCCTACGAGTGCTCTACAGTTTTAGTTTTTCGTTTGACGAATGTGTTGTCAAAGTTTTTGTTTTTTGCTTTTTTGGAAATAACCGCCTTTATGTGAAAAATGAGTCCGACCTTGAAGCAGTTACTTCTTTTTCTTTATTTTAGTGTGTTTCTATATTGAAGTGACCCACTAAAACTTGTTGGAGCTTCCAGCCAGAATCGAACTGGCGACCTCTTCCTTACCATGGAAGCGCTCTACCTACTGAGCTATGAAAGCATATTTTTTAAAGCAAATTCATTATACTATATTTCCTTCTCATTTTCAATATGCTATTTTTATTTCATTACTCAATAAATTAGTTTTTGTTCAGTGTTATTTAATAATTTCTATTATATAATGTATATAATGACTATTTCATATTTTTGCATTGCTTTTATTCTTCAAACATATTCTTCATTGCTTTTTTACGGATTCTTTGAATTGCATTGTCAATCGATTTTATTGGGGCATCTAGCTTTTCAGATATTTTTGTATAGCTCTCTCCTTTAGCATAGCGGTGTAAAACCTGTTTTTCAAAGTCACTTAAAGTTTCATTCATTTTTTCTTCTACTGTTTTATAATATTCTTTTTTCATTATAGTATCTAAAGGATCCTCTATCGTATTTGTATCTAAAACTTCTATTACAGATGTGTCGTCCCCTTCTTCATATGCAGAAGTGTTAAGCGATACATAAGAATTTAATGGTGAATGCTTCTGTCTATTTGATGTTTTAATTGCTGTTATTAATTGTCGTTCAATACATAAATTTGCAAAAGATTTAAAAGAATTTTGCTTTTGACTATCAAAATTTTTAATTGCCTTATATAATCCAATCATTCCTTCTTGGAATATATCTTCTTTTTCTGCTCCAACAATAAAATACCTGCTTATTTTCATGTTTACAAGCTCTTTGTATTTTTTCATAATAAATTCTAGAGCTTCTTCATTTCCTTGTCTAATAAGCTCGATGATTTCTTCGTCACTTTTATTTAGTAGATTATTTGATACGTAAAAAGCTTTATTGCTTGGCATATTTTTGTGTCCTCCTGCAAAATTATGTACTAGCTGTATTATATGCACTAAATTTAGCAATGTCAATACTTACCTATAAAAATTCTTGCTATTTTTTCCTTTTTATGGTAGTATTTGCCAAGGAATATTATTTAAAAATTATATTAGAGCATATGAATTGCTCAAATGGAGGTTTTCATGGCATTTGACGGTTTTGTAACTAGAGCTATTGTAGTAGAACTAAATAAAGAAATTTTAAATGCAAAAATAGATAAAATTAATCAGCCAGATAAAAATTCAATTTATCTCGGGCTCTACAAAAATGGTAAAAATTATTTACTCCATCTTTGTATTCATCCAGAAAATTATAGAATTCATTTAACAACTCACCCAAGAGCAAATCCTCTTGTTGCTCCTAATTTTTGTATGCTACTTAGAAAACATCTTCTCGGAGCTAAAATTCTCTCAGTTTATATGGATGATTTAGAACGTACTGTAGAATTTCTTCTTGAATGCTACAATGAATTTAGTGAAAAAGTCACAAAAAAATTAGTAATCGAAATTATGGGACGCTATAGCAATATTTTCCTATTAGATATGGAAAATAAAATTATAGATAGCTTAAAACATGTAAATACAAACAGAAATCTTTTTCCCAAAACCATCTATACACCACCTGTAAGTTCTAAAGTTAGTTTATTTGATTTGCAAAATTTTGAAGAGTTTTATAATTCACTTTCTGCATACCACTTTTCTTTGAATAACGCTTTCATAGGTTTTAGTAAAACTTTTGCAGAATTTTTAATACATAAATTTGCTATTGTTTTTTCTAAAAAAGAAAGCATTCTACCTTTATATGAATATTTGCAAAAACTTATAAAATTTGATAATTTTCAGTGTTTAAAACTCGAAAGTAATGATTATGTACTAGATGTTGTTCCTACTTCTGCACCGTTGCAAGTTAATTTCTTTATAGATGATTTTTACTTTGAAAAAGAATCAAAAGACCAGTTTGTTCACTTAAGAGATACATTATTAAAAATGATTTTAACAGTTTTAAAAAAATATGAAAAAAGGTTAGAAAATATTAATCATAAATTAAAAGAAGCAGAAAATATGGATTTATATAAATTATACGGAGAACTTTTGATTGCAAATTTATATAAGTGTAATGAAAATATAGACTCAATTACTGTGGAAAATTATTATAACGGGAACAATCCATTAACTATTTCTCTTGATAAGTCTATTTCTCCTCATAAAAATGCAGATCGTTATTTCAAAAAATATTCAAAACTAAAAAACGCTTTAAAAATTGTATCTGTTCAAAAAGTTGAAACTGAACAAGAATTAGAATATATGGAGAGTATTATTTTTTCTTTAGAAAATAGTAAATCTCTTGAAGATTTAAACGATATTTATTTAGAATTATCTAGCTCACAACTTTTTAAGGATTTTTTCAAAAGTAAATCTAAAAAAGAGAAAATAAAGCAAAGTAAAAACTCTCCTATTTCGATGACTGTTGATGGATATACAGTTCTTATTGGAAAAAATAATAAACAAAATGATACCCTTACTTTAAAAACTGCTCGCCCATATGACATGTGGTTTCATACACAAAAAATACATGGGAGCCATGTTATTTTAAAATTAGAGCCAAACGCTAAAATAAATGACTCCATATTGCATGCTTGTGCAGTTTTAGCTGCACAATACAGTAAAGGTAAAGGCTCTACAAATGTGCCAGTTGATTACACATATGTAAAATATGTAAAAAAGCCTATTGGTGCTAAACCTGGAATGGTTACCTATACACATCAAAAAACTTTATTTGTGAACCCTATGGAATAGCCATCTCTTCGAGGTGGCGGGCGAACGATGTTCGCCAATATGAGTTGAGTTTTATTGTATAGAAAAATCGTTAAATTTTTTCTATACAATAAAGTTAACTTTCTTTATCTTGTGCATATTTGCAAAATAAGACATGCATGTGACAAATTCGATTTTTCTTATTCTCCTACCCAATACACAGCTCTATCTCCTGCTACGCAATCCCATGGAGCACCTGCTATACTGTTTACTGTGTTATGTATAATAATCTCTTTTAAAGATCCTGCCTGGCTAAAGCAACTTGCTGCAATTGAAGTTACACTACTTGGAATTTCTATTTTTTCTAATCGATTACACCAATTAAAAGAATCTCCTATCTTGTTAACCGTATTTGGTATTACTATTTGTTTCATTTGTTGCTGAAAATGAAAAGCATTATTTGCAATTTCTGTTATTTTTACGCCTTCTACAACACTTGATGGTATCTCATATGTTTCTATTGTGCCTAAGACTTTTAATGGAGAAATAAATACATTTCCTTCTTTATTAAACAATGCTTTCACATTTTCTCCATTACAAATTCCTCCATCTCTTATACTGTAGTAAGGATTATTTTCATCAATAATTACTTCTTCTATTCCGCTCTCGTAAATAGACATTGAATTAAAAGTATTTACTTTTGCTCCTAGTTCTATTTTAGTTAAATTTCTGCAACCATAGAAGGCTTGAGAATTTATGTTTTCCAAGCTATCTGGCAAATTAATATACTCTAAATCCTTTCTGTCAAAGCAATATGTACTTATTATTTTAGTTCCATTTTTTACAGTAACTGTTTTTTCGTTTCCGTAATACCTTACCATTGTTGTTCCAGAATTTGCCGTTTCTTTTGTATATATGGCATTATTATAAGTTTCATATTTAGGATTATCATCAGCTATTATTACATCCGTTACACTATTAGAAATAAATCTTGGATTTATTTCTTGAACACTCTCTGGTATTTTCACAGTTGTTATCTGTTTGTGTTGGCTAATCTGTCCTTCATTTAACACTGTTACAGTGTTTGGAACTGTAAATATGTTGTTTGCAGCTTCTTCTAATACTATAACCATTTCCGTTCTTGTCGTAGCTTCGTCTCTACAAATCAAAATACCATTTTCTAATTTTAAATTTTTGTTTCCTTCTTCAAGCTCTATATTTTTTAATTTGCCACAATTTATAAATGCTGTACCTCCTATTGCATTTACAGTATTAGGAAATTTTATTGTTTCCAAGTTAGTGCAGGCGTCAAATGCATATTTGCCTATAGTACTTAGTCCATTAGGAAACTCTAGACTAACAAGTTTTGTACAACCTGCAAAAACATAAGCGCCAATTGTTTTTAAATTATTAGATAAATTAATACTTTTTAAATTATGGCAAAGATAAAATGCTTGAGCATCAATTATTTCTACAGTATTTGACATCTGCACAGTTGTTAAATTATCGCACTGGCTAAATGCTGCATATCCTATATATTCTACTCCATATCCATCTTTTTCTTGCATAATAACTGTTTCTAGCATTGTATTATTTCTAAATGCATTTTTTTCTATTCTTGTTACTGTGCTTGGAATAATAATTGTTTTTAGTCCTTCTAAGTTTGCAAATGCTCCTTCTCCTATTTTTGTTACTCT
>CAWVME010000053.1:0-8316 GCA_963930325.1 Bacillota bacterium | reverse complement strand
TTCTATATCTATTTCCACTTTTTCACTATATACAATATTTACTATTTTTATTTTATTTTGTTTTGCATAATATTTAAATCCATTTAGCTCTGTGTACTCTACTTCAATTTTTATTTCCTGTCCCAATACTTTTTCTGTTTTTTTTGTTTTTCCCAAAACTTTTTTACTAGCTTCCGTATATGCTCTTACTAATCCTCCTGTGCCTAGTAAAGTTCCTCCAAAATATCTTGTTACTATAATAAGAACATTCGTCAAATTTTCTCCAGAAATTACATTTAATATAGGTATACCAGCTGTTCCAGTAGGTTCCCCGTCGTCACTGCTTCTTTCTCCTTCTATTATTTTATAGGCAAAGCAATGATGTTTTGCATCATGATACTTTTTTTTGACTTTTTTTATGTAATCCTTAGCTTGTTCTTCATTTTCTACATAATAAGCATTTGCTATAAACCTTGATTTCTTTTCTTCAATTTCCGCTTCTGCGTTTTCAGAAATTGTTCTAAATTCTTTCATTTTCTATATTCCTTTTTTCATTCTTTCCGGCTGTATACCCGGTACTATATGCAATTTGTAGGTTAAATCCTCCTGTGTATCCATCTACATCTAATAATTCTCCAGCTACAAATAGACCTTTTATTAATTTTGATTCCATTGTTTTCGGATTAATTTCTTTTACATTCACTCCACCAGCTGTTATAATAGCTTCTTCTATTGGTCTAAATCCGTAGATTGTAATTTCAAAACATTTAATTAATTTTACTAGTCTCCTTCTTTCTTCCTTTGTTATTGCATTTACAGCTTTCTCCTCATCTATTTTACTTTCTTCTAATATTACAGGTATAATTTTTTGTGGTAATAACTCAAACAAACTATTTTTAAGTTGTTTATTTTTTGCTACTTTAAAATCCCTTTGTATTCTTTCATCTAGCTTTTCTTCTGTTAAAGCAGGCTTTAAATCTATTTCTAATTTTATTTTTCGTTCTTTTAACAATTGCTCTATATTTTTATATCTTAGTAAATGACATGAAGCACTTAATATAATTGGTCCAGATACTCCAAAGTGCGTCCACAGCATTTCGCCAAAGTCCTCATAAATCTGTTTTCTTTTATTCTCATCTATTACACGAATTTTTACATTTCTTAGGCTTAATCCTTGCAATTTTTGACATTTTTTTTGTTCATAACTAACAAGAGGTATTAAAGATGGTCTAGCTTCTATTATCGTATGCCCTAATTTTTCTAATAACTTATATCCATCTCCTGTACTTCCCGTTACAGGATAACTTTTTCCACCTGTTGCCAAAATTACTTTGTCTGACATTATTCTTTCTTCTTTTCCATTTTTTTCTATAATAACTCCTGTTATATATGAAAAATCTTTGGTTTCTACTAAAATATCTTTTACTCTAGAAGAAGTTCTTATTTCTACTTTTAGTTCTTTTAAATAGGATAACAATACATTTAGAACATCTTGTGCTCTATCTGTTATGGGAAAAATTCTATTTCCTCGCTCTTGCTTTGTTTTTAATCCTTTTTTTTCTAACATTTTTACAATATCTTGATTAGTAAAATTATGAAAGGAACTATATAAGAACATACCATTCCCCGGTATGCTCTTAATAAATTCGTCCATAGGTAAAGCACTTGTTAT
This sequence comes from Bacillota bacterium, assembly GCA_963930325.1. Lineage (GTDB taxonomy): Bacteria > Bacillota > Clostridia > TANB77 > CAG-508 > CALXJM01. Next base: position 6,665 of record CAWVME010000053.1, on the reverse strand, counting down.
ATTACATCTGCCTTTTCCTGTAATTAACAATTTTTTGCCTAAATTATTCATCTTTTCTAATAATATAACTTTGTCTCCACTTTGTGCTGCTGAAATACAAGCAAGCATCCCTGCTGGTCCTCCCCCTACGACAATTGTTTTCAATTTTTTACATTCCTTTCTATTTTTTAAGCGAGTTCCTAAAGCTAATATCATTAAAACATAATATTTAAGAGATATTAGTTTTATCCGAATTCTACAATATATTTTGTATTGCTTTTAATACTCCGATTTTCCCATATTCATATGTGAGTCCTCCCTGCATGAATGCTACATAAGGAGGTCTTATAGGAGCGTCACAAGAAAGTTCTATAGACGATCCGCTAGTAAAAGTTCCCGCAGCCATAATAATTTTATCTGTGTATCCCGGCATATCCCATGGTTCTGGAATAGAGGTAGAATCTATAGGAGATCCCATCTGAATTCCTTGACAATATTGAATTAGTTTTTTCTTATCTCCGAATTCTATTGTTTGAACTATGTCACTTCTTATTTCATCAAATTTTGGATCTGTCTTATATCCTAATTTTTGTAGCATACAGCTTGCAAATACTGCTGTTTTTAAGCTACTTGCCACTACACTTGGTGCAAAGAATAATCCTCTTAGAAAATCTCTATTTGCTCCCAAGCTAGGTCCTACTTCTTTTCCAAGTCCAGGTGCAGTTAATCTTTCAGCTGCTAGTTCTACAAGTTCTTTTTTTCCTGCTATATAAGCTCCATTAGAAGCAATTCCTCCTCCTAAATTTTTAATTAAAGAACCTACTATAATATCAGCACCTAAACTAGTTGGTTCTTTTATGTCTACAAATTCTCCATAGCAATTATCAACCATAATAATAACATTTTTATCTACTTTTCGAATTTCTTTAATAATATTTTCTATTTTTTTTAAACTTAAGCTCTTTCTTAATTCATAGCCTCGAGATCGTTGTATTTCTATCAATTTTATTTTTTTATTTTGAAGATGTTTTATAATCGCTTCTGTATTAAATTCATTTTCTATTAAATCAATTTGCTCATAATTTACTCCATATGCCTTTAAAGAACTTTTATTTTCTTTTATTCCAATAATTTCATCTAATGTATCATATGGTTTTCCATTTATACTAAGTATAGTATCTCCTGGTCGTAGCATTCCAAATAAAGCTACTGTTAAAGCATGAGTTCCTGAAATAAATTGATTTCTAACTAAGCTATCTTCAGTCTTCAGAACTTCAGCAAAAATCTTTTCTATTATATCTCTTCCGATATCTCCATATCCATAACCAGTACTTGTACCAAAATGAATTTCTGATACTTGATATTTTTGAAATGCTTTTAATACTTTTAAGCTATTAATTTCACATATCTTATTAATTTCTCTAAAAATTGGTTCTATATCACTTTGTATTTTTTCTGATAGTTCTTCTAGTTCTTTACTAATTCCATACTTAGTATACATCTTTGCATCCTCTACTTTTTATTTATTCTTCTGGTTCTTCTTCCTTTTCGTTATTGTTTTTGCAAGCTTTTACCCATAAAATTCTCTTGTCTTCATATTCTTCTATTTTGTATGTTACATCTTCTGTTTCTATAATCGGTTTCTCTTCGTCTTCCGGAATTCTTCCTAAAAGTTCTGTTAAATATCCAGATAGAGTATCATATTCTCCTTCTGGAATTTTCACTCCTAAAATTTTTCTCAAGTCAAAAATTGACACTTTACCGCTAATCATATAAGTATTGTCATCTATTTTTTCATATTCGTTTTCTACTTCATCGTATTCGTCAAAAATATTTCCAACAAGTTCTTCTAATATGTCTTCCATACTAACAATACCTGCTGTGCCTCCATATTCATCTAAAACAATTGCTAACTGATTCTTATTTTTTTGTAATTCACGGAATAGCTCATTGATCATTTTATTTTCTGATACAAAATAAGCATCTCTCATAACATCTTTTATTTTTACTTTTTTATTTGATTTTATATATTTAAATAAATCTTTGATATATAAAACTCCCACAATTTCATCAATAGTATCTCTGTAAACAGGGATTCTACTATATTTGTATTCATCTAATTCTCCCAAAATTTCATCTATTTCTGAGTTTAATTCTATAGCATAGATATCAGTTCTGTGAGTCATAATTTCAGAAACTGTTTTGTCATCAAATTCAAAAACATTATTGATAAATTCTTTCTCAGTCTCATCGATTGTTCCCTTTTCTTCTCCTACATCTATCATCATGCGAATTTCCTCTTCTGTCACAGTTTCTTCTTCTGTTTCTTTTACTCCAAATAATTTAGACACAAGATTTGTAGAAACTGTTAAAAATTTTACAAATGGTGCTGATATAATAGACAATACTCGAATGATGCTAATAGAAAAGTAAGCAATTTTTTCATAATTTTTCATTGCTACTCTTTTGGGCACTAGTTCTCCAAAGACTAAAGTGAAATATGATAAAATTAGAGTAATAATGATAATAGAGATGCTTTTCCATGTACCTATATTAATCATTGGTAACCATGAATTTAGGACAGGCGCTAGCTTATCTGCAAATGCATCTGATGCAAAAGCACTAGATAAAAATCCTGCTAATGTAATTCCAATTTGTATAGTCGCTAAAAATTTACTTGGGCTTTTTAACATTTTACTTATTTGTTTTGCTTTTCTTACTCCTTCTTTTGCCTGCTTTTCTACTTTTACATCATTTAAAGAAATAAAAGCAATTTCTGTAGCTGCAAAAAAAGCATTTAATAGTATCAATATTAATAAAACCATCATTTGTGATAACATTATTATTTCATTCTTCCTTTCAAAGTGTATTCCTATACAGCAAATATTATATATGTATTCACTTTTCCTGTCAAGTATATTTTACATGGCTGATTTTACATACCTGATTTTGGAAGCTTTTTAGGTTCTTCTGGTTTCTGTTCTTGTGGTTCTTGTGGCTCTTCTATTTTTTTAATATTTTCAACTTCAATTATTGTCTCTTTTTGCCATTCTACTTGAAATTCTATTTTTCCGTCGATTTTTTCATATCCTTCAGGAACAGCTATTTCTTCTAAAAAATATTTTCCTGGCAATAAATTTTCTAAAATGATTTCTCCATTATCATTGGTTACCAAATTTTCTCTTATCTTTTCTTGTGCTTCATTATATAAGCAAAATTCTACTCCACCAATAATATTCTGGCTATTTTTCTCTCTCTTCATTACTTTTAATGTTGTATTATTTTTCTCATATTCTACCTTTAAAAGCTTTGTTTCAAGTTCAATAGAATTAGCTGTAAGAGCATAGTTTTGATATCCTGGTATAGAAGAGCTTGCATACAAAACTGGTTTTGTTTTTATATTAGCTTGTACCTCTAATTCTATAAAATTATTTTCTCTTAGTTCCTCTATTGGTAATAAAATTTTAAATTTTTCATTTTTATTAAAAATTTGTTTTTCTTTATTTTCCAAATTTGTTATTTGAGCTTGAATTTCTGTTTCTTCTTTTAAGTTTAATATATATGAAGTGATGTTTCCACTTGATTTTACTTGATATGTTTTTGAAATATATCTTGAATCAATATCGTCTATTTTCCATTCATATTGCTCTTCTTGTATTTCTATTTGTGGTTCTAAATAGCTATCTGTTTCCACTTTTGCATTTTCTACAATTTGTATCATTGCGTTTAAAACTCTAGTTCCTTCTTCTCCGATAGCACTATATTTATCATAATTTGTTAAACCCATCCCTGGTCCATATTTCACGTAATATACCGCCTGTTTTGTGGCAACAAACGCTTCAAAATCATTAGCGCATCCTAATTCTTCTGGCGTTTTATATGGATAGCCATTAACAATAGCCCTCCATATTTGTGTATCGTCTAAATATCCTTCTATATTTCCAGCATATGAAAAATTATCTGTAACACCATATAGTTCTTTATTCAAACAGTAAGCTGGATATTCTTTTCCTGTATCATCTTTGTATACAGCAAAAACTGTATGAATTGGTCTCCCTTCAAATTTAATATATCCTGTATACTCTCCTTTAGAATAAATTTGTTTACTCTGAATTTCGAAGTTTGCTTTCACTGTATATGGTTTTATAAATGCAAATACACTTGTAATTACAGATATCAATAACATAACACTAATTAATTTATTAAATTTTTTCATCTTTCTATTTTTACCTCCATTTGAATTGTTTAATTATACATTCTTAAGTTTCTATTCCTTGAATGCATCTTCTGTATTCTGGTTCATTTTCTACACAAGTAATCAAGGTAATTTTATTTTCATTTGAAGGTTCTAGATAAGACCAATCTGTATCTTGAATAATTGTACTTAGCGTAACTTTGTATTTTTTCGTCCCTAATGATGTATGATAAAGTATAATATCTCCTAATTGCAATTCTTTCAAATGTTCAAAAAAATTCATTTGATACCCTCTATTATGTGCGATAAGTCCCACATTACCTTCCCAAACAGAAGTATGTTCAAAATGTCCAACAGATTTTGCCATAACTGTTTGTGTAGTTCCTTCATTAATATTAGCTAATAATTGAATTTTTGGAATTTCAATTTTCCATGTGTTTTCTTCTGCTGTTTCTTGTAATTCTTCTTTTGGTTCTTCCAATAATGCGGGTATCTCTCTGCTTTTTTCTCTCGTGTGAATTTCTGCCATAATTACTTTTTCTTTTAGCAAATTAGTCGTATGTATTGTTTGAGGCGTTTTTTCAAATTGTATCAGAAATACATGAAGTATTAGAAAAAGCATGGTAGTAATTAGTAATGCAATACTATTTACATTTTTTTTAGTATAACTAATTATCACACTAAAAAGCCTCCTATTCAATTTTAATAATTTGGATTTTTAGCAACAGAACTGTTACTTTGTGAAAAAAATTTTTAGATAAAATTTTTTAATTGCAATTAAAAAAATTATTATACTATTATATTATCTTATTTTTCTAAAATTGTAAAGTATTTTTCATCTACAAAATTCGACACTAGTATTATTAGCTCAAAGTAATGTTAATAAAAACTTAGCCTTCTTTTATATAATTAGTTTTTTGAGAAGGCTAAGTTTAATACAATAATTACTTTAATTTTTTCGATTTTTTATATTTTCTTATTTTCCTACCTAATGTATTGCTTTATCTCCATATATACATGCCCATGGAGCATCTGATATGCTATTTTCTGTATTGTGTACTATAATTTCTTTTAAATTTATAGAGTTGCTAAAACATTCTCTTGAAATTTGAATTACACTATTAGGGATTTCTACTTTTAGTAAAGAATCACAGTACATAAATGAACCTTCAATTCTTTCTATTGTGTTTGGTATAATAATATTATTCATTTCTGACTGTCCATGGAATGCATAATTTTTAATTCCTGTTACTTTAGTTTCTATTTCTTGGCCATTTATTATTTCTTTTGTAGTTGGCGGAATTTCATATGTTTCTATTGTTCCTAAAACTTTTATTGGTGAAATAAATGTATCTCCATTTTTACTATATAATGCCTTTGCATTTTCACCATTGCATATTGCCCCTTCTCTTATACTATAGTATGGATTATTTGCATCTATTTTAATTTCTTCTATTCCACTTCCATATATGGAGGCTGAATCTAGTTTACTAATATTTTCTCCCAGAGTTATACTTTTCAAATTTCTGCAACCAGATAAGGCTAAAAAACTTATCTGTTGTAAAGAATTTGGAAAATTTATTTGTTTTATTAAGCTTTTATCATTAAAGCAATATTCATCTATTATTTTAGTTCCTTCTTTTATATCTACAATGTCATCACTTCCATAATATCTTATCATTGTCATATCAGTATTGGCTGTTTCTTTAGAATATATTGCATTATTATAAATTTCATATTTTGAATTGCTTCCTAATAATGTAACATTTGTTACACTGTTTGGGAAGAATCTTGCTCTTATAGACGTTACGCTTTCTGGTATTTCTACAGTTGTTATCATATTGGTATAGCGATTAATCTGCCAATCACTTAAATTAGTTACCGTATCAGGAATTGTAAAAGTATTATTAACAATAGCTTTTTCTAATATAATAATCATTTCTGTTTCATTGTTTCCAAGCAAAATTCCATCTTTTAATTTTAAGTTCTTATTTTCTGGTGCAATTTTTATATTACTTAATTTATCACAACTTGAAAATGATGTACCAGATATTGAGCTTACAGAACTTGAAATTTCTATAGTTTCCATATTTCTACATCCATTAAAAGCATATGGGTTAACAGTAGTTAATCCTTCCGGTAACTTTACATTTGTTAAGCTATTACAACCGGCAAATGCATAATTTTTTATTATGTCTAAACTTGTGGATAAATTAATATTTTTTAAATTTGTGCAATAATAAAACGCTTGAGAATCAATTATTTCTACAGTATTTGACATTTGTACAGTTGTTAAATTACGGCATTCCATAAAAGCACCATAACCTATATGTTCTACTCCATATCCATCTTTTTCTTGCATAATAACTGTTTCTAACGTTGTATTATTTCTAAATGCATTTTGTTCTATTCTTGTTACTGTGCTTGGAATAATAATTGTTTTTAGTCCTTCTAAGTTTGCAAATGCTCCTTCTCCTATTTTTGTTACTCT
>CAWVME010000052.1:0-13968 GCA_963930325.1 Bacillota bacterium | reverse complement strand
AATTCTCTTTTTCGTTTACATGTAATTGCAGCTAGCGACTCTATTGAAGACCAAAACTTAAAATACTTAGTTCGTGACGCAATTATTTCTCATATGAATGAGTTGTTGCAATCTACATCTACAAAAGAAGAAGCCATTGAAATCGCCTCTTCTCACTTAAATGATTTTAAGCAAATTGCTGAACAAGTTATTTCCGAAAATGGATTTGATTATTCAGTCAACTTGGAAATTGGAAATTTTTCTTTTCCAACGAAAACCTACGGAGATATTTCTCTTCCTGTTGGATACTATGATGCCTTGCGAATTGAAATTGGGAAAGCAGAGGGGCAAAATTGGTGGTGTGTATTGTTCCCACCTTTATGTTTTGTTGATGTAAGTTCTGGAATTGTGCCAGAAGAATCTAAAGAAGTTATGAAAGAAAGCATTTCCTCCGAAGGCTATTCCGTTATATCAGAAACCGATCCTGGTATTCAATTTAAATTTAAAATATTAGAACTATTTAACATTGGAAATACACAAACCGCAAAAAAATAAAAAAGTAGTTGTAAATCCGTTAATTTTGTGTTATATTTTATCTGGTAAGATATAGTATGGAAATTTCTTATTATTCAAAATATTATTGCATAGCAGAATTACTATGCAATTTTCCATGATAATAGACATTTTATATTAAAATTAATAAACTTAAATAATAATCTTAAAATAGCTTTTTTGAAACATTTTTAGTTTAACTCTTTATGCATATTAAAAATATGTTTAATTTAAAAATTAAATAATATAATAAATATATTTATACTAGGAGGTACTTAATTTGGAAAAATTACTGATTACTGGAGGAACTCCTCTAAAAGGCGAAGTATTTATTAATGGAGCTAAAAATGCTGCTGTTGCAATCCTTCCAGCTGCTTTACTTATGGATGGTATTTGCACAATTAATAATTTGCCAAATGTTAGTGATGTAAAGCAATTTTGTGATATATTAGAATTATTAGGAGTTAAAATAACTTGGAATAATGAACATGAAATAGTATTGGATACTAGAAATATAACTTGTACTTCTGAGCTTGACATAACAACAAAGTTTCGTGCTTCTTATTATTTGCTAGGTGCACTTTTAGGTAGGTGTGGAAAAGCTCAAGTTGGGCTCCCTGGAGGCTGCAAATTAGGAGCTAGACCAATTGATTTACATATTAAAGGATTTGAAGCTCTTGGCGCAGAAGTAGAAATTGCACAAGGAAATATTACTGCTTCTGCTAAAGAACTAGTTGGCACTTCTATTTATTTAGATTTTGCTTCTGTTGGAGCAACTATTAACATTATGCTTGCAGCTACTCTTGCAAAAGGAACTACTATTATTGATAATGCCGCTAAAGAACCTCATATTGTGGATGTTGCAAATTTTTTAAATACTCTTGGGGCAGATATTCGTGGTGCTGGCACGGATGTTATAAAAATTAATGGTGTAGAAAGCTTAAATCATACAGGAACTTATTCTATTGTCCCAGACCAAATCGAAGCAGGTACTTTTATGCTAGCTGCAGTTGCTTCTAAAGGAGATTTGATAATAAAAAACTGTATTACGAAGCATTTAGAATCTGTTATTGCTAAAATAATTGAAGTTGGTGGACAAGTAGATTCAAATGGAGATAAACTTAGAGTTTGGTGTGATAAAAGACCATCTAAAGCTAATATTAAAACACTTCCATATCCAGGTTTTCCTACGGATTTACAAGCTCAGATGGGTGTCATTTTAGCTTTAGCAAATGGCACAAGTATTATTAATGAAAGTATTTTTGAATCACGTTTTCAATATACTGAAGAATTGAACAAAATGGGCGCTAAAATTACTTCTCAAGGGAAATCTGCTGTTTTTGAAGGTGTTGAACGTCTTTTTGGTTCTCGTGTATATGCTTCAGATCTAAGAGCCGGTGCTGCTTTAATTTTGGCTGGTATTGTTGCGGAAGGAACAACTGAAGTATTCAATTTAGAGTATATTGACCGTGGTTATGAAAATATAGAAGAAAAATTCAGAAGTATTGGTGCAAAAATAGAAAGAATTTCATTCTAACTTTTAAAATATGCAAAGGAAAAAATTATGTTACATTTTTGTAGTTTATATAGTAGTAGTGAAGGAAACTGCCTTTATGTATACGGATTAAATACACACATTCTAATCGATGCTGGTGTTAGCTTAAAAAAAATAGAACATGCACTTGTAAGTATTGGTGTGGATATTCACAAGATATCAGCTGTTTTAGTTACTCATGAACATACAGACCATTCAAAAAGCTTGGGAATTTTATCAAAAAAATATAATATCCCAATTTACGCTAATGAAAAGACTTGGGATGTATTACCATTGCAAAAACAAAAAATCACACCAGAAAATCAGAAATTCTTTATTCCAGAAAAAGCCTTTTCTATTGGAGATTTGTCTGTTTTTCCTTTTCGTATTCCCCATGATGCAGCTTGTCCTTGTGGCTTTACCATTACCTGTGACGGCACAAAAATAAGTGTAGCTACTGATTTAGGTCATGTTACTCCGAGCATTATGAAACACTTGGAACAAAGTTCTTTTATGCTCTTAGAATCAAATTATGATACGGAAGTATTAAAATGTTGTTCTTATCCTTTTCAATTAAAGAGTCGTATTTCCGGTCCTAATGGACATTTGTCCAATATTTTGGCTCGGTCAAACAATAGCACAGCTTATGCATTCTGGTTTAAAAGAAGTTATGCTTGGTCATTTAAGTAAGGAAAGCAATTTCCCTGAATTGGCTTATCAGACTGTTTTAGACGAAATGAATTTGCATTTTTCTGATTCCATCCCAATCCATATTGCATCTCGCAGTGTTCCTACAGAAATTTTACATATTGCTTAGCTTTAAAAAGAAATCCAGAGCTTTTAACTCTGGAAAAAAATAATAGAATAAAAATATTTTTACTCATATAGAGTGAAATAAACTATTTTATACAATTATATATTATTTGGGGGTGTAGAGAAAAACAATAGAATTAAAACATTTCTGTTGCTGGGGCAAAAGCAACACAAAAAATCCTTCTAAAGTTTTTCTCTACAAGATAATAAACTTTTTATATTCTATTTTAATAGGAAATTTGTTTTAAGATTTTTCTAACTAGAATTAAAACCGTAAGTTGTCTTACAGTAAAAAATGTGATAAAAAATAAAATGATATAAAAAAACATTTTTTTCTCCAAAAGTATATTTAAACTGTTTTTATCTTACTATACTTTTTTTCTATTGTCAAGAAAAACTTACCGACAAAAATCGACACGCCATTACGGCCATAACTACTCCAACTAAATCTCCTAATAATGATGCTATTAGAACAAATCGTGTCTTTTTTATTCCAATTGAACTTGAATAAATAGCTATTGTGTATATGGTGGTCTCCGTAGCCCCCATAATTACAGAAGCAATAAATCCAATTTGACTATCAACATTATATACTTTCATAATGTCTGTGGCAATTGCCATAGAAGCACTTCCAGATATGGGTCTTAAAATGGCTAGTGGCATTATTTCAACAGGAATTTTTAAAAATTGAATTATTGGCTTTATAAATTGAATTATTATATCTATGATTCCAGAGCTTCTTAGTAATCCAATAGCTACAAATAGTCCTATAAGTGTAGGAAATATTTTAATAACAATTTGAACCCCTTCTTTTACTCCATCTAAAAAAATATCGAAAGTTTTTTTTCTTTCTACTACCCCATAAACAACAATTATTAAAATAGTAAAAGGAATCGCTACTCCTGATAAATAGTTAATAAAATTCATCGGTTCCCCTTTCATTTACCAAGTTTTATAAATATTTTTGTAGCTATAACAACCGTTATAACGGAGCATATGCTAACAATCCATATAGGTACAATAACTTCTGTTGGGTTACTAGATCCCAAAGAATCTCGAATTGCAATAACTGTTGTTGGTATTAATTGTATTGAAGCTGTGTTAATAACAATAAACATAATCATAGAATTAGATAATGTATCTTTTTTAGAATTGCTTTTTTGCAGTTCTTTCATCGATTTTAAACCAATTGGGGTTGCTGCATTTCCCAATCCAAGTAAATTAGCTACTATATTCATAGAAATTTGCTTATATTCTTCTTTTTCTGGATTAACCTCCGGAAACAAAAAAGAAATAATCGGCCTTAGTAACTGTGTTAACTTAGTCATTAAAGAAGTTTTTGAAGCGATTTGCATAATTCCGCTCCATAGGCAAATTGTTCCAAAAAAAGTAATTGCTAGTTGTACTGCATCTGCAGCTGATGTGAACACAGCGGTATTCATTTCATTTACTTTTCCAGCAAAAATACCATAGATACAAGAAACAATGATAAAAATCGGCCAAATTAAATTTAACATGTCTTACTCCTTTATTTCATTGTATTCTGCTTCTTATTTTATATGTTAAATTTTGGTAAAAATAAAATTGTACAAATAAATAATTTTTTGGTAAAAAAAGTAAAAAAATGTAAATGAATCTATTGCCTTTTTCCATTTTTTGTGTTATTATTTACTTATGCATATAGTGTAAGCGCAAACTTTAAGGAGGTAAATTATGAAATCAACCGGAATTGTTAGAAAAATTGACGAACTTGGGAGAGTTGTTCTTCCTATGGAGCTTAGAAATAAGCTAAAAATTAAAGAAAAAGACCCTATGGAAATATACGTAGATGGTTCTTCTATTGTTTTAAGAAAATTTGAACCAAATTGTACTTTTTGTGGAAATGCTAAAAACCTTATATCATACAAAGACAGATTAATTTGCGATAAATGTTTACATACTATGTTGCAAATTAGTGAAGAAAAGAAAAACGGGAAATAAATCCCGTTTTTTCTTTTCTATTATTTTTACATAAAATATTGATAAATCTCATTTTTTTCCACTTTTCTATCTTTCGCTATTTGTTTTATTATTTCTTTTTTATTCATCCCCAAATTTTGATAAAATTCATAATGTTCTTCTAAAGATAGTTGATTTAAATTCTCTATTTGAGTTTCCTTTTTGTCTAGCTTACTTCCTTCCACTATAATTACAAATTCTCCTCTTGGTTCGCCTAGATTTGTTAGTACACTTTGTATATCTCCTCTAATAAATTCTTCGTGTAATTTTGTTATTTCTCTCGCTAGAGCAATTTCTCTATTCCCTAGCGTTTCTTTAATTTCTTCTAATGTTTTTATTAGTTTATGAGGAGCTTCATAAAAAATAAGAGTTCTTTTTTCTTGTTTTATTTCGTCTAAAATTTGTTTTTTTTCTTTTTTATTGATTGGCAAAAAACCTATAAAAGTAAATTGATTAGTATTAAGGCCAGAGCAAATCAATGCAGAAATAGCAGCATTTGCACCAGGGATTGGTACAACCTCTATTTGCTTTTCAATTGCATATCGAACTACTTCTTCCCCTGGATCGGAAATAGCTGGAGTACCTGCATCCGATACAATTGCCACATTTTTTCCTTTTTGTAATTTTTCTATAATCAGTTCTTTTTTTTGTTTTTCATTTTGCTTATAGTAGCTAATGAGTGGTTTTGAAATTTCAAGATGATTAAGTAATTGCAAAGTATGTCTTGTATCTTCTGCTGCAATTAAATCAACTGTTTTTAATACATTAATTGCTCTTAAAGTAATATCTTCTAAATTCCCTATGGGTGTTGCTACTAAGTATAACTTTCCTACCATTTTTACTCCTTTCTTTTTATAGCAGTTTAACTTAAAATATATTTTAAGTTTTTTCTTGATTATAGATTTTTAATAACTCTTCTGTATAAGTCCCATTTTCTTTATAAATTATTAAATTTTTTTGTATTTTTAAAAACTCTCCTGCATTTTTTATTCCTTTTACTAAAACTAATTTTGGCTCTTTGTCATAGGATGGTTGTACAAATTGTATAATTTTGGGTTCTATTCTATATAATCTCATAAGATATAAAATATCGACTATACGATTAGCCCTATGTACCATATAAAACTCTCCCTTTTCTTTTAGAACTGCATATGAAACTTTTAACACATCTTCTAAATCACATTTTATTTCATGTCTAGCAATTAATTTTGTTTCATTCTCATTTGCTATACCTCTTCCAGCTTTCATATAAGGAGGATTTGTTACTATTACATCAAAGGTCTCTTTTGGGTAAATTTTATCAACATTCTTTATATTTTCGCAAATCACTTTAAACCTTTTTTCTAATTGATTATACTTAATGTTTTTTTTAGCTAAATCATACACATCTTGCTGAATTTCTATTCCTGTAATTTTTTTTAGTTTAGTTTTTCCACACAATAAAATTCCAAGAATTCCATTTCCAGTTCCTAAATCTAGTACTTCACTATTTGGCTTAATTTTCTTTGCAAAGTCCGTTAGCAAAACACTGTCTATTCCATAACAAAATCCATTTCTGTTTTGAATAATTTTTAGCCCTTTATACTGTAAGTCATCTATTCTCTCTTCTTTTTTTAATTCTATTTCCATTTTTTATCCTTTTTGTTTTTTTATCATATTATATAGCAAAAGCATTTAAAAGTCTACTTTATTTTATACACTTTGCAAGAACGATATAGTGCTTGAATGGAGGTTTTTATAATGGAAAATCATTTGTCTCAATTTCCCGAATATCGAGAAACATGTAAAAGAAAAAATTTTGATTTTAAACAAAAAAAGGACAATACTATACATTCTTTAAAAGAAGTTGAAAACTTTTTAAACCATATAGATAAAGTCCTTAATTATATTAAATTATATCATCTGCTAAAATAACCTATACTGTTTCCTTAGTAAAAGGTTCTTTAAAATTTATCGCACCATCTTCAAATCCTCTATTTTCTTCTCCGTCAATCAAAATTTTAACAGAGTTTACCTCTGTAAGTTCTACCAGAGTATTAACAATAGAATTAACAATTTTCTTTTCCTCTGTTTCTCCTAGACTAACACCATTTACAAATTCTTTAGATAAGTCTAGTATTACCATATCTCCTTTCAATTCTGCAGAATTTACTACGGTTCCTTGAGGAATATTAGCTTTTACTTTTTCATTTTTTGGTCCTGCTATTAATAATTCTACTAATGTTTTATATGGATTTTGTATTAACTCTTTTGCGTCAATAAGTCTTGCTTCTGGTAATAATTCACCTGTTTCGCTATTACAGTAATATAGGGTTACTAAAGTTTGCCTAGCTTGACTTTCTGTTATTTCTTGCTCTGGTATATATTCTGATATTTCTTCCTCTTTTTCTTTTGGCCATTTTAAAATTGCAAAAACAATTAACAATACAACAATTATAGCAATCAAAATATAAGTTACTTTTTTACTATTCATCTTTTATACCTCACCTTTCCCTTGTTTATAACAAGTCCTTTGTTTAACTAATACAATATATGATACAAGTTCTACTTTTAGAATATTTTCTATCTTTCTTTTTTATGTACTCTTTTTCTTACGAGCCCTAAGATTTCCAATAGTTTCATTTGACAAAATTTCTATTTTGCTATACAATTAGTAATGATTTTGTTATGTACTATAAAGTTTTTTATAGTGTAAAGGAGATATTATTATGTCAAAAAACATTCATGTGGGATTAGATGTTGGTTCTACTACCGTTAAAATCGTAGTTATGAATGATAATTTGGAAATACTTTATAAAGATTATACAAGACATTTTTCTGATACAAAAAATACAGTTTGTAATGTTCTTACAAGTTTAATTCAAAATTTTCCAGAAGACAATTACACTATTGCATTAACTGGTTCTGGAGCTATGTCTGCTGCTACATTCTTAGGGCTACCATTTATTCAAGAAGTAATTTCTTGTAAAAAATCCGTAGAAAAATACATCCCTAAGACAGATGTTGTTATTGAACTTGGCGGAGAAGATGCCAAAATTATTTATTTTGATAAATTTATTGAGCAAAGAATGAATGGTACTTGTGCCGGTGGAACAGGAGCCTTCTTAGATCAAATGGCTTCTCTTTTAAACACAGATACTGCCGGATTAAACGAGCTCGCCAAAGGATATCAAACTATTTATCCTATTGCTTCTCGTTGTGGTGTTTTTGCAAAAACAGACGTTCAACCTTTGCTAAACGAAGGTTCAAGAAAAGAAGATATTGCTGTGTCTATTTTTCAAGCTGTTGTAAATCAAACTATTAGCGGATTAGCTTGCGGAAGACCAATTCGTGGAAATGTTGCTTTTTTAGGTGGTCCCTTAAACTATTTATCGGAACTTCGCAAAAGATTTATTGAAACTTTAAACTTAACAGAAGAACAAGTTATTGTGCCTGCAGATGCTCATCTTTTAGTTGCTCAAGGTGCAGCCCTTGCTTCCTTAGACTCACAGACAATAAATGCAGATATTTTAGAGAAAAAGATTGAGACTTTAAAAAATTCTCAGGATAATACTTCTCATCCTTTAAAACCATTGTTTGAAACGCCAGAAGATTATAAAAATTTTAAGCAAAGACATGAAAAAGCTACAATACCAAAAAAGGATTTAAACGCTTATTCTGGTGACTGTTTCTTAGGAATGGATGCTGGTTCTACTACTACAAAAATGGTTTTAATTGATCGTGATGGTAACTTATTATACTCCGATTATGGAAGTAATGAAGGGAATCCATTAAAAAGTGTTATTACTATGCTAAAAAAATTATACGCAGTTTTACCAGAAAAAGCTATATTGCGTTATAGCGGAATTACTGGATATGGTGAAAAATTGGTGCAAACAGCTTTAAATGTAGATTTAAATGAAATTGAAACAATTGCTCATTATACAGCCGCTAAGCAATTTCAACCAAATGTAACCAGTATTGTAGACATTGGTGGACAAGATATGAAATATATTAAAATGAAAAATCATGTAATTGATAATATTATGCTTAATGAAGCTTGTTCATCTGGTTGTGGATCTTTTATTGAAACTTTTGCCAAAAGCTTAAATTTATCTATACAAGAATTTGTACAAGAAGCATTAAACGCAAAAAGACCTGTTGATTTAGGTTCACGCTGTACTGTATTTATGAATTCCAAAATTAAGCAAGCACAAAAAGAAGGCTATTCCGTAGGAGATATTTCTGCTGGGCTCTCTTATTCTGTTGTAAAAAATGCTATTCAAAAAGTAATGAAAGTAAGAGATGTAAATACTTTAGGAGATAAAATTGTTGTTCAAGGAGGTACTTTCTATAATGATGCTGTACTTCGTAGCTTCGAGTTAATAGTTGGAAAAGAAGTAGTCCGTCCAGATATCGCAGGCTTAATGGGAGCCTTTGGTATGGCCTTACTTGCTAAAGAACAATTTGAATCCAATATGGATATGGAACACGTATCTACTATATTAAAAGAAAACGAACTTGATTTATTAGATATAAAAGCAACTCATGCTCGTTGTGGTTTATGCGAAAATAACTGTCTTCTTACCATTAATTCTTTTGGCAATGGTAAAAAGTTTATTTCTGGAAATCGTTGCGAACGTGGTGCTGGTATTAGTAATGCAAAAACGAACTTGCCAAATTTATATAAATATAAATATGAGCGTTTATTCAATTATACACCTTTAGATGAAGCTAACTCTCCTAGGGGTACAATCGGAATTCCTCGAGTTTTGAATATGTATGAAGATTATCCTTTTTGGTTTACCTTTTTCACTTCTCTTGGATTTCGCGTAATACTTTCGGAAAAAAGCACTCGAAAAACATATGAAAAAGGAATGGAATCTATGCCATCTGAATCAGTATGTTACCCAGCAAAACTCGCTCATGGACATATTATTGGTTTAATAGAAAAAGGAATTAAAACTATTTTTTATCCTTGTATTCCATATTCTAGAAAAGAATATGAAAAAGCAGATAATCATTATAATTGTCCAATTGTTATTTCTTATTCAGAAGTTATTAAGAATAATGTGGAGGAACTTAAAAATATTAAGTTTTTAAATCCATTCTTGCCTCTAGAACCTAAGAATTTAACCAGTCGTATTTTAGAATTAGAAGAATTCAAAGAATACAATTTTACAAAAAAAGAATTATATAATGCTGCTATAAAAGCCACTGAAGAATATAAAAACTTTAAAACCGATATTCAGAAAAAAGGTGAAGAAACTCTTCAATATTTAAAAGAAAATAATTTAAAAGGAATTGTTTTGGCTGGCCGACCATATCATGTAGATCCAGAAGTCAACCACGGAATTGATACATTGATTACAAGCTTAGGGCTAGCTGTACTTTCTGAGGATAGCATTTCACATTTAGGCGAAGTAAAAAGACCAATTCGTGTTGTAGACCAATGGGTATTCCATGCAAGATTGTATGCAGCAGCTTCCGTTGTGGGTACTCAAGACAATTTAGAACTAATTCAATTAAATTCTTTTGGTTGTGGTGTAGATGCTGTTACAACAGACCAGGTAGAAGAAATTCTATCTAGCTTTGAAAAAATGTATACTTTAATAAAAATTGATGAAGTTAATAATTTGGGAGCTGTACGTATTCGTATTCGATCTCTTCTTGCTAGCATGAATAAACGTTTAAAAATGAAAAAAGACTCTACTAGTTTAGGGAACTATGAACAAAACAAGGTTGCCTTTACAAAGGAAATGAAAAAAGATTATACTATTTTAATTCCTCAAATGGCTCCAATTCATTTTGAATTACTAGAAACTGCTGTTAAATCAGAAGGATATAATGTAAAATTACTTCGCAATTGTACACAACATAC
Source organism: Bacillota bacterium (assembly GCA_963930325.1). Taxonomy (GTDB): domain Bacteria; phylum Bacillota; class Clostridia; order TANB77; family CAG-508; genus CALXJM01. The sequence goes on along the minus strand of CAWVME010000052.1, from coordinate 3,232 downwards.
GGTAGAAACTGGGCTAAAATATGTTAATAATGATGCATGTTATCCATCTATTTTAACTACTGGTCAAATGATTGAAGCCCTAGAGTCTGGAGAATATGACGTTAATAAAACTGCTCTTATCATGTCTCAAACCGGCGGAGGTTGCCGTGCTACAAATTATATTGGTTTTATAAAAAAAGCATTAAAAGACGCTGGCTTCCCTAACGTTCCAGTAATATCTTTCAACATTGTTGGAATGGAAAAAATGCCAGGCTTTAAAATAACTATTTCTTTAATGGAAAAACTTTTGAAAATGGTAGTCTATGGTGACTTATTACAAAAAATGTTAACCAAAAATAGAGTATATGAGGTACATAAAGGAGAAACTCAAGCTCTATTTGATAAATGGATGGAAAAATGTAAAGAATTATTAGTTCACTCAAATAACAAACAATTTAAGCAAAGTATTTATGATATTGTTAATGATTTTGAAAAAATTGAACTCGATACAAGTGTTGAAAAACCAAAGGTAGGAATTGTAGGAGAAGTTTTAATTAAATATCATCCTTTTGGAAACAACTTTGTAGCAGATATATTGGAAAAAGAAGGTGCTGAAGTAATTCTTCCAGATTTTATGGGATTTGTTAAATTTATGGCTACACATAAAATTACTTTTAACACTTTATTAAAAACAGACAAAGCAAAAGCAAAAATTTTTAAATTTGCCATTAATTTAATTGATATTTTGGAAAAAGATATGAAGATTGCTCTTGCTAATTCTAAAAAAGGATATATGCCGCCATGTAATATTTGGGAATTAGAAGATAAAGTAAAAGATGTTTTATCTATTGGAAACCAAACTGGTGAAGGCTGGTTCTTAACAGCAGAAATGATTGAATATATTGAACACGGAATTCCAAACATTGTATGTGTGCAACCATTTGCTTGTTTGCCAAATCACGTTGTTGGAAAAGGTGTTATTAAGTCAATTCGAGAAAGATTTCCAAATGCAAATATTTCTCCTGTAGATTATGACCCTGGTGCAAGTGAATCTAATCAGACTAATCGTTTAAAATTACTTATGACTGTTGCAAAAGATAATTTAAAACTAAAATTACAGCAAAAAAATGCTATAAGTAAAGAAAATAGTATTCAAGAAGAAAATATTGAAAATATAAAAAAAGAAACTATATCCTAAAACAAAAAACTAGTGAGATTTTTTACTCACTAGTTTTTTGTTTTAGGAAAAATCGCTTTTCTCATTCAGCACAATTTTTCTTATAAATTCTATGTGCTATAATTGATTGGCTTTTCTGTATAGTCAGTTAAATCTGGCATTGTAAGATCTTCATCTGTTGCTCCATTTAAATTTAATGTATAGTTAGTTACACTATAGTCTCTCCCTAAATAAATAATCTCTGTTCTAACAACTCTATATGTTTCTTTGTCAACCCATACTTTAATAGTAGAATGGTTCGTTTCATTGCTTGCTTCATAAGATAGCGTATAGTATTTTTTGCCTTCATACTCTTCTGTATCAAAACCAGTCTTTCCTATTATAAATGTAGTAAAACGTTTTCTAGCAGTATCTGGAAGGAATGTTGGTAATTTTATATTTGTTACCCATTCTTCTAAAGTAATTGGTGGTAATATTGAATATTCTTTCGTTTCTGTATTTATCACATAAGAAGCTCTCTCTGGCCTGAAAATTTTATAAAAATATACACCTTTCTGTTCTTTTTTGTATTTTCCATCTTTATAGTAATCTTTTATTAATCCATAAGCTACCTCTCCATTTTCTCTTTGTATTTCGTTTTCTATAATAAGCACGTAATTTGTACTAAAAATATGATTTGCATCCCATATTTTTTGAATTATAAAGAATTTGTAAATTGTGTTTAAAATAATAAGAATTAAAACAATTAGAATAATTTCTAAAATAATTTTAATTATTTTCTCTCTTTTTTGCTTTTCCATACTACTCCTCCTTTCATTATTTCGTTTCGTAATTTAACTATGTTGTTTATATTATACTTTATATTTAATATTTTTTCGATCCCTTATTTATATTTAAAAATTTTTTCTTCTTAACTCATTTTTGATATGTCTTTTATTCTTTTTTTACATTCTATATATCCCAAATTATATAGCTCATCCATTCTAGTTAAATCTAGTAAACCAATTTTGCGAGTTTTTATTTTTAGTAAATAATCGGCTCCTTCTAATTCATAGTTTGCAAGTTCATGACACAGTATTTGAATAGAATTGCTTATAACTTCTATAATATTTTCACAACACGGTTCTTTTTCTTTTTCATCTTCAAACACGACACTAATAACTTTATCTGCTCCCATTAATTTTGTTAATTTCCACGGAATATTTTCTCTGATACCTCCATCTAATAGTTCTTTATTTTTATATCTGCATGGTGAAAATACTCCTGGATAACTGCAGCTTGCTCTTACCGCTTTTCCTATTTCTATATCTCTATCGAAAATAATTTTGTCTGAAAATTTTGCTCTTATATCTTTTGAACAAAATGCAAAAATATTACCTGTATGTATATCTACACTTGGAATAATTAATGGCTTTTCTATTTCTTTTATTTTTATTATGCTTTTTAGTTGGCTATATTTTTCTATTATTTTTTCAATTATTTCTCCTGTATTAAATCCTTGAATAATTATTTTTCTTTTTACAATAATTCCATATATTAATTTAATAATATTTTTTACATCCACATATTTTATTTTTTTCGCTTCTTTTTTAAAAATATTCATTATTTCTTCTGCTGAATATCCGCATTGAATATAATGCAGCTACAATACTCCCTGAAGATGTTCCAGAAATATAATCTATTTTTATTTTTTCTTCTTCTAGTGCTTTTAATACTCCCACATGAGCAATTCCTTTTGCTCCCCCACCGGCCAAAGATAATCCAAGATTCATAAAAAAACTCCATTCAAATAATTTATATTTTTAAACATGTTAAAACAATTTTTAATAATTATTTAACAATATTCTTGTTAAATAATTATTTTTTTATTTTAAAATTATTCCTATTTGTTTATTATTATTTGTGGATATGTTTTTTTTATTTTGTATTGCCTGTGGATAAAAATTATTTATTTTTTTATTTAATTAAATATTTTTTTAATTTGTTTATTAATTATTTTTTTATTAATAATTCATTTTGATATTCTTATTATTTAATTATAATTTTTTAATAATAAATATTAATTATTTTTTTATT
>CAWVME010000051.1:0-16849 GCA_963930325.1 Bacillota bacterium | reverse complement strand
TTATTGGCTGGATTCACCAACTTTTTAGCTATTTTGTATAGCAATAATATTATATGCAATTCTTATAAATTTATTGCTTACTGTACATTAAATATATCATATTTTTGTAGAATAATCAATACTTTCTGCTAATTTTATATAAAAACGCTCGATTATCAAAGTTTTGTGTAATAAGAGATAGTGCTAAAATATATGGACTGCCTCTAACGGTGTCCTCCACTATTATTGCTATATCAATACTTTAAGCATGTTATAGTCTATTATTTTTAAATAACAAACTATATTACTTTATTATTAAAACGCCTTATATTTAATTCTAATGTCTTAATATTTTGTGTTAATAATCTTTCATCATATTATAATATTATTTCTATATAATTTTACATTAGTTCTTAAATTTTTATCATAAATCACTAATTTTCACTTTTTAAAATCATCTTTTTAATTCTTCCAATCACTACTTTTTCTAGTTCATTATAATCCCTATAAAAAATGATAATTTATCGCTAATCACACAATTTGGTTAAAAATATTTAACTAAATAATATTTATTAAGTTTTGAATTTTCTTTATTCTTTCTAATAAATTCAATTTCAAATCCACATTTTTTATAAAATTCGGGTGCTTGAAAACCATAAGTAGTTAAATTTATATTTTCAAATCCTTTATTTTTATAGAAATTTTCAACTGTTTCTATTAGTTTGCTTCCGATATGTTTATTTCTATACTCTTCTACTATGATTAAGTCACTTATATGAATTTCTTTATAATACGAATTGCCTGTTATTATTCCAACGAATTTATTATCTTCTTTAGCAATAAAAGAAAATGTCTTATAGTTACAAACAATTTTATTCTTTGTAGCAAATTTGTTAAATTCTTCATCTATTATTTTATAAAATTTTTCATTCAAATTCTCTTTATATTCTATATTTAGCATTTTATTTCTCCTACAACTTATTATAATTCTATTATACTATTTCATAGTATTTTTTATATGTTGTTATATCTCCCATTCACTGTTTCAACTTATTCAAAGCTTAAATTATTACGCTATACAAACTATGATAAAGCTTTCGTCCCTCTTACATATGAAAGCACCAAAACATAATCTAACATATTGTGAACCATTCATAGATGTAGGATCTATAAAAGCTTCTGAAATTACTGGTTTCTCTTTATCTTGCTCTTCAAGATAAATAAAACCAATAAAAGCGCCTTCTCCACCAGGTGAGTTATAATAATCATTGCATATTCTTTCGTTATATGAATGTGGATTTGTATTATTCCTAAAGTCCCAGTTGCATTCACTTATATATAAATTGGTTCCATCCCAATTTTCTACAAAGGCAACATGGCCTGACCATACAATTATTGAATTTGTTTTTGGTGTACTCCCTACGGGATATCCTGAATTTATTGCCCCATTATACCATGAACCAGCATCTCCCCAGTTAGTTGGAAGTTTTTCTCCTAATTTATGATTAGCTCTACCCCAACAATACCATGTGCAGTTCCCATTATGATATTCTCCATTATACCAATATGTTTCTGGGTATGTATTTCCATCCCTGTATTCTGGTATACTGTCAATCGTCCATGGATCTACCTACCATGAATAAACCGTATTAATATTCATACTAAATAAAACTATTGTAATCATTGCAATACATACTAACAACTTTTTTACTTTCATTTACTTATTCCCTCTTTTCATTAACAAAAATTTAACAACCTTATCTCTTCAAAATATTACTTAATATTTTTATTTCTTATGTAATCTCCTTCAAATTCATTTTCAAGTATGTCCATATGTAATTTATCATAATATTTACCATTTAAAAATATTTCTTCTCTACTACACCCTGTATCTTTAAATCCACATTTTAAATAACATCTATGTGCTCTTTCGTTGATAGAAAGAAGGTCTAATCTTATACTATGTAAATTGAGATATCTAAATCCATATTCTAGTAATAACATTATAGCTTCAGAACCATAACCGTTACTTCTAAAGTCTTCATCTCCAATAAATATACCAAGAACTGCGCTTCTTTCAATCCAATTAAAATGTTCTAAACCTATTGTTCCAATTAGTTTATCATTATTTAATTCAACTATATTAAAATTTTTATTTTCGGTATCCTTTGCAGAATTTTCAAGCCATTGTTTTTCTCCAATTAATGTTGTTATTTGTCCACTTCTCCCTGTATAATCTGTTACTTGAAAATCATTCATCCATTCAGTGAATTTCTCTATTTCTTCATCAGATGTACTCTTTGGAGATAAATATATTCTATCTCCTATTAATTTTTTAAAATATTGCATAAAATACCCCTCCCCAAATTACAATTAATCACTTTTTAACTTTTCTATAAATGTTTATTTTTCTTATATTACTATTATTACTATATGCTCTATCAGGAGAACTTTAATTTGTGTTGTGTAATATTTTTAATTAAATGTCAACTAAATCCAATAATTTATATATTTACAATTAGCCTAGTTTATCTCCATTTTCTACTTGTTTATCCGGTGTTACTAACACAACGCCATCTTTACTATACGTTCCTAAAATTAACACTTCAGACATAAAATTTGCTATCTGTCTTGGCGAAAAATTAACAACCGCTAACACTTGCTTACCAATTAAATCATTTGTATTATACACTTTTGTTATCTGTGCTGAAGATTTTTTTATTCCTAATTCACTTCCAAAATCCACTTTTAATTGATATGCTGGTCTTCTAGCCTTTTCAAATATTTGTGCATCTATGATTGTACCAACTCTAATATCTATTTTCATAAAATCTTCAAATGTTACCATTAATGTTATCCCCTTAAATTATTACTTTCTATTATGCTTATCTAATAACGGTATTGCTCTTCCACCAAAAACATACATCAGAAGGCCAAGTATAGCTGTAATATATAAATCCATTTTATATTATAATTTATGAACCGTCATAAGGTTCACCCCAATCACGCGATAGTTCTTTATACTGAATAAAGTCTGGGTCTTCTCTTTTAAATTCCTCTTCATCAAATTCTCGTAGAACCATTTGGTCAACATCAAGTACATATTTTTGGCTATTCATATCTAAAAGTAAACATCGTATATATCTTATCGATTTATTGTTGTCTCCTCTTAATTTTTTCCATATCTTTTTTCTTGACTCTGGTCCCAATTTAATATCCACTATTTCCTTCATATATTCAAATAACCCTTGTGAATCGATACCATATTTTTCTTTCAATATTTCTATTGCGTTCTGTAAAAAAAGAATATTTTCAGATTCATCTGTCAAGTCAGAATTTTTTCCTTCTTCGCCTGAACTTGAAGTAGATTGATTATTAAGAATTTGACTTTCTATACTTTTTATGGCTTCTTTGCTTCTATTTTCGTTAAATCTATCAAGTGCACTTTTAAATTCTCCATCGTTATCATCTAAAATCACTATTCCTTGAGCAGTTAATCCTGTTTTTATCCTTGTAAGATCCTTTATATTATTAAAATCATCTGAATCTAGAGTTATACTATATTTACTATTAGTTAGTCCCACGAAATAATGTGTAAGCCCCTTGTTCCAAAGTATACAAACATCAACATCATCATTGTTTTTGAATAATTCCGTAAGAGCCTTTGCAAGATATCTAGACACTTCATAACAAACTCTTCTATTATGTTCTTTTCTCTTTTCTTCCCATTCTTTTCCAACATCTCTTCCATACCAATCAGGCAAATTGTATGATTCATCATCAATTTTTTGTATATAAGATATTACATTATCATCATATACATATTCTTTGCATAATCTTTCAAAAATTGTTAAAATTTTATATTCATCACTCAATTGGCTATTTTGAGAAAATTCATCAATCATTCCACGAAATTTCTCAGGAATTTTCCAATCAGCTTTATCATATATTATGTTGGAATTTAAATTCTCTATATTTCCATGCTTCTCTTCTGGATTTAATACAATTATATGCCTTCTTCGGAAAGATACACTTGCTAAATCATTTAATTTAATAAGTTTAGATATATTTATACTCATTTTTGTATCACCTCATCCAACTGTCAGTTTTACATTATTTAATATATATTATACAAAATTATCCTCCATAGTAAAGATATTCATTATCTTCAGGTCTAAATATGAAAATTTCTTTATCTAGTTTTTCTTTATCAATCATGTTTAATGTTTTATCAACACTATCAAGTAAATAAGTTTTAGAATCAAAGTCAAAAGTCAAGCATCTTATATATCTCTTTTCATTAGAGTCTTTAACTTCTTTCCATATTTTTTCTATTTCAATTTCTTCGTTTTCAATTATTGCTCGCATATATTCAAAAAAGCCTTGTGAGTCAATGTTATATTCCTTCAATATATCTATAACGCTATTAAAATATTTAACAAATTCTTTTCCTTCTAGTTTTTCTTTTACTTTCTCAATTTTGGGCAATTCATATAGTCTATCTTTATTGAATTTGTCAATAGCTTTCTGAAATTTTCCGGAATTATCTCTTAATATTTTTATTCCGTTAATTGTTAAACCTAGTTTCAGTCTTGTAAGATCCTTTATATTATTAAAATCATCTAAATCTAAAATAATACTGTACTCATTACCTGCTAGCCCTACGAAATAATGTAAATTCTCTTTATCTCCAACCATAAATGCTTCCAAATTATCACTTTCACTTAACAATTCATTTATTGCTTTAGCATAAAGCCTAGCAAATTCATAGCATACCCTTCTATTATGCTTTTTTCGGTTTTCTTTCCATTTTTCGTCAACTATTCTTCCATACCAATCTACAGCAATGTATTTTACATTTTCCGGGTCGCTTGTATCTTTTCTAAAAAAATATAATACATTATCATCATATATATAATTTAAGCATATGTATTTATAAATATTTAGAATTTTGTCTTCAAGGCATAATGTATTTTCTTTTGATAATGATTCTACCAAACTTTGAATTGGTTCTTCTAACTCCCATCTTACTTGATCATATTCAATCCACTCATCCGTAAGGTCTCGACCTGGTTCTAATATTATTTTGTAATCTTCTTCTAAAACCTGATTTAATTCATTATAAAAGCTTTTTATATACTCATCTTTCATTAAAAACTCCTCCTATTATTAATATTTTTACTGTATTAAATCTTTAATTTCTTTTTTTGAATAAATCATCTGGATTATAAGCACTATACTTTATAATTATCTTATCATCATTTACATTTATTTTGCCTCTATTTAATAGGTCATAAAACACATTTGGAGAAGTGAGCTTTTTATATACTTCTTCCAAAATTTCTTGTTTTACTCCAACGTTTTGCAAAATCTTATAAGCTTCTAATTTATTAATTTTAAAAAAAATAGTTTCATCCTCTAAGCATCTTTTTATTTTCAAATTTTCTTCATAATTATCATTTTTGTCTTTTAATAATTTTAGCATAGCTTCATTCATAACAACAATAACTTTAAATTCATCCATTTTAATATACTCCTTTTTATATTTAAAACTATACTTTCTCCCATGTTATCCTTCGTAAAGGTTTCTTTTATTATCGTACTTATTATTACATTATTAACAAAATAGTGAATAGCATTATAATCTCCTCTCTCTTTTCTTTTGTTTTTTGTACTCTTCTTATTAAAACATCGTAAATTATTTTATTTTTATTAGTTAAACATAGTTTCTCTTTAACAATTTTGCTACAAATATAATATCATACAGTCAAATAATTATCAACTAACCATCAAATGATTGAATAATTTTTTCAGTATGGAACTCACCATTTGACTTATAATTTTATTATTGATATCATATAAGAAAATGAAGGGAGCATGTAAAAATGATAGATAGAGCTAATAACCCAGACTTTTTGAATGCTTTTTTAGATTATGCAATTACAATTTTAAATAAATCGCCTAATACAATTAAAGAATATAATTATGATTTGGCTAACTTTTTAAAATTCTTAAAAATTCATTTTAAACTAACAAAAACACATGATTTTTCTAAAATTGCCATATCAGATTTAACTATTGACACAATAAAAAAAGTAACATTAGAAGATATTCATAGTTATATTTCTTATATGGCAATTGATTTAAAAAGCAAACCTGCTACACGCGCTAGAAAAGCTTCCAGTATTCGAGTTTTCTTCAATTATTTATCACAAAAAGCAAAATTAATTGAAATAAATCCTGCTCAAAATTTAGAGACTCCAAAATTAGAAAAGCGCATGCCAAAATATTTGTCATTAGAAGATAGCAAAAAATTATTAAAAGTTGCTTCTGATGAAGATGCAAGAAATCCCGAAAGAGATTATGCAATTATTACCTTGTTTTTAAATTGTGGTATGCGTTTATCAGAACTTGTAAATATCAATATTAAGGACATCAACTTTAGCGATTGTAAATTGAATGTTATTGGGAAAGGAAATAAAGAACGCACTATTTATTTAAATAAAGCTTGCATTAATTCAATTAACGACTATCTGAAAGTTCGTCCTAAAATTGCTATTAAATCTAATTCTAAAGATGCTTTGTTTTTAAGTGAACGTCGAGAACGTATTAGCAACAGAACTGTGCAATATATTGTAAAGCAAGAATTAAAACGAGCTGGATTAGATACAAATAAATATTCTGTTCATAAATTGCGTCATACAGCGGCAACTTTAATGTATCAGTATGGAAATGTAGATATTCGAGCCCTACAAGAACTTTTAGGGCATGAAAGTATTTCTACCACAGAAATTTATACACATGTTGAAAATACACAAGTAAGAAATGCTGTAGAAAGCAATCCTCTGGCTAATGTCTAAAAAGATGAGGTATGTTTAAATAATAAAAATTGTTTTAAACATGCCCCATCTTTTTTACATAGTAGCTATCAAAAGCTTTTGTCCTCTTAGCAATGAACTACTGCTTAATTGATTTAAATTTTTAATATTGTTAATAATATATCTTATATCTTTCCCATTATAATATTCGTTTTCTCTTTGCAATGTTTCTGCAATAGACCAAAGTGTATCTCCATCTTTTACATAAATCGACATGTAGTTTATGTCTCCATGAGACTGCGCTTTATTTCCTATAATAAATACTATTAAAAAAATAACGCTCCCCATAATTATCATACTTCTTATGAATTTTTTTCTATTTACAATTTTTAATTTCATATAATTACCTCCAACTTTACTTGTTCATGAGATAATTATAAGCGAACTAATGTTTATTGTCAATAGTTTTTACAAAAAAATGTTCGTTTTAATAAATTATTCCTTTTTTCTCTTTATAAGCCTCAAAAACTTTTTTGCACTCTTCTCTATCCATGGTTTCTAAGTTTAATACTCCTTTTGCATTTCCTTTTAAATATTCATAAATCATGTCATCCCTAAAACCAATCTCTGCTGCATCTTTTTTAGTACAACCAAAATAAACTTTTTTAATATTAGCCCATATAATAGCAGATAAACACATAGGGCAAGGTTCACAAGAAGTATATAAAATGCAACTACTTAAATCATATGTTTTTAATTTACTACATGCCGCTCTAATTGCTATTATTTCTGCATGGGCCGTAGGATCATTGTTTTTTAAAACTTGATTATGTCCGTACTGCTATAATATTACCATCAGCACTAGTTATAACTGCTCCAAACGGACCTCCTTCTCCTAAAGCAATACCATTTTCTGCCTCTTTCTTAGCTTTTTCCATATATACGTTCATTTCAGATTCACTCCTTTTTATAACAGTAGTGGTTGTATTTGCTTTCCATCTAACGCTTCTTGTAAAGTAGTTAAAATATATCTATCTTCCATTCGTAAAGAATTTGGCTTTGTAATAGGGTTATCCTGTCTAAATGGTACAAAATAATATTTTCTTCTATTAAGTAATTTACCTATATTTTCAGCTGAACTACTTAGCCCATCATTAGTCGAAATACCAAGCACTATATTATTTTCTCTTTTTAAATTAGCTTTAGCAGCGTTTAAAACAGGAGTATCTTGAATTCCACCTGCCAATTTTCCAATTGTATTCCCACTACAAGGAGCAATAATCATAATATCATTCTCTAGTTTATTAATTTCTTTCTCTTCACTTAAAATTTTATTTTTTGTTAAATTTTCTATTTCTTCTTTATACTTTGTAATTTCTGGATTTTTCCATGCATTAAAAGATAAAATAGGAGTAATTATTGCTCCTTGTTTAATCATCTCTTCCATTTGAATTATAATGTTTTCAAAACGATAAATACAATTTGTTATAGCAAATATAACCTTTTTATTCTGTAGAAGCATACTATCACTCCTTTAATTATCTTGCTATATTTTATGCTTTTATGTAAATAATAGTGTAAAACGATGCTTCTATTCTTAAATTATTCTTCTATAAGTTTCATTGTTTCTTTTGCAATCATGAGTTCTTCATTTGTTGGAATAAGCCATACTTGAATTGAAGAGTTGTCTTTAGAAATTTTTATTTCTTCACCTCTAATATTGTTTATTTCTTCATCCAAATGGACTCCCATAAAAGCTAATTTTTCACAGATTGCTTTTCTCACATTAATTTGATTTTCACCAATTCCTCCTGTAAAAATAATAGCATCTATTCCTTCCATAACCACTGCATATCTAGCAATGTATTGTGCTACTATACTAACAAATTTGTTAACAGCCATTTTTGCTTTTGAATTATTTTCAGAAATCTTTTCTATTTCTCTAAAATCTGGTACTAATCCTGTCATGCCAGAAAGCCCAGATTGCTTATTCAACAAATTGTTCATATCTTTAGGTGATATGTTCTCTTTTTCCATCATATAAGTTACTACTGATGGATCTAAATCTCCACTTCTAGTTACCATAGCAATACCTCCAAGTGGAGTAAGTCCCATACTAGTATCTACAGATTTTCCTCCTTGTACAGCACATAGGCTGGCTCCTTGTCCTAAATGACAAGTAACAAGTTTTAAATCTTTTATGTTTTTCCCCATAAGTTCTGATGCCCTATTAGCTACATAATTATGCGATGTTCCATGAGCTCCATATTTACGTATTCTATATTTTTCATAATATTTCTCAGGAATTGGATACATATAATTTTCTTTTGGCATGGTCTGATGAAATGCTGTATCAAATACAGTTACCATTTTTATTCTTGGCATTTCACGCTGACAAGCTCGAATTCCAAGAATAGCAGCTGGATTATGTAGTGGTGCAAGTTCTGCGCACTGCTCTATTTTTTTTATAACATCTTCTGTTACTAAAACAGATCTGTCAAAAATTTCTCCTCCATGAACAATTCTATGCCCAATTGCATTAATTTCTGACAAATCGTTAATAACTCCATATTCCTTGCAAGTTAACTGACTCATTATAATCTTTAAAGCCTCATCGTGGTTCATAGCCTCTTTTTCAATTACATGTTTGTTATCTCCTATCTTATGAGTAAGAAAAGCCTCTTTTTCTCCAATTCTCTCATAATTTCCCTTAGCCATAACTGTTTCTGTTTCCATATCTATAAGTTGGTATTTTAAAGAAGAACTTCCGCAATTTAATACAAATATTTTCATTACACAATTTCCTTTCTATAATAAATATTTTCCACTTTCAAGATAATAGAGGAAGATTATTTTGTTGTATAAGCTTTCGTATACAGCAAAATAATAACTGTCTTCCTCTATTACTGTATCTATTTAATTAAATCCATTGTCTCTCTAGCAATCATAAGTTCCTCATTTGTAGGAACAATCCAAACTTTTACCTTTGAGTCAGTAGATGATATTTCTTTTTCTACCGCCCTAACATTATTTGCTTCTAAGTCTAATTTTACTCCCATAAATTCCAAATATTCACAAATCATTTTTCTCTCATCTGGTCCTCTTTCTCCTGTTCCAGCAGTAAATGTTATAACATCTACTCCCTTCATAGTAACTGCATATTTAGCAATATATTGTGCAATAATATAGCAATAAATTTCTAGAGCTAGTTTAGACTTTTCGTCTCCTTTTTCAATAGCTTCTAGTAAGTCTCTATTATCTGCTGATAGTTCAGACATTCCAAGTAGTCCAGATTCTTTATTTAAAATTCTATTCATCTTATCTGGTGTCAAATTTTCTTTTTCCATAATATATGTCACTACAGATGGGTCTAAATCTCCGGAACGAGTTCCCATAGCAATGCCTCCAAGAGGAGTAAGTCCCATACTAGTATCTACACATTTTCCACATTGAATAGCGCATAAGCTTGCCCCTTGTCCAATGTGGCAATTAATAATTTTTAAATCTTCTACTTTTTTTCCTAAAAGTTCTGCAATTCTTAAAGATACATATTTATGTGAAGTTCCATGTGCTCCATATTTTCTAATTCCATATTTTTCATAATACTTGTATGGAATTGGATAAATATAATGCTCTTTTGGCATGGTTTGATGGAATGCTGTATCAAATACAACCACATTTGGTTTTCCTGGCAATTCATGTTCACAAGCAGTAATTCCTTGTAAGTGTGCAGGATTGTGCAATGGTGCAAAAGTAATAGCCTCTTTAATTCCATCTACAACTTCATTGTCTACAATTACGGATTTTGTAAATTTTTCTCCACCATGAACAACTCTATGTCCAATTGCATTGATTTCGTCCAAGCCTTTAATTACTCCATGCTCATTATCTGTTAGTTGCTCTAACACAAATTTAATTGCTTCATCATGAGTTTTCACAGGATGTACATAAGTATATTTCTCTCCACCTACTTTATGAGTTAAAAAAGATTCTCCTATTCCAATTCTCTCATAGTTCCCCCTTGCCATAACAGACTCATCTTCCATATTAATTAATTGATATTTAAAAGAAGAACTTCCACAATTTAATACAAATATTTTCATTTTAATAAACATTCCTTTCATATATACTTTTAATTCTGTTGTGCTTGCACAGCAGTAATTGCAATTACTCCAACAATATCATCACTAGAGCATCCTCTAGACAAATCATTAACCGGTTTTGCAATTCCTTGACATAATGGACCATAAGCCTCTGCTTTTGCCAATCTTTGTACTAATTTATACCCGATATTTCCAGCATTTAAATCTGGGAATATTAAGACATTGGCCTGCCCTGCTACATTACTGTTAGGTGCTTTGCTTTTTGCAACTTCCGGAATAATAGCAGCATCAGATTGAATTTCCCCTTCTACCGCAAGGTCTGGCGCTTTCTCTCTAACAAGAGAAGTTGCTGTAATTACTTTTTCTGTTAATTCATTTAGTTTTGCACTTCCTAAAGTAGAGTAAGAAAGCATAGCTATTTTAGGTTCTTTCCCTACTAATTGTTTAAAACTCTTACTAGATGAAATTGCAATTTCAGATAATTCTTCACTATTTGGATTTTCATTTAATCCACAGTCAGAAAATATAAATGTTCCGTTTTCTCCATATTCACAGTCTGGTACAACTATGATAAAGAAAGAAGATACAAGCTTGGTATTGGGGGCAGTTTTTAAAATTTGTAAAGCAGGTCTTAAAGTATCTGCTGTAGAGTGAATTGCTCCTGACACTAGTCCATCAGCATCTCCTGATTTTACCATCATCATTCCAAAATAAGTTTCTTCTTTTAATAATTCCTGTGCTTTTTCTATTGTCATTCCTTTTGCTTTTCGTAACTCATAGAAAGCTTCTACATATGTAGAGTATTTTTCGTTTTTTTCTGGTGTTATTATTTTTACATTTGTAAGTTCTATCCCGTTTTCTTTTGCCGTTTGTTCTATTTTTTCTTTGTCTCCTAATAAAATAATTTGTGCAAATTTTTCTTTACATACAACAGACGTTGCTTTTAAGACCCTTATATCTGTTGCTTCTGGTAAAACAATTGTCTTCATTTGTTTTTTCGCTTTTTGTTTTATTTCTTCAATAAATGTCATATAAACCTCCATTCAAGCAATTTTGTTTCTTATAATTTTCTGCCTATTATTATATCTTTTTTTTCTAAAAAGTACAATAGAAAAATTGGATTTCTTGTTTTAAGCTTAATTCTTTAAACAAAAAATCCAACAAATTCAAATATTTAGTATATTCTGCTGTTAAGTTTTTGTCTTATTTTCATAACTTCCACACATAGACTCTTCAGAAGCTATTCCTGTATTACATCCTGTACATGCTTCTACAAAAATTTCTTTTAAAGAACATTTTTGTTCTTTTTCATCATTAAACGTACAACTTCCTACAGTACAATTAATTCTTTGTTCTTGATTCATAGTTTTTCCTCCTTCTAACTTTAGTATTCCTTATATTTTTATTTCTATCGCTATTTTTTGCAATTACATAAATTTACAGAATGCATGTAATTTTTTCCATTTATTTTTAATATTTATTCATTTTTGAAGCTCAAGTACCAACTAATTCCATTATTATTTTTTTCAATCTCTTTATTTCTCTTTTCTAATTCAGCATATGTTTTAGGATTTGACAAAATAGTTGGATTGCCTTTTATCCAATTGACAGGTAAAGAAACACTTTCATTATCATGTAGTTGCAATCCATCTAATATTCTTACAACTTCTGGAATATTTCTTCCGAGCTCCATCGGGTAAATTAAAATTGCTCTTATAATTCCCTTATCATCAATTATGTATACATTTCTTACTGTAGATGTATTATCAATGTTATTAGATATCATACCATACTTTCTTGCAATTTCTCCGCTTCTGTCTGCAATAATTGGAAATGGTATACGAATTCCAGTTCTACAAAATATATCATATACCCACGCTAAATGTGAACTATTGCTATCAATGCTAAGCCCTATTAGAGCAGTATTTCTTTGCTTGAAACTTTCATTTGTCTTAGAAAATTCAATCATTTCAGTTGTGCATACCGGGGTGAAATCACCGTGGGTGTGAAAAAAGTACAACCCATTTTCCTTTATAATCACTTAGCTTTATCGTTCCCATTGTTGTTGTTGCCTCGAACTCTGGAGCATATTGCCCAATTTTTACTACACTATTCATCATTACTTCATAATCCATAAATAAACTCCTTTCATATACATATATATGAAGGAGTTTTAAATATGTTTCTTCAAATTTAATTATTTATTGTATTATTGAATTATTTAATTCAATTGCTTCCCTATATACGTTTTTATAAAATTCAATTCTATATTCATTTATTTTTTCACCCTCTAAATTTTTATTATAATCAAAAACCTTTTCTATATTTTCATCATATTCTTTATAAATAATATCTAAAATTTTTTCGGCACAATCTATTAATTTATTATTTTGCATTTCTTTAGATTTTTGTATTAAATTTTCAGCAAATGCTAAAAATATTTCTGTTCTTTTTTGCAATTCAGTCACTTCATAGGTTCTATCTCTTGGAACGTTTTCCCAAATATTAATAAAAAATTCTATATCTTTTATTTTATCATCTATATTTTCTTTATTAATGGTATTTATTATACTTCTACTTCCAATTTCATACATAATATTTTGGTACACATATGGTTCTTTTTTTATAAATTCTTTTATAAGTTCTATTTTTTCCTCTGCATCTAATTGATTATTCTCCAAATATACAATTTTATTATACTGATATCTCGTTATCCAACTTGCTAATTTACTGCTTTTAACCCATGTTTCATCTTCTACTATAGAAGCAATAAATCCTAATACATTTCCTATAATAATAACACTCATTATAATAATTATAATCCAATCAACAAATTTACATTTGTTTTTAAGTCCTATATCATCATTATTTGCAATAGCGATAAAAGCAAAAATTACCATTTCAATAATAAGATACGACATATCAAAATCCATAAAACTATGTAATATAATAATACTAATACCTATAATTGTAGCCAATTTATTTCTACAACTAGCTCTATCCTCTTTGCTTTTTTTTACCCACTCAATTGAATTTTTCATTGTAATAGCTAATACAAACAAATAACTTAAAATTCCTATAATTCCAAAAGACATCCATATTTCTAGCAAATAGCAATGGGCCTCTTTAGCATAATATAAATAATCTTGTTCTTGTCCATATAAAATTCTCCATGCATTTCCACCAGCTCCTAATAATCCATGTTTTTTTACTATTTTAAATCCATCTGACCAATAATCAGCCCTCTGCCAGACACTAGGATTTTTAAAATTAAATGTAGTAAAAACTCTTACAACTTCCTCTGGTATTATTTTGTACTCTAATATATATGGTTTATTATTAATTTTTAGTTCAGAAACTGTAATTTTCTTTTCTAATAAATTACTTATTCTTATTTCAATATGATCTACTAAATCTGTAGTTTGTATATTTATAGTTTTGGTTCCAGAAAATTTTCCTAAAGATATTCTTCCAAGATTTTTTTCTGCGAAATATCTATTTACTTCTACAATATTTATTTCAAAACAATCATAGTTCTTATCTGTTTCCGTTTCTATTTCTAATGTAAATGTATACTCAGAATTAGGTTCTATTCCTCGAATTACACATGTTTTTTCTTTTTCTGTTATCTCTAAAGTTTTAGGAATTTGAATTGCAATAAAAAAATAAACAAAAAATAAAATTGTTGCTAAAATCCCTAATAATATCCATTTTTTTGCTATCTTTCTGTCTTTAATTCCTTTAAATATAAAGCCCACCAAAATTATACCAATAATAGCAAATACCATTTTAGACTGAGTTAATAAAATAGTTATACTAGCTACAATAATATAAAGGCCATATGCAATCTTAATTTTTTTGCCTTTACTATTCCTATAGCAAGCTATAGATAAAACAGTTGTTAGTGCTAAATAAGCAGCTAAAGTATTTGCATATCCAAAAGTAGATATCATACGACTGTCCTCTATTTTAACTGCATTAATAAAATCCAAAAATGGTTCAGCAATATCAAACGTCATTTTATCTATGCCAAATAAAATTGGTATAACAGAAGACCATATAACACATTTTATAAATAATTCAAACTTTCTGTTATTAACTATAATATTTCTTACTAGTATGTAAAATCCATATACAGACCAATATTTTAATATAAAATTAATAGTTCCTTCTAATGACACATAAGTATTAGCTATATACGGAATTATTATAGAAAACATAAATATTAAAACTGCAATATCAATTTTGCTTTTTATAATTAAATTAGTTTCTTTCCTTGCTTTTTTTATTACTAAATAAATAAAAGCAAATATGCTTACTGCTACTTGAATTACCCAAATTGGATCTTTAATATTAGACCCAATAAATAAATTTAGTAATAAAATTGTTGTAATAATTACAATAAACCCTATTTTATCAAGTATATTTGTTTTCATTTGTTCTCCTATTTTAAATATATTTTATTGTTTTTAATAGAATTTGCAAATCCAATTTTATATTATAATTTTGTACATAAAATAGTTCCATTTGCATTCTTTCTTCGTAATTTTTTGCCTTTTCTCTATTAACCTGCCAATACCCTGTAAGCCCTGGTCGAATTTTTAAAAGTTCTGATTTATTTTCTCCATATTTTTCTAATTCATCCTCTAAAATTGGTCTTGGTCCAACAAAACTCAAGTCTCCTTTTAGTATATTATATAATTGTGGTAATTCATCCAAATTTCTTTTTCTTAATATATTTCCAAATTTTGTTATTCTGGGATCATTTTCTATTTTATAATTGCATTTATATTCTTCAAGTTGAAGTGATGATAGCATTTTCAAAGTATCTGCATTTTGTATCATTGTTCTGAATTTATACAATGTAAACTTTCTACCATTTTTCCCCATTCTTTCTTGCTTATATAAAACTTTACCTTTAGATGTTATTTTTATAATAATAGATATGCAAACAAGCAGAGGTATGCATAAAACAAATGCAATAATTGAAAAAATTATATCTCCTCCTCTTTTTATTAGTTCATACATTTTTGCCTCCATTTTTAATCCATTTGTTACTATCTTATTTACTGTAATCATAACATACAACACATATAAATTCAACATAAATCACTACATTAATAAGTATCCTCCAGCTAAGCTGGAGGATACTTATTAATGTACCTTATATTTTGTAATTGTAATTAATTGTAGCATTTGTTAAATCATCATTATCTAATCCAATTACAATGTTATCCCATTCTTCTTCACTTCCTTCATAATTTACAGTTGTTAATAAATCACAATGATAAAACGCACCACGTTCTATGTTAGTTACACTTTTGGGAATTGTTATTGTTGTTAGACTTTCGCAGTTATAAAAAGCTTCGTATCCTATACTAAGTACTCCATCTGGTATTACCACATTGTCTAATTTAATGCAATAACTAAAAGCATTGGCAGGTATTTTTGTTACATTACTTGGTATTGTTATTTCCTCTATGCTTTCACATGTTGAAAACATGCCAGAAGGAATAGTTGGTAAATCTTTTGGAAGCACAACTTTTTCTAATAATAAATTATAGCCAAGATCGCTATTAAATGCGCCAAAAACTTCTTTTACAGTGTTAGGATAGATTATTGTATTTACATTAGGGAAAGCTCGTGCTGAAAATTTACTACTATATATTCTTAAATCAACTGAAGTTATTTTATATAGCTCTCCTTCTAATTCCACTTGGTAAGGTATTACAAGAATATCTGAAATAATTTCTCCTTCATAATTTATTCCGTAATTAGTATCTATTGCAATTTCACTGTTACCTACAATGAAAGGATCATACATGTCTTTATTGCAGTATTTAGGATTTATCCTTACTATTTTTGCTTCTTTTTCTGGAAGGCTATTAGTTGCTAATGATGCTGTTGTTCCTTCATCAATAATTTCATATACAAATAAATCTTCAGGTG
>CAWVME010000050.1:0-3026 GCA_963930325.1 Bacillota bacterium | reverse complement strand
GCAAAAAACCTAACCATCTCTTATATAATTAGTTTTGTCTAATTTTAAGATGGTTAGGTTTTTATTTTTTATTTCTTTTTTAATATTTACTTGTGTGTGTGTGTGTGTGTGTTACAGCCCCAACGGTTTGCAGTCTTCATTCGTTTTCTCCTTTGTTTTTTCTTTTTATATTTATATATTATCAAATGGCTCATTTTTTTGCAAGTGTTTTGGCTATTTTTTGTGTTAGCAATCTTTTGCTTTCAAAATATACTTCGTAATGTTGAAAGTATGAAATACAAAATAGAAGAACTCTAGTTCATCTAAATGCATGTTTAAATAACAAACATTTAGATGAACTAGAGTTTTTGTTTGTATCTTATTTCTTCTTTTTTCCAAATGATATCTCTTGAAATAAGAAATCGTTTAATTCTTTTTCTATTTTCTTTTGTCTTGGTGTTAATTCAACTCTGATTTCTTGTAGAAAGAATGATTTTAATTTTGACCAAAATCCTAATTCTGTTGGTAGATTAGAAGCTACTGTTGCATTGGCTGTAGCTGATGTATTTATTGTTGCAGCTGAATCATAAGCAATGTTAGCTCCCATTTCGCTAGCATTTTCTGCTACTCCAGCGCCATAATTTACTTTTCCTGTTGTTGTTACCCCTTCTATTACTCCAGTTGCGTTTTCTTTTACGTATTCTTCCATTTTTTCTCCTCCTTAGTAAGATAAATAATTTAATATATATATTATATACTACATTTAGTAATTATTTACAAGTGTTTTAGCAAAATTTGTTTATTAAATATTTGTTACAAAATTATTACATTTATATTACATTTTTCGAGTTTTTTCTAATAATTATACTGCTCCTATTAGTTCCATTCCCTCTCGTTTTTGCAATTTTACTGTACACAATTCATTTTCTTTTCCCTGATTTGCTTTAATTTTTACTGTCACGTAATTCCTTGTATGCCCCTTTATGTAATCTCCATCTTGTTCTTCTAACAATACTTCCATTTCTTTTCCTATAAATTGTTCCATATATTCTTGTTCGTTTTTGTTTGAAATACAAATAAGTTCATTACTTCTTCTTTCTTTAACTTCTCCTGAGATTTGTTCCTTCATTGTTGCTGCTATTGTTCCTTTTCTTTGAGAATATTTAAATACGTGCATTTTATAGAATTTGATATCTTTTAAAAATTTTTTTGTTTGTTTAAATTCTTCTTCGGTTTCTCCCGGAAATCCTACAATAATATCTGTTGTGAGAGCAACTTCTGGGTATACATTTTTTAGCCTTTCTACTACTTTTTCAAATTCTTCCACCGTATATCTTCGATTCATTCTTTTTAAAGTATCATTGCATCCACTTTGTAAAGATAGGTGGAAATGATGGCATATTTTTTCAAGTTTAGAAAGTCTTGTTACAAATTCGTCTGTTATAATAGTTGGCTCTAATGATCCCAAACGAATTCTTTTTAAGTCAGAAATTTGATTAATATTTTCTAGTAAATCAATCAAATTTACATTTTTTAAATCTTTTCCATAAGAAGCAATATGAATTCCTGTAATAACAACTTCTTTAATTCCATTCTCTACATTTTTTTTAATTTCTTCCAATATATTTTCTACTGCTCTACTTCTTACCCTTCCTCTAGCATAAGGAATAATGCAATATGTGCAAAATCGATCACAGCCATCTTGAATTTTCACAACTGCTCTTGTTTTTTCCGTATAGGTAATATCTCCAAAATCTAAATATTCCTTTTGGCTAAATACCTCTGTTATTTCTTGCTTTTTATCTATATTATAACTTTCAAGATACTTTACAATTTCATTTTTTTCATTATTTCCAAGTACTAAGTCAATCTCATCAATTTTTTCTAATTCGCTTCGAGCTACTTGTGCATAACATCCTACAGCTACAACAATTGATTTAGGATTTAATTGTTTTGCTCTTCTTGCCATTTGTCTTGATTTTCTATCTGCCATATTTGTCACTGTGCATGTATTGATAATATAAATATCTGCAATTGTGCCAAATTCTACAATTTCAAATTCATGTTCTATTAATTTTTGCGCCATAGCATTACTTTCATAACTATTTACTTTGCATCCGTAAAGTACAGAAAGCTACTGTCCTTCTCTTATTTTTCATGTGATTTTCTACTCTTTCCTACTTTTTTGTTTTTCCATCTAATACGTCTAGGTTGTCTAAGGCTTTACCAGTTCCAATCGCCACACAGGATATAGCATCTTCTGCAATCATAACATTAATTCCTGTTTGTTCTTTTAAAAGTTTATCTAATCCATCTACTAAGCATCCTCCACCAGTCATATAAATTCCTTTATTGCTAATATCAGCCGCTAGCTCTGGTGGGGTCCTTTCTAAAACAGAATGAACTGCTTCTACAATCATCATTGCAGGTTCTTCTAATGCTTCCATCATTTCACTTGAGTGAATAGTAATAGTTTTTGGAAGTCCTGTAATTAAATCTCTTCCTCTAATATCCATTTCTGTGTCCTGTATTTTAGGATAAACACAACCTATATTTACTTTTAGCTCTTCTGCTGTTCTCTCACCTATCATAACATTGTGTTTTCTTTTAATATATTTCACAATATATTCATCCAGTTTGTCTCCTGCTACTTTTAATGAAGTGCTAACAACAGAACCTCCTAACGAAATTACTGCAATATCTGTAGTTCCTCCACCTATATCTACAATCATATTTCCACATGGTTTTGCAATATCAATTCCAGCTCCAATAGCTGCCGCAATTGGTTCTTCTATTAGGTATACTTTTCTTGCTCCAGCTTGTGAAGCAGCATCAATAACAGCCTTCTTTTCAACTTCTGTAACTTGAGAAGGTATACATATCATAATTCTTGGTGACAGTACAAATCTTCCACATACTTTACTTATAAAATGCTTGAGCATTTTTTCCGTAACAGTATAATCAGAAATCACTCCATCTTTCAAAGGTCTTGTAGCTACTATATTTCCAGGAGTTCTTCCAAGCATTCTCCTAGCTTCTTGTCCGAT
>CAWVME010000049.1:0-3633 GCA_963930325.1 Bacillota bacterium | reverse complement strand
CTAATAAATATAAGAAAAATGATAATCAAGATATAGTTAATATATTATTGGAAAAAATGTATAATAAAATAGCAGAAGAAGAAATTGCAAATCAAATGGAAAAAAATAGAACAAAATTAGGATTTGCACCAGAGGATTATGAAATCAAAAGAATGAAAAAAGAATTTGCTAAATATACAGAAGATAAGAAAATAATTGTAAATCCAGATATAGTCACTCTTAGTAAAGAAAAAATAGAAGTTATACTTCTTCATGAATTCTGCCATATAAAATATAAAACACACAGCAAAGGATTTTATGACTTAATGAAACAATGTATGCCAGATTACAAAAATATGAAGTAACATAATTCAAAGGATGGACTTAGGCAAAATGCTTTTCTTAGAAAATAAGAAAAGCATTTTGCTTATTGAACTGATAGATATACTTTAATATGTAACAAAATTAAGTTTTTTATTTATTTTCATTTTTCTTGCCTGCAATTGCTTTTAACAACAAGCCTGCACCAGCAGCAGCTAATCCAAGCATAAGAATATAATCAAAGAGAGATGTTGCCATAAAATAAATTTTTATGCTCATAATAACTGTAGTTATAATAAAAATAAAGCCTAAAGCAATAATAATTTTAGCAATCTTTGATTTAAAGTCAAAGAAAAGCCATATAATTCCAATTAATAAAGGAACAACTACTAAGCCAGAAGAAATAGAAAATCCCCATAATCGCCAGCTATAGAATCCAGTATTAACTACAATTCGTTGGCTAAACATGAATAAACCAGCAGCTAAACAAACAATTCCAATAATAAATTCTACAGAACTACTACCATGATTCTTTTTTACTAAATCTTTTATCATTTGCATTCTCCTTCCTATATAATCATTGTATATCTTAAGAAATAAACTTGTCAATGGATAAGTAGTTTTTTGTAATACAATTGGAAAAATTTGTGCATACTATAAGAGGAGGTGTTGTTATGAAAGACTATTTAGGAATTAAAGAAATAAAAGCTTTAGAAGTACTAGATTCAAGGGGAAACCCTACAGTACAAGTAGAGGTAGTAACAGAAGGTGGATTTTATGGAAGGGCTATTGTGCCATCAGGAGCTTCTACGGGAAGCCATGAAGCAGTAGAATTACGAGATAATGAAGAGAGATACTTAGGCAAGGGAGTAGAAAAAGCTGTAGAAAATGTTAATACGAAAATAGCAAGAAAATTAAAAGATATGAATGTATATGAACAAGTCAAAATCGATAAAGAATTGATTGAATTAGATGGAACAGAAAATAAATCAAAATTAGGCGCAAATGCAACTTTAGGAGTATCTTTGGCTGTTGCTAAGGCTGCAGCTAATTCTTTAGGGATAAGCCTATATAATTATATTGGAGGAGTTAATGCAAAACGATTACCAAGACCGATGATGAATATCATAAATGGAGGGAAACATTCAGATAACAATTTAAATATACAAGAATTTATGATTGTACCAGTTTCAGGTAATAGTTTTAAAGAATGCTTACGAATGGGTGTAGAAACATATCATTCTTTAAAAAAAGTATTAAAATCTAAAGAATATTGTATAGCTGTTGGAGATGAAGGGGGATTTGCACCAAATCTTTCTGGAGAAGAAGAAGCACTTGAATTGATTGTAGAAGCTATTAAACAAGCAGGATATAAACCAGAAGAAGATATTGCTATTGCACTGGATATCGCGAGCACAGAGATGCAAGAAGAAGCTAAAAAAATAGAAGAAGAAGGATATTATTTTTGGAAAACACAAGAATTAAAAACTACAGAAGAAATGATACAATATTTAGAAGGATTAGTAGATAAGTATCCAATCATATCTATTGAAGATGGACTAGCAGAAGATGATTGGCAAGGATGGGAAATGCTTACTGATAGACTCGGAGGAAGGGTTCAACTAGTGGGAGATGACTTATTTGTAACAAACATGCAAAGAATTCAAAAAGGTATAGAAAGTGATGTGGCTAATGGTGTTCTTATAAAGCCGAATCAAATCGGAACATTAACAGAAACACTAGATGCCATAGAACTTGCAAAAGAAAACGGTTATGCTGTAATCATTTCTCATCGCTCTGGCGAAACAGAAGATAAAACTATTGCAGATATAGCAGTGGCAACTAATGCAGGACAGATTAAAACAGGAGCACCATGTAGAACAGATAGAGTGGCTAAATATAATCGATTACTTAATATAGAAGAAGAGCTAACTTAAAAATAGGTATTGACAAAACCTCTTAAAACGATATAATTAAGAAAAGAAATTTTAGGAGGTAATATATGAAAGCTTATGTATGTAAAGTATGTGGTTATATACACATAGGAGATACTGCACCAGAAAAATGCCCACAATGTGGAGCACCAGCAGATAAATTCGAAGAAAAAGTAGAAGAAGATAATAAAACTTATGCAGATGAACACAAGATAGGAGTTGCTCAAGGATTAGATGAAGAAGTAGTAGAAGGTTTAAGAGCAAATTTTATAGGAGAATGTACTGAAGTTGGAATGTACTTGGCTATGAGCAGACAAGCAGATAGAGAAGGATATCCAGAAATTGCAGAAGCATATAAAAGATATGCATTAGAAGAGGCAGAGCATGCTGCTAAATTTGCAGAACTTTTAGGAGAAATTGTATATCCGGACACAAAGAAAAACTTAAAACTAAGAGCAGAGGCAGAGCATGGAGCTTGTATGGGCAAGAAAGAATTAGCAGCAAAGGCAAAAGCTTTAAACTATGATGCTATACATGACACAGTACATGAAATGGCAAAAGATGAAGCTCGCCATGGAAGAGGATTTGATGGATTATTAAAAAGATATTTTGGAATTTAAAAAATAATATATGAAAGCTAACAATAATAAGGCAGTGAAAATGATTTCACTGCCTTATTGGCGTTTTCATAGCACAAATATGCTAAGATAAAACATACCATCTTCTCCTTTTGCGAGGAGAAGGGGATGAACGGACGGTTCAAGTGCAAGATATTCCTGCGGCATGTTAGCGTATTTGATTGTTAAATTGATATAATCATCGAAAGGGCGCTCATCTATAATAATTGTTTCATTATTATAGCCTAAATGGTCAAACCGCATGATGAGATAGTTTGCTAAATCACTGCCAAAGATATCTCCGAAATAAGCCATAAACCAAAGAGCTTTCTTGGGTGCGGGTAAGTTGTAGTACATGTTTCGAAAGAACTTGGACATTCGACGGTAGTTGTGCTCAAAAGCATCTAGGTCGTAAACAACATCTACAAGACGAGACCTATCTACAGCGTCTAGAAACCGAACCATAAAATCCCTCCTAAATTATAATGTACTAATAAGTATACTATAATTTACATAAAAAATCAATAGTTGCCATTTTTAACGATATATATATTGCAAAAATAAAAAAAATAATGTATAATAAACACATTATTGGGGTATCGCCAAGCGGTAAGGCATCGGACTCTGACTCCGACATTTCCTAGGTTCGAATCCTAGTACCCCAGCCAAATAAAAAAGCCATGTAGATGGCTTTTTTATTGTATAGAAAAATAACTTTTCCCTATACAATAAAAAAATAGTGATGTACAGAAAAATAGAGCTTTTCATATAAAGACATTGTT
>CAWVME010000048.1:0-7747 GCA_963930325.1 Bacillota bacterium | reverse complement strand
TGCTTTTTCTTTTTCTGTTAGCCCCTGTATCAATTGTCTCATTGTGACCCTATTAACAACCATTTCTGCTTCATCTATTTTATTGCTTATAAGTTCTATTTTACTCATTCCATCCTGTTCGCCTGTATAAGCAGCTTCATTAATTGATTCTAGTGGTCTTATTGCATCAATAGCGACAGCAATTTCTTCTTTCGGCACTTTCAAAATTTTTGCTAGTTCTATAACTCCAATTTCTTCTCCCTTTTCATTTAAATATTCTCTTTGAATTTCTTTTATTTTAATAGCTAACTCCTTTACACTTCTACTTACTTTAATTGGTCCATCGTCTCTTAAAAACCTTTTAATTTCTCCTAATATATACGGTACAGCATATGTTGAAATTTTTACTTCATATTTGACATCAAATCTCTGAATGGCTTTGATAAATCCCATGCATCCAATTTGGTATAAATCTTCTGTTTCATAACCTCTTCCTACAAATCTTTTTACAATGCTCCATATTAATCCATTGTTTTTTTCTATAATCTGCTCCATGGTCTTTTGGTCCCCACTTTGAGCCTTTACAATTTCCTCCTTTGTTGTTTCATACATAAGCTTCTCCTCTACTTTTTAGTCTACGAAACGAACTCTTCCTGTTCTTCTTTCTTTTTATCAATATTTTTTCTCATTGACACTTTTGTTCCTAAGCCTACAATAGATTCTATCTTCATTTCATCCATAAAGCTTTCCATTATAGTAAATCCCATTCCAGATCTTTCTAAATTTGGTTTTGAAGTATAGAGTGGTTGTTTGGCTATTTCGATATTTTCAATTCCAATTCCAGAATCAGCGATTTCAATAAAAACAGAATTTTGTACAATTCTGCATGCAATTTTTATAATTCCTTCCTTATTTTCATAAGCATGAATAATGCAATTTGTTACAGCTTCCGATACAGCTGTTTTTATATCTGCCAATTCTTCAATTGTAGGATCTAATTGTGAGGCAAAAGCTGCAACAGTTATTCTTGCAAAGGCTTCATTGTTCGATTTACTTAAAAATTCTAATTTCATTTCATTTTCATATGTATTTTGCATTTGCTTCCCCCTCCTCTTCTTCATATAGTTTTATGATTTTATGAATTCCTGACATTTCTAGCACTCTTTTTATATTTCTTTTTACATTTCTTATTTCTAAATTTCCACCAAGCATAGATATTAATTTGTATCTTCCAATTACCATCCCTATTCCTGCACTATCCATGAAAGTGACACGATTAAAATCAAATATAACTTTTCTAGGCATATGTCTTTGAATTTCATAGTCCATTCTCCTTCTCATTTTTTCTGTAGTATGATGATCAATTTCTTCTGTAATTTTTATTTCCAGAAGCTTGTCCTCTTTTTTATATAGTATTTCCACAAAAATACCTCCTAAAAATAATACTATTTATATATTCTTTTTCTGGAAATTTTTTCCTTTGTTGAAAAATGGGAGATTTGCGACAAGTTTTGCACTATACGTGCATTTCAAGATAGCTTAAGACTGTTATATAGAAAAAACCAAAACATTCGTATGAATGTTTTGGTTTAATAAATTGATTTTATTTTGTTTTAGTTTTAATTTTTTAACTTACTAATTCTGCTTTCTATATTTCCTATCATTTCATTAAATTTTACAAGTTTTGCTTTTTCTTCTTCTACTTTTGTTGCTGGAGCTTTAGCTAAAAATCCTGGATTTGATAACATTTTATCTGTTTTTTCTTTTTCAGATAGTATTTTTGATTTTTCTCTTTCTAATCTTTCTATTTCTTCTTTAGCATCCACCAATTCTTCTAATGGTAAATAAATCTCCATTTCGGATGTTACAACAGATACGGTATTTTGAGGAATATTTTCCTTTTCTTTTTGTACTTGTATTTCACTTGCAAATCCTAGTTTTTTTATAAAGTTCTCTGATTCATTTATAAAATCTTTATACTCATCTGTTATAAAAATTAATTTTGATTTTTTAGATGGATGTACATTCATTTGTGTTCTTACATTTCTAATTCCTGTAATTGCTTCTTTTATTTGTTTTATGCTTTCTTCTTCTTTTTTAAATTCTAATTTTTCTTTGTATCTTGGATATTCTGCTCTCATAATTGTTTCATCTGTATGATATAACTTCATATATATTTCTTCTGTCACAAAAGGCATAAATGGGTGTAATAGTTTTAAAGCATCTCCTAGTACCTTGTTTAATACATATTGTGCTGTTTTTCTCGAATTGTCTTCTTCGTTATATAATCTCGGTTTTACAATTTCTATATACCAATCACAAAGTTCATCCCAAATGAAGTTATATATTTTTTCTAAGGCTATTCCTAATTCAAACTTTTCTAAATTTGTTTCTACTTCTTTTGCTAGGCTATTTAGAGTGGATATAATCCATTTGTCTTCTGCTTTTAAGTTTTCTGTTTTTGGTATTTCTATTTCATCACCTATGTCTTCTAAATTCATGAGAACAAATTTAGCAGCATTCCATATTTTATTAGCAAAGTTTTTAGCAGCATCTAATTTTTCTTCTGTATATCGAATGTCGTTACCAGGAGATGTTCCCATTACAACAGAAAACCTAAGTGCATCTGTTCCATATTTTGCAATTACCTCTAATGGATCTACTCCATTGCCTAAACTTTTAGACATTTTTCTTCCTTGACTATCTCTTATAATTCCATGAATAAATACGGTATTAAATGGAATTTTTCCTGTGTGTTCTATTCCAGAAAATATCATTCTGGCTACCCAGAAGAAAATAATATCATACCCAGTTACTAACGTGTTTGTTGGATAGAAGTATTCAAAATCTTCCGTTTTTTCTGGCCAACCTAAAGTAGAAAATGGCCATAGTGCAGAGCTAAACCAAGTATCTAGTGTGTCTTCATCTTGATAAATATTTTCACTTCCACATTTACATTTTTCTGGTATACTTTCTGACACTATTATTTCTCCACAATCTTTACAGTAATATGCTGGTATTCTGTGTCCCCACCATAATTGCCTAGAAATACACCAATCTTGTATATTTTCCATCCAGTTATAATAAATTTTATCAAACCTTTCTGGAATAAATTTTATTTTCCCTTCTTTAACAACTTTAATTGCTGGTTCTGCTAATGGTTTCATTTTTACAAACCATTGCTCTGATATTTTAGGTTCTACAGTATTATGACAACGGTAACATTTTCCAACATTATGAATGTAGTTTTCTACTTTAACAAGATTTCCTAATTCTTTTAATTTCTCTACAATTTTTTCTCTTGCTTCTAGCAAATCCATCCCTTCATATTCTGGAACTAAACTTCCCATTTTAAAGTTTTCGTCAAATACTTCTATTATTTCTAAGTTGTGTTTTAATCCTGCTTGATAATCATTATTGTCATGAGCAGGTGTAATTTTAACGCATCCAGTTCCAAAATCTTTTTCTACGAACTCATCTGCTATAATAGGAATTTCTTTATTCATAATAGGAAGAATGGCTGTTTTTCCAACTAAATCTTTATATCTCTCATCATCTGGGTGTACAGCAATAGCAGTGTCTCCTAACATTGTTTCTGGTCTCGTAGTAGCAACAGTAATATATTTATCTGTTCCTGTAATTTGGTATCTAATATGCCATAAGCAAGTTGTTTCTTCTTCAAATTCTACTTCTGCATCTGAAATAGAAGTTTTGCATGTTGGGCACCAGTTAATCATTCTTTTCCCTTTATAAATAAGTCCTTTATTATATAAATCTACAAATACTTTTTGTACTGCTTTTGTTAATCCCTCATCCATAGTAAATCTTTCTCTATCCCAATCGCAAGAACAACCTAGTTTTTTTATTTGTGATACAATTGCCCCACCAAATTCTTTCTTCCACTCCCATGCATATTCTAAAAATTTTTCTCTGCCTAATTCTTCTTTAGAAATTCCTTCTTTTTTTAATTTTTCTACAATCTTTGCCTCTGTTGCAATAGCAGCATGATCTGTTCCTGGAATCCACAAGCTATTGTATCCTGCCATCCTTTTATATCGAATTAAAATATCCTGCAATGTTTCATCTAACGCATGACCCATATGCAATTTCCCTGTTATATTTGGAGGTGGAATAACAATTGTATATGGTGTTTTATTTTTATCTGGTTCTGCTTTAAAGTATCCCTTTTCCATCCAATTTTGATAAATTCTATCCTCAAATTGTTGTGGTTCAAATTTTTCCGATAGTTTGTGTTTTTCGCACATGTAAACATCCTCCTTTATCATTTATTTTTTGTTGTATAGTTCCTATGCAACAAAAGAGCTTGCCCCTGCATAAGGGCAAGCTTTTAACTTACGGTACCACCTTAATTATTATTAAAAATAATAATATCTCTTAAAGCTTTTAACGCTACTTAAACGGATATATCTACTTTTTTCAATATATCAACTCCAAAGCTACCTTCTATTTATCTCTCCTATAAGAAGCTCTCAGTCTATGACTTCTTTCCCTGTTAGGGTTTATAAATATACTCCTCTTTTTCTTAGTTTTTTCAATTTAATGTATAATATTTTATCATATACTTTTGTAATTTACAACCCTAAAAAGTAATTTTTTAACAACTACATCTCATTTGTAAGTGCTTCTGTTATGTCTTTTTGCATTTGCTCATTATGACAGTTTAATATTATTACATTTCCTATTACTAGTGCATTTACTTTTTCTCCATTCTTTCCTTCTATTGTTGTTATTTCACTAGTTTTTTCTTCTTCCATTGTCATAGCTACATTATCTTTAACATATATTTCTATCATTATTCCATTTACTTTATAGCTTTTCCCATTTCTGTTTAATACTTCTGAATAAATTAAGTCTCCTTCTTCTACTTCTAATCCTGCTTTTTCTAATTTTTCTTTTATTTCTTCTGTTTCCTCTTCCTTTATTCCTGTTTCTATCATTCTATTTATTCTTTCTTGTTCTTCTTTTGCTCTATTGGCTCTTCTGACTACTACTATAATTCCTATCACTAATATTAAAATTATTAAGGCAATTATTATGATTTTTCCTTTATTCTTCATCTTTCTTTTCCTCTCATTATTAATTTTTGTTTTTATTCTTGCCAACTTAAAATTGGATATCCATTATTTTTTTCAGTTACTATTTTCCATATGTTTTCTGTTTGGCTTCCTTGTAATAGGCTTACAAATCCAGCTTCTTTCATTTGGCTCTCTGTTTTCATTGTTATTCCTATATCTCCATTTTCTGCCCCTTTACTATATGTTCCTTCCAAGTAATAGCAGTTTACAACATCATTTTCTTTTGCATTGTATGTTATTGCTCCTCCTATTTTTTCACCATCTTCTCTAAATGTTAAAGTTCCTACATTATATGAATTTCTTATTTTAGAATCTACACGATTATATGAGCAAATTCCTCCTCCATACATTTGTCCTTTTCCTACATTTGTTAAAGTTCCTACATTATAGCAATTTTCAATCACTGACATGCCACTTCCTGAATTAGAGCATACTATTCCCCCTGTCTGGCATGATCCATCATCATATAATGTGTATCCATCATTTCTTACTGCACCTGCATTATATGATTGTGATACCGTTCCGTCTCCATTAAATCCACATATTCCTGCTACATATATAAATTTTCCTGTTGCTGAATTAGTAATATTTCCACTGTTTGAACATTTTTGTATTGTTCCATAGTTATTGTATCCACATATTCCTCCTATATATGGTCTTCGTGTATCTGAATTTTCATCACTCTCTAATTTTACATCAGCTTCGTTTTTACATAAAATTATATTTGATTTGGATCCAGCAAATGCACAGATTCCAGCTACATAAATATTCTCATGTTGTCCAGAAGTTATTACGTTTATATTTCCTTTATTATAACAATTTTGTATATCATTATTAGCAAAACCATATCCCACAAGTCCACCAACTGCTGTTAGATCATTACTACTACCTGTTGTTCTGTTATATGTTATTTCTCCTGTATTTACACAATTTTGCATATCATTAAGACGTAACCAACCTGATATCCCTCCAATAAAGTGGCAATCATAAGGATTACTAGAATTAATATTTATATTAACATTACTTTGGCAGCTTATCATGCTTCCTTGATATTTCATTCCGGTAATTCCCCCTATTAGTAAGTCTTTTTCATATGTTTCTCCATATATATTTATTTCTCCAGAAATAGTTAAATCCCTTATTTCATTATTTGCTGTATATCCTATAAAGCCTGCATATACACCAGCATAATAAACAATAGACGACATATCAGCTATATTTATATATAAGTTGCTTATTTCTTTGCTATTTCCATCAAAATCTCCCAAAAATTCTTTTTGATAGTAGTATCCTGTTTCATTTTCGTAATATGCATCAAATCCTATTGGAGTAAATCCTTGTCCTGTTGTTACTTCTATTTTTATTCCTTCAATTTTTCCATCTTTGTTTACATCTCCAAAAGATGTGTCATTTGGGTTTTTATATGAATTATTATCATTAAAGTCTAAATCGCTTGATAATTTTATTGTTTTTCCTTCATATTTGTCTACAAAGTTATTCACATTATTTGATAGTCCAACTAAATCTTCTATGCATTCAATTAAATATGTGTCTTGGTTTTCTTTAGCTAAAACATACACATCTTTTTCTTTTATATTGGTTATCGCAATTGAGCTTCCTGTGTTCTGTCCATTATACTCACCTGTTACAGTATATGTCCCGTTATTGAAAACATTAAAATAAGTTGTTGGATTTAATAAATTTAATGTTGTTGTAGTTCCATCAGGAAGAGTAATAGAAACTTTTTTGCTTGAATATTCTTCAGGTTCTACCATTTTAATTCCTACTAAAAATGTTTCGAAAGAATCATAGCCATAATATGCACTTAATTCTTCTAGTGAATTAAAATTATTACCAAAATAATATTTTAATATATTTTCCACATTTACTTCATATTGTGGAAAGTAATACTGCATAGACGTTCTATAATATTCTACAAAATATTGTTCTTTTTCTTCTTGTGTTTTCTCTTCTACTATTTGTTCTGCATATTCTTTATATGGTAGAATTCCACCTATTCTTACCTCTACATCTACACTTAAAACTTCTGCTCCATTTATTGTTGATGTTGGTGTTAATATTATTCCAAGTTCTCCTTCTGCTAAATATACTCCTGTGTATTTTTCTACAATAATATTCAAGTCTTTGTCTACTTTTACTATATATTCTCCTTGTTCTACTATTGATGAATATCCTTCCTGGGTTCCGTTAAATTCTTCATTTATTCCTTCTACTAATTCTCCTCTCTGTAATTTTTGGTAATTGTTTCTTGCTTCTACATCCATCGCTGTTTTTACTAATTCTGCTCTTTCTTTTATTTCTGCTATTTCTGAAATTGTTCTTGTCTCTTCTGCCCTACTTAGTATTCCTCCTTCAGTAAGTGCAATGTTTAATGTTATTCCCGCTAGTATTAGTAATATTATTATTGTGATTACTAGCGCTATTAGGGTTATTCCTTTTGCATTTTTTAATTTTTTCATTGGTTTCCTCCTTTTATTTTTGTATTTTTATTTTACCATTTGATTATTTTATTTGCAACTATTTGGTTTTGCATTTTGTGTTAGCAATGCCTGCGAAGTGGCGGACGAACAGTGTGTATAGTATAGTAACATAGTATACAGAATGTAAATAGACATAGTATACAACTTCCGAATATAATTAAGGCATAAAAA
>CAWVME010000047.1:0-24789 GCA_963930325.1 Bacillota bacterium | reverse complement strand
TCTGCTAACTAAAAATGAACCATCTTTTTTAGTTAATTGCGCAAATACTTGTGTATAATCTTCTTTTCCTTCATTATATACATAAATTGATGCCTCTGGTCCTGCAAATCCGATATCACACTGATTTGCTAAAACTGCTGTCATAACTGCATCTGCTCCCTGACCTGTTGTTAACTCTATTTCTAACCCTTCGTTTGCAAAATATCCCAAACTAATTGCTGCATATTGTGGTGCATAAAATACTGAACGGGTTACTTCATTAACTTGAATTAATTTCTTTTCTGCTGTTTGTGTGTCACTATTTTTGTTTTTTGTAATTTTTATTCCAACAATAACACTCACTAATATGAGTGCAATAATAATGAGTATAATCACTGTTTTTTTCACTTGGCTATTTCCTCCTAACGCTTATTTAAATTTATTTGTTTTTAATATAATCTTTTCTAAGATTACAATAGATTGATACATTATAGCTGCTACCAATCCTAATAAAATTACACTTGCCATGACCAAATCTAATTTAAATACTTGCCCTCCATAAACAATTAGATATCCAATTCCAGCTTTAGATACCAAAAATTCTCCTGAAATTACTCCAACAAGAGATAATCCTATATTAATTTTGAGTGAATTAATAAAAGTTGATATATTGGCTGGAATAATAACTTTTGTTAAGACTTGAAATTTATTTGCTCCAAAAGTTTGCACCATTTTTATTTTTTCTTTGTCTGTATTTTCAAAGCCATTTAATATTTGCAAAGTAGTTACAATTAAAGAAATAGCTAATGCCATTACAATAATTGCTGGCATTCCTGCACCTACCCATATGATAATTACAGGTCCTAAAGCAACTTTGGGCAAACTGTTTAGTACTACTAAAAATGGTTCCAAGACTCTAGATAAAAACTTAGAGGACCATAATATAATTGCTATTATAACTCCTAAAAAAGCTCCTGATAAAAATCCTATAATTGTTTCTGTGCAGGTAACTCCTATATGTTCCAAAAGCCCATTTGAACCTAAATTTAGAAATGTATTTAGAATACGACTTGGTTGGCTTGTTATAAAACTATCTATAAATCCAAGATTTGCTGCTACCTCCCAAATGATAATAATAGCTGCTAATAACAAAATTTGTGTAATTAGTATAATAATTTTTTCTTTCTTAATTTTTCCTAAGTATCTTTTTCTATCTGCCGATATATTTTTTTTACGCATGTACATCCAGCTCCTTCCACAAACTGTCGAAGTATTTACTAAATTTTGCACTTTCTCGACAATTTATCGGTGTTCTATTTGGTATTTCAAAATCAATCTTGTGTATACTTTTGATAGTTCCTGGTCTTTTGCTTAAAACCACTATTCTATCAGACATACTAATGCTTTCGGATATATCGTGTGTTACCATAAGTGCTGTTATTTTTTCATTTTTTAAAATATCATATATATCTTTTGTTACTGCAATTCTTGTTTGATAATCTAATGCAGAAAATGCTTCATCTAATAATAAAATTTTGGGTCTAATAGCTAAAGTACGAATTAGCGCTGCTCTTTGCCTCATGCCTCCGGATAATTGAGAAGGAAACTTATCTTTAAAATCATATAAATGATATTTTTTTAATAGGTTCTGTGCATATTCTTCATTTTCTTTTGTTTTGCAATGCCTTATTTCCAGTCCTATCATAATATTGTTGTAGATATTTCTCCATTCTAATAAACTATCTTTTTGCAGCATGTATCCAATTTCGCTAGTAACTTGATTTGTTTCCTTTCCATCTATATAAATCGTTCCAGATGTTTTTTCTTCTAGTCCTGCTATAATAGACAATAGAGTTGATTTTCCACATCCACTAGGTCCTATGATACTAACAAATTCTCCCTCATATACTTCGAAACTAATGTCCTTAAGTGCTTCTACCTCTCCGTTTTTTGCCTGATATCTCTTGCTTACTTTTTCTAGCTTTAACACTTCTTGCATGCTTATTTCCTCCTAAAAATATGTCTTGCTATAATATATTCTATTTACTTAAAATGGTTACTTTTCTTGTATTTTTCTCTTATTTGCTGTATAATGTTATTTAGATTATTATAATTTTGTTTGAATGGAGGTTGTTGTGAATCTTATTACGTGGAATGTAAACGGTTTACGTGCTGTTTATAAAAAAGGCTTTGAAGATTTTTTTAATCAAATAGATGCAGATATTTTTTGTATTCAAGAAACTAAAATGCAATTAGAGCAACTAGATTTTCCTCTTCCAAAATATCACTACTATTTTAATAGTGCCCTCAAAAAAGGATATTCTGGTACTGCAATTTTTACAAAAAAAGAACCTATTTGCGTTTCTTTTGGTATAGGAGTAGAAGAATATGATCAAGAAGGGAGAGTAATCACATTAGAATTTGAAAACTTTTATGTAGTTACAGTATATACTCCAAATTCTCAACGTGAACTTACAAGACTTTCTTATAGAATGGGGTTTGAAGACGCACTTAGAGATTATTTACTTACTTTAAATAAAACTAAACCGGTAATCATGTGTGGAGATTTGAATGTTGCTCATGAAGAAATTGATTTAAAAAATCCTAAGACAAATCATAGAAATGCTGGGTTCACAGATGAAGAAAGAGAAAAAATGACTCTTTTACTTTCTTCTGGTTTTATTGATACTTATCGTTATTTATATCCTACTGAAACAGATTGTTATACTTGGTGGTCTTATATGATGAAAGCAAGAGAAAAAAACATTGGTTGGAGAATTGATTATTTTATTGTTTCTGAATGTTTAAAAAATACTATTAAAGACGTAAAAATACATAAAGATATTTTCGGTAGTGATCATTGTCCTGTTGAATTAATAATAAATGAAAACCTCATTCATTCTCTCAATTAAATGGGTTTTATTTAAAAATTTTAGCTGAGCATTTAATTGCTTAAACAGAAATGGAGGTCTTTATGGGAGAAAAAAATCGTATTTGGACAAAGTGGCTGTATTGGTTTACCTTTGCTGTA
Source organism: Bacillota bacterium (assembly GCA_963930325.1). Classification (GTDB taxonomy): domain Bacteria; phylum Bacillota; class Clostridia; order TANB77; family CAG-508; genus CALXJM01. Next base: position 21,779 of record CAWVME010000047.1, on the reverse strand, counting down.
GCAGTTATTTTTGTATATAAAACATTAGATAATTTTACCGATATTACAAATTGGCTTAGAAATCTTTTTAATTTGCTTATGCCTTTCATATTGGCTGTTATTATTGCTTATTTATTTTATATTCCTTGTAAAAGAGTAGAGCAACTTTATAAAAAAAGAAAATTCAATTTATTAAAAAAACATTCTAGAGTTTTAAGCGTTTTTACGATTTATTTTATTGCATTTTGTGTCATTATTATTTTATTTAATGTAATTCTTCCAATTGTATCTGAAAGCTTGCTTGAGCTTGCTAGTAATCTACCAAATTACTATAATAATGCCATTTCATATGTAGAAAATTTACCAGAAGATTCTTGGATTAATGAGCTTAATCTTCAAGATATAATTTCTTCTATTCAAAATATTGATATTAGTTCTATATTTAGTTTAGAAAATCTCTTAAACTACATAAAAGGTGCTATTGGGATAGTTAATGTTTTATTTACTGTTTTTGTTACAATCGTTGTTTCTATCTATCTTTTGATAGAAAGAACTGAAATTATGCAATTTGTGCGTAGTCTTTCTAGAAGTATTTTTAAGGAAGAAACTAGTAAAAAATTAGGTTATTATTTCGAAAAAATTAACGAAATATTCTTTAAATTTATTTCTAGCCAAATATTTGATGGTTTTGTTGTTGGTACTATTTTATCAATTGCAATGTCCTTAATGGGAATAAAGTATGCCGTTTTACTAGGATTTATGATTGGATTATTTAACATTATTCCTTATTTTGGAGCAATTGTCGCTGTTGCTATAGCCATCTTAATTACCATTTTTACAGGTGGTTTAGGTCAGGCTATATGGATGGGAATTATAACTATTATTTTGCAACAAATAGATGCAAATATTATTAATCCAAAAATTCTAGGAACTTCTTTAAGTTTAAGTCCAATTTTAGTTATATTTTCAGTTACCATTGGGGGAGCTTATTTTGGAATTCTTGGAATGTTTTTAGCCGTGCCTATTACAACAACTATCAAATTACTTTTAAAAGATTTTATTTCTTCAAAACAATTGGATAAAAATTTAGCATAGGTTTATATAAACTGCTTTTGGAATATTTTCTACTCTATAAATAAGAAACTAGAAAATATTAAAAAGCAGTTTTATTTTTTTGAAAATACGAATATGATTTACATTTTATAAAATTGCTTTTTTTATGTGGTTTATTTTTATTTTTTTCCCTTCTATGTATATTTCTATTACATCTATTCTAATTTCTTTTGTTTCCAATTTGTTTTTGTATAAATAATATTTAGCTGCATTATAAATATGTTTTTGTTTTTTTGTATTTACCGCATCTATTGGTTTACCAAATGTATCGCTAGTTCTTGTCTTTATTTCTATAATAACAATTTCATTTTTATCTAATGCAATTATATCTATTTCTCCCTGCTTGCATCGAAAATTCTTATCCAATATTTTATATCTTTGCTTCTTTAAATATTTTTCTGCAATTTCTTCTCCTCGTTTTCCGACTCTATGTATTTCATACATATAAATTCACCCTCTTGTATAAAATTTTCCAGGCAATTGCTTTATATAACCTTCTAGCTCCATCATAGTAAGCATAGAATTTATTTGCTTTACATCTTTTTTGCTTCTCTTTTTAATTTCTTCTATCTGCATTTCTTTAATTGATAAAATATCATAAATTTCTTTATATTCCAGTGGTATTCTTAATTTACTTTCTTTTTTTTCTTCTATTTTTTGTAAAAAATCATATTCTCTTACAATATCATCTATATTCCTTGTTAATATAGCTCCATTTTTAATAAGTTGATTTGTGATAATCCCATATTTTTCATCAATCCCGCTAGGTATGGCAAATACCTTTCTGCCTTGTTTTGATGCAAGTCTTGCTGTAATACTCGTTCCGCTTCTATAATGAGCTTCTACAACTAACGTTCCTATAGATAATCCACTTACAATTCGATTTCGCTTTGGAAAATGTGTTGATTTTACAGGTTCTCCAGGAGGATATTCTGTAATAAGCGCTCCTCCAGTTTCCAAAATGTTTTCTACTAATTGCTTATTCTCTTCTGGATAAATGTACTCAAACCCGGCACCTAAAACAGCAATCGTTTTTCCTCCTCCAAGTAATGCCCCTCTATGTGCAGCTGTATCGATTCCTAATGCGAGTCCACTTACAATACATACATTATATTCACATAATTCTTTTGCCATTTCTTCTGCTATTTTTATTCCTTTTTCTGTACAGCTTCTAGATCCAATAATAGAAAAACAAATATTGTTTAATATTTCCTCATTTCCCATTACATATAACTGTTTTGGTACATTTTCAATCGTTTTTAAAGCTGTCGGGTAGTTTATGTCTACAGGCGTAATAATTTTATATTTTTTCATATCTTCTCCTCATACAATTTATTAGCTTCCCCAATATTTTCTATCTAAACTTCTATATTGTATAGCTTCTGCTATATGTTCTTTTTTTATTTGTTCTGAATTTTCTAAATCTGCAATAGTTCGAGCTACCTTTAAAATTCTTCCATGAGCTCTTGCACTTAGTCCTAATGTTTCAAAAGCTTTTTTTAGTAGTTTTTTACTTGAATCTTCTAATTTGCAATATTTTTCTACCAGTCTTGGTGTTAGATCTGCATTAGAAAATACTCTTTCTTGCTTATACCTCTCTTTTTGTATATTTCTTGCTATATTTACTCTTTTTTTAATTTCTTCAGAGGTTTCCTCTTTTTTTACGGAATCTAATTTTTCATACTTTACTGGTTGTACTTCAATATGAATATCAATTCTATCTAGTAAAGGGCCACTAATTTTCCCCATATATTTTTGTATCATTGTTGATGTACAGGTGCATTCCTTATCTTTAGAACCATAATATCCACACGGGCATGGATTCATACTGGCAATAAACATGAAATTACAAGGATATGTTAAACTTGCATTAATTCTGCTAATACTCACTATTTTATCTTCCAATGGTCCTCTTAGTACCTCTAATGTATTTTTATTAAATTCAGGTAATTCATCTAAAAATAATACCCCGTAATGGCTTAAACTAATTTCTCCGTGGTTTTGGTATTCTCCCTCCTCCAATTAAAGATATTGCAGATACTGTATGGTGAGGCGCTCGGAATGGTCTTGTAGTAATTAAAGAACATTTACTTTCAATATGTCCTGCAATACTATGAATTTTTGTAATTTCTAAAGCTTCTTCAAAATTTAAATCTGGCAAAATGGTAGGAATTCTTCTTGCTAACATAGTTTTTCCGTGAACCGCGGGCTTCCGATTAAAAGGCAATTATGTGCTCCAGCTGCTGCTATTTCTAGTGCCCTTTTTATATTTTCTTGTCCTTTCACTTCTGAAAAGTCGATTTTATAACTTTTATTTTGATTGAATAATTCTTCTATATTTACTATTTCCTTTTGTATTTCCTCTTCTCCATTTAAATATCTTATTACTTGCATTAAATTTTCCACTGGTATTATTTCCAAGTTTTTTACAACTGCTGCTTCTTTTGCATTATCTTTAGGCAATATTACTCTTTTTATACCTAATTTTACAGCTTCTATGCACATAGGTAAAACTCCGTTTACTTTACTTATAGTTCCATCTAAGAATAATTCTCCTAAAAAAATGCTTTTCTCTAAATTTTTATTTGCAATGCTTTCTGTTGCAACTAAAATCCCTACAGCGATTGCTAAATCAAAAAATGTTCCTTCCTTTTTTGTAGAAGCTGGTGCTAAGTTTACTACAATTTTCCTGCTAGGAAACTCTTCACCTGCATTTTTAATAGCTGTTTTTACTCTTTCTTTTGCTTCTTTTACACTTGTGTCTGGAAGTCCTACCATTTCCCATCCAGGTAACCCTGTAGATACATCAACTTGTACCTGTACTAAATATCCGTCTAATCCATGCAATGCCATGCTTTTTATAATTGCTAACATATTTTTTATCCCTCCTAGCGATATATTTTTCCTATACAATAAAAAAAGACATAGATATAAATCTATGCCCCTATAAAATTTTATCTTATTATTATTGTACAACTTCTACGTCTAAGTATCTTACTCCCCAAGCAAGTGCTTCTGAATGTGAATTCATATAAATATCTATTCTATTTCCGTAAATAGCTCCTCCCCTATCTTCTACTGTGTAAACAATTCCATTAATTTTAAGTTTAGTTCCAAATGCAAATTGAGAAGATGCAGCTACTGTATGGTTTGCTGTTGCTTTTGTTCCCATTGCTGTAATTCCATTTGTTTTTCCACAACATTTCATACAAGGACAATATGCTGTTATTTTATATTTACCACTACTTGCTGTTGTAGAACTTGTTCTTGACACGCTCGAACTTCTAGATGTTTGCTTTGTGCTTACTTGTATAATTTTGTCTACAGGTTCTTTAATAGTTACAGAAGAAATTTCTGTTTTTTCTATTTCTATATCGTCTTTATACTTAATTCTATAAGTAATTTCTTTTAATCCATTTTGACCTTGTTGTAATACTCTATTTTGTGTGTCTCCTGAACCACTAGATACGTCTTTTGTAATGGTTTCAAATGGAATTTCAACTTGTTCTACAACAATTTTTTCTGTAATAGTTCCATAATCTTCTAAAATCTTATTTAGTGTTTCATCTACATTCTCATTAGAAGCAACCGTTGTATTTAATGTTTCGTCTGTATTCTTTGCAATTTTTATAAGTTTGTTTTCTCCTATTTCAGATTCTAAATCTGGAATTACCTTTTCATCTTCTAAGACAAGAATATGGTTTTCTTCTAATATTTCTGATACTTTTACTTTGGATGTCATAACATTTAATTCTGATCCGTTTGCAAGTTCAATTGTTACATCCTGCACTCTTATATTTCCAGCTCGTACAATTAACATTAAACTAAAAATCATTACGATGCATATAATACCAATTTTTACAATTGGTGCATGTGCATTGTTCTTATTTTTCATATAAATTTTGTTCCTCCTTTAACGAAACCTTTTTTATTATACTATGTTTTTCTAAATTTGTCAAATTTTTGTGTTTTTTAGGAATACAAGTTGATTGTAAGTTTTCGTGTTTCTAACTCTTTCTATAATATATTATATGTAGCTTGTACCAAGGTTAGAACTAAATTTTTTCTTTTTTGTAAAAATTCATACATTTTCTATTTCTAATCTTTACCTATTTATATTGAAAATAGAATAAATTTATGATATTATAATGCTATTAAAGGAGGGTTTAATTATGTGGATTGTACTAATTATTCTAGTAGTTCTAGTCTTATTTGTTGTTTCCATTTATAATGGTTTAGTAACTGCTAGACAAAAAGTTAAGAATGGTTGGAGCCAAATTGATGTCCAATTACAAAGAAGATTTGATTTAATTCCAAATTTGGTAGAATCTGTCAAAGGTTATATGAGTCATGAAGAAGCTAGTTTGACAAAAATTGCTGAGCTTAGAACTTCTTGGGCAAACGCTTCGACAGTTCATGAAAAAGCTGAACTTAATGAAGAACTTTCTAATACTTTAAAAACTATTATGGCAATTTCTGAAAATTATCCAGATTTAAAAGCAAATCAAAATTTTATGCAACTACAAGAAGAATTAAAAAACACCGAAGACAAAATCTCTTTTGCTAGACAGTTTTACAATGACACAGTTACTATGTATAATACAAAATTAGAGGTAGTTCCTTCAAATATTATTGCTTCTATGTTCCACTTTACTCCAGAAGAACTTTTCAAAACAGATAGTGAAGAGGCTAGAAAAAATGTAAAAGTAGATTTTAATAAATAATCTAAAATAATAATAGTCTTCAAAATCACTTTTCTTTTTACTAATTTGATTTTCCCTATACAAATATAAGAAAAGTGGCTTTGCCTATTGTAGCATTTCGCTTCGCGAATATGCACAGCCAAAGTAACTTAACCTTGTTGCTCCAGAAAAATCTGACGATTTTTCCTATACAATAAAAAATATCAAATGACTAAACATTTGATATTTTTTTGCGAATATTTTATATTTCAAATATATTTTCTGCATTAATGTATGTTATTTTAGCAATTTCTTCTACTGTTTTTCCTTTTATTTCCGCTATTTTTTTTGCTACCAATATTAAATTTCTTGAATCATTTCTAGTTCCTCGTTTAGGTTCAGGTGCTAAATATGGGCAATCCGTTTCTATTAGCAATTTATCTTCTGGTATCATCTGGACAATTTTTTCCGCATTTTTAGAATTTTTAAATGTTATTGGCCCTGCCAAAGATATAGTATAACCTAATTTTAATGCTTCTTTTACAAGTTCTGGGTTTAACATACAGCAATGGAATATTCCTCTTTTTTTACACTCTTCCTTTTTTAAAATCTCCAGTGTATCTATGATTGCATCTCTGCAATGAATAACAATCGGTAGTTCTAATCGGTTTGCAATGTCAATTTGCTCTATAAAAGTTTGCTTTTGTAATTCCTTGTTTTCTCTTTCCCAGTAATAATCTAAGCCTATTTCCCCAATAGCTACTACTTTTTTATTTTGTGCCAATTCTTCTATTTTACTTGTATTTTCTCCTATATCATTTGGCGATATCCCGCACAACAGCATAAATTGCTTCGTGTTTTTTAGCTATATCAATAGCAAATTTTGAAGATTCTATATTATATCCAGCTATAACAAGTTTTGTTACTCCTGCTTCTTGAACTTCTCGCAATATTTCTTCTCTATCTATATTAAATTTTTCATCATTATAGTGTGAATGTGAATCAAAAAATTCCATAATAACTCCTTTCTTATTCTTTTATTGCTATTGCTGTCGCTACAGCATAGTTTTGGCAATGTGAAATACTTAAATCAATATTTATGTTTGATATTTCTTTTTGCAAAAAATGTACCTTTGGTTTTCCGTCTTGCTCATTTATTATTTCTACATCTGTCCATGTTATATCAAATTTTTCCTTTAAATAGCAGGAAATGGCTTTAAATATTGCCTCTTTTGCCGCAAATCTAGCCGCAAAATGCTGATACATAGCTTTTCTTTTTGCTTGGCAATAATTTATTTCTGTTTGTGTATATATTTTTTTTAAGAATGTTTCTCCGCTCTTTTCAATGGATTCCTTAATTCTCTCTATTTCTATCACATCTGTTCCACATGTTATTCTCATTTTTTCCTTCCTTCTTTTTGCTATATTTAATGCATAAACCGTAATCATACAAACATGATTACGGTTATATGAATAAGTTTTTATTTTATATAATAATTCATATTTAGTTCTTCTGCCAAATGCCATTGCCCAATAAAATCAATCACAAAACTTGTTTCTAAATTTTTGCTTGGTTCTAGCACAACCGTTCCATCTTTATTTATGCTGCCCCATTGTCCATTTAATTTTATTCCGGCATATCCAAATCTATTTTGTTCTGTAGCATCATCATATAAATAATCTACAACTACATTTCCATCTTTATCTACAAATCCGTATTTTCCATCTTTTTTACTTAAAAATAAATTATTTTCAGTTAATACATCTTTAGCTTCTTTTCTTTCTAATCTAAAATTATAATATTGATAGTCTTCGCCTTCTCTTACACGAATATATCCTTTATCTGTATTTACCTCTGTTATAATTCCTGTTACTTTTGTTTCGAAGTTTTTATCCAAAATAGAAATTTCTAAGTTTTCTTTTTCTGCTTCTAAGAAGTCTGCCTCTTCTCTATAATACAAATTTACGTATTCAAAGTTCAAAAGAGTTTCCCCTTTGCTATTAATTATTCCATATTTATTATCTTTTTTGGCAATATAATTTTCTCCCGAGATATAGCTAATATCTTCATATTCTGGTTGGATAATAACATTTCCGCTGTAATCAATAACACCATAATTTCCATCTTTTTGTACAACAATGTTATTTACATTCATTTCTTTTGCTGAATCGTAGACAAATGTAAATAATTCCTCTGCCCTTTTATTTACCATTTTCCATGTTCCATTTTCTTTCACTAGATAAGTATCATTTCCGGTTATTTTTGCAATTTCTTCGTATTTTACTTCTAGTATCATTCTTTTATTGCTATCAATTACGCCCCAATTTCCTTCGTCATTTTGCACAATAGAGCCATCTGAATAATTAGTTCCTATCGCTTCTACTTTTTGATATTCTGTATTAATAATTAAATCTCCTGTGCCACTTGCTAATCCTTGTTTTCCCTCTTTAGTCAATAATAAACTATTTCTTACACCTTTGATTGATTCGATACTATCATATTCACATGACAGTACTTCTACCCCTTGGTAATTAATCAATCCGTACTTACCATCTTTTTTTACCCTTAAAATATTAGATTCATACCAAAGGTTACCTGCTTGGTCGTAATTTTCAATTGGTTCGACAGCTTCATAATTATCAAATAATATTTCTTCTTTTTCATTAATTACTTTTGTTTTATATGTACCAGTATTATAGTCTACATCATAAGTGCAAATAAATAAGTTTTGTGTACTATCAGGAATAATAATCATTTCATCATAAGAAGCATGAATAACTTCTTCTCCATTACTATTCATTACTCCCCATTTGTTGTTATCATATATTGTAAAATATTCTATTTTTGCTTTCTCATTTGTTATGTCACTGTTCAATAGGCTTCTAATTGAAATAATAAACATAATTATAACGGCAATAGCGATAAATACTCCTACTACTTTTTTTATGTTTAATTTTTCACGTCGCTCATATCGTCTTCCTCTCCTCATACCTACCTCCATTATACATAATTTATGTATAATATATCATTTTTTTTATTAAATTACAATATTTTGCTGAATTTTTGCTTAGGAAGTGCTATAATACTATCATCGTTTTATCATGCTATATATTACTTAGGAGGTTTTTAATATTATGTTTTATGAAAAAGACTTTTATGTTCATTATTCAGATGTTGATTCTAATAATCGTTTAAAACTTTCTTCTTTATTCAATATTTTACAAGAAGTTGGCTGTTTACATTCTGACTCTGCAGGATATGGCTTAAATCAAATCCCAACAACTCATCTTGCTTGGATTGTTATGGCTTGGAAAGCTTTCATTAACAGACTTCCTTCTTGGAATGAAAAATTACATGTAATCACTTGGTCTAGAGGTTCTGATAGTTTATATGCATATCGTGATTATGAAATTTATGATGAAAACGAAAGCTTAATTATGAAGGGCTCTTCTAAGTGGGTTTTATTTAATGTACTAACCAGTCGTATTGAAAAAATTTCAGATTCTATTATAGACTGTTTCTGTATAGAAAAAAAATGTAGTTTTAACACTCCATTTTCAAAATTAAAAGAGCCTACTAATTCTGTTCTTACTTTTTCTTATTCTGTTTTACGAAGAGACATTGATACTAATGGGCATGTGAATAATAACAATTATTTACAAATCGCTTTAGAAGCACTTCCTGAAGAATCTATAAATCGCTCTATCTCTTCAGTAGAAATTATGTATAAGCACGGCGCCAAATTAGGTGATACAATTACTTGCTTTTATTCGGAAAATGAAAACGGAGAGCAAATTATTACTATGAAAAACAAAGATTTAAATCAATTACATGCAATTGTAAAGTTGTCTTAAGTAATTATCCCTCGGCTTCACTCCACTAAGCCGAGGGATAATTACTTCCTATTATTTTATCTTTGCCACAATAACTGTCATGTCATCCTTTGGTGTTCCATAATTATTGTCTATTGCTTCTGCTAAAATTAAATCTGCTATTTTTTGTACATTTTGCGTTGATATATTTTTTATCATTTCTTCTAACCACTTACTGTTCTCTGTTTTTGATTCAATTATTCCATCTGTACACATTACTATTATATCTCCAGCTTGTACATCCATATCATAAGTTACCAAATCAATATGACTCATAATACCTGCTGGTAATGAAATCGATTCTACAGTTTTTACACTTTTTTCATTTTTTATTAGTGTGGGCATAGCCCCATTTTTTATAAATTCTAAATTTCCTTTATATAAATCTAGAATACACATGTCTAGAGTAGAATACATGTCTTGTCCGCTATTTAAAGATAAAGTAGAATTAATTAACTGCATAGATACATCTTTGTCAAATCCAACTGTTAATAATTTTTTTAACATTTTTAATGCCATACTACTATTTTTCTTAGCTTCTTCTCCTGAACCCATTCCATCACTCAATGCTAGTAAGTATTTTCCATCATCAAGCTTTATATGTAAATTACTGTCTCCCGAAACTTTGCTATTTTCTTTAGTTGTTTTGGCAACTCCTATTTGTAAAGTATATTTATCTTCTGAAGAATAAATTTGAATTTGAGTTCCATTTTTTTGCTTTTTTTGTTTCTGTAAAATCATTTTTTCTTTTAGAATTCTAGTTAATATTTCTTCTATTTTTTGTATCTTTTTTAAGTCTTCTGCCACTTCTTCTTGTCTTGTATAAATCGTTACAACATATTTTTTATTTTTTTCTTGTTTCATTGTAATGTCTGTAACTTCTATTTCCTTTTGTTCTAGTAAAATTTGAATTTCTTCTTGCTTTTTTTCATTATTGTTGTCTGCTTTAGCATTAATTTCTTCTGCCACTGAATTAATAACTTTAGAAACCCCATTTAATTGTTCTGAAAGTGTTTTTTTGTTTTCATTAATTTTTTGCTTCCATGCGAAACTTAATTTACTAATTTTATAGGTATAATTCATAGCTTTTATCATTTCTGTTATCTCATCTTCTATTTGTTCATTTTCTTTTCTGTCGCTAATTCCTAGTATATAGCTATTTCTTTTTTCTAATACATGACTTAAGTCTTGCAAATCTATTTCTTCTTTTTCTGTTAAAATTTGAAAAATATCATCTAAAATTCCATTTTCTAAATTTGTTATGTCATCATATAATATACTGTCAGACAATTCTGCTATATTGTTTAAAAACTCATCAATAAATAAATTTCTGTTTTCTTCATAAATCTCTTTATCTGTTTCTAATACAGTAGCTGCCACTTCTTTATATGTTGTTGCAATTTCAGCAATGGTCTCTGAAACATTATTTAATTTATACACAGTATCTCCAGTTTCTTCTAACATTCTTCCTTTATAGTTTGGCAATAGTTTGTTTTTTCCGATTAAATCTTCTATACTTAAATCCATAGATTTAGGTATAAGTAGTAGCGCAATAGATGAAACTATAATTTCTTTTAAATATATAATTTCTGCCACATTGCCATTAATTACATAAGTTAGAACCGCATTTCCTAATACAAAACCTATAATAACTCCTAATTTTCCAAAACGGTTTAATAAACCTGCTATCATTCCGAGAAACTGCATAAGCCCCTATTAAAGCTATATTTTCTCCTCCTATAATTCCAAGAAGTACTCCTATTGTAACTCCAGCTGTTCCTCCTACAAGGATTCCATTTTTCCAACCTAATACAAGCACCATTAAAATGCATGCAATATTTTTTATAGAGAAGCTTGCAATTTCAAAATCTCCAAATGCGGAAAAAGCAATTGTAAGTAAAACGCTAACTGCCATTACTTCTTCAACAGTAAATACAGTTTTTTCTCCATATTCTTTTATAAATGCTAAACTATTACTGAAAATTTTATAAAAAATATATGCTATTAAACTGATTGCAATTGCGCTTAATACATCATATAAATAAAATCGTCCTAAAAATAATCCCATAACTTGTACTAATAAATATGAAAAAAACAAATGTAATCCTAATTTTCTTTTTTCATTTCTTGTACTGTCTTCTATATTAGGTTTAAATAATAAAATTGCAAACATAAATACCAAAGATGTAAGAATAAATGAAAGTAAACTTTCTTTTCCAAATCCTACAACAACACCAATTGCTGAAGCAATATAAATTATTCCCGCTGGAATTTCGTTGCTACAAGCAGCAGCAAACATGGCTAGTCCAAATGGTGCTACGAAATTTCCTAATGGAACTGTAGAGATAAAAAAAGAAAGTAGATAAATAATACAATTTCTTATGCCAAATAATTTCTTCCACTTTTGTATTTTGTATACTCTTTCATCTTCTTTTGTATCTTCTCTTTCATCTGCATCTTCTATTGATATATTTTGAAACATTTCTACCACCTCGTACTTTTTCTTAAATTCTACTGTTTTTGTTCCAAAGTTTTTGTCGTTTCAAGGTAGCAAATAAGAAAAAGTTTTTTACATTTTATGCTCTTATATTTCTATTTTTTATCTTTTGATATAAATGTTCTTTTATTATGTCTTTTATTTTATTATATATTGTCGCAAATTACAAGATTTTTGGGATAATTTATCCCTTATATTTTTTTAAAATTTTGCAACAAAAAAGACGCTATGTAGCGTCTTTTTTGTTATAAACTAAATTACATATTTTTTTATTAGCGCTATTCCTCCTAGTAGAACAATTGCTATTCCAATTCCGATGAAATAATACATAGGTTCTTTATTTTCTCCCGTATTTTTTGTAATAGTAACTTCTTCTGATGTGTCTGCATCTTTTTCTGGTGTTTCGATATCTCCTGATTCATCTGGTGTAGGGTCTTGATTTCCAGGAACACCTTCTTCATTTCTTCTTCCTGCTTCACTCGTGTATTCTAATATTTCTGCTAAGTTAATATAGTTATATTCATTCATATCTGGTGAAAGTGTAACACTTGCCTCTATTTCTAGTTCTTTGCTTTCATTTGGATTTAATGTAATTCCATTTTTATTTGTTATCATTATTTTGTTACAGCTTTGTGCACTTGATATTATACTTTGATCTAGCATATCACTTAGTTTTGATGTGTCTATTCCTTCCCATTCTGTATTTACTCCGTAATCAATCCTCATGCCTTCTGGCAAGTAATCAATAAATTTTAAGTTTGTAATTGTATTGTCATCACTATTATTCGTTACTTTAATTTTGTATTTAATTTTTAATGTTGCTCCATTTATAATTTCTGATGACATTTGTATCCATGGTCCATTAGGAGTATCAAATATTCCGCTAACCCCTCCTTCTAATGGATAGTTTGTATTAACATATTCTGTTCCGTTATTTAATGTTACACTAATATGACTAATACTTTTATCTACAGTAATATTATCTTTTTTACGTTCTTTTAGTCCTAACTGAATATTGTCTATATTTTCTGTTTCACTATCTACTCTTATCGAATCTGTATCTGCTGCCATCCATGTTAAATCAATTAATTCCGCAATTTTTTCATCGCTTGGATTGTTATATGGTGCCACAAGCAAACTTCCTATTTTGTTATTTACTGTTTTAGTGTTGTTTAGTACTTCATTTCTTCTATCGCTTCTGTCTTGTGCTTTTGAATCATAACCAAATACGGTAGATTCATATGCATGTCCATTATACGATTTTTCATTAGCTCCTCCATCACTCTGTAATTTAACTGTTTTTACTGTGTCTCCATATCTAAATCTGATTATATATTCACCTGGAATAAAGTCTTCAAAATAGTACTCTCCATCTTCTATACTTTTTACATTTGTTTGGTCTCTGTTAATGCTTCCTATGTAATCTACATAACTTATGTTTTGTTCGCCTGTGTACATTTCTTTCCAGATAAACTCTCTTCCGTTGTATATTTCTACTAATTGTACAGTTACTCCATTAATAGAAGCAGTTCCATCATTTTTATATCCGTCTTGATTTAAATCATCCCACACATTTCCTGTAATCTTTCTTGTTGCTCCTTTTGTTATATTTAAAGTTGGCGCTTTTGCTGTATCATTTTCATGTGTGCTTACATCTGCTGTTATATTTAGGTTACCTGGTGCAGAATTAGCATCTAACACTCCATTAGAGTATTTTTCGTGATCTGCTGAACTATTATCTTGATATGTTGTATATCTTTGTATCTCTATTACTGTGGATTTATTTCCTAATTCTATATTTCTTTCGGTTTGATTATTTTTGTTTATTCTGTAAGTAATATATATCCATTTGCTTCTTCCTTGTTCAATTGTTCCGAGTACACTTGTATCTATGTTTACTGAATTATAGCCATTACTATTTCCTGTGTCTTGATATGCAAGATTATTTCCTGTTCCATCTGCTTTATCATTTATTTGTGTAATAGTATATGTGTCTTGATAATAGTTCTTGACTTCATTTACTACTCCATCCACATCTCCACCGTTTTTTATAGCTACCATATAAGTAATATAGATTTCTAATTCTTCTGTTTGATTTGCACCTGCTTTTTTATTGCTTCCGCTTAAATCTGTATAATCTCCTATTCTGTATGTATAGTCTGAATTTTTAATATTGTATTCTCTTGTTTGGTTTCTTTGTACTAAATACTCTCTAATTTCATCTTCTGTATTAATATCTGTTATACCTTCTGTTATTTTAGTAGTAACTCCGTTAATTGTTACTGTCATTTCTTTAACTCCCTGTTGCATGCTAAAATCTGCTTTATCTCTAGTAACAAGTCCTAAATTTACATTAATAATATCGTCTCCATAGATTTGGAAATTAGGTGTCGCTACTTGTATCATAAATTCTGGATTATTTGTATCTACCTCTGCAACTGCATATCTTGTGTCACTTCCCGGAGTTATATTATAATTTAAATTAATTTCTCCTTTGCTTCCTGTTGCTTTTCCTGGAATAATTTCTCTAAACTTACTATTAAACTCTCTTCTTACATTTTCAGTTTCGTCTGCTTTAGAAGTTTTTTCTCCGTTTGTAGTATTGCTATCAAAAATTGTTGATGTATAAGTCATTCCTTCATATGTAAATGTAACTCTGTAATTTCTATATCCTCTTACATTACTAAATGTATATTCTCCATTTGAATTTGTTCTTGTTGTTTGAACTAAAGTATTTCCTTCATATAAGTTCACTTCTATTCCGGAAAATCTCTGTGCTTCATCTGAATCAACCCTTCCATTATAAATGCCTTCCTTATCTGCAATATGGATTTCATCTAACCATACTAATCCACTAATATCAACTCTAACTGGTACATTTGGGACAATCGCAGTATTTCCACTTTGTGTTACACCGCTCCCTTCTGTGATTGTTGCACTTTGTACTTCATATCTTGCATAAGTACTATATTCTACCAAACTCACTCTTAACGTTAGTTTAAATGGTGTACTATTTTGATGGTAAGAATATACGCCTTTTGTCTCTGTGATAGTATATTCAAATGTTCCAGCCTGATTAATTGGAATGTCTGTTATCTCTATGTTTCCATTTGCATCACTTGGTCCAACAGTTTTATTTACATTTGGTCCTACAATCGAGAATTCCGCTCCAGCAAGTCCTTCGCTTGTTTCACTATCAACCTTCTTTAAGTTATAATTATACGTGCTTGTATAAATTGGCTTGTTTGAAAATGTAGTTGTACTTCTATTATCACATGCTGTACAGCTTACTACTTCATATCTGTTTGCAGTTGTATTTAATCTCGTTACTATAGTTACTGTTCTTGATGCATTAGATTTTATATATCCACTTGGTGCTGTTCTTTCTGTAATTGTATAAGTGAATGTTCCCTCACTGTTTATTTCAATGTTGAAGCTAGCTGTTCCATTACTTGATGTTGGTCCGACAGTTTTATTTATTCCAGATCCTGTTACAGTAAAGTAAGCTCCTGCTAATGTTTCTCCTGTACTAGCATTTGTTTTATAAATTGTTATTGTATGATTTCCTGAAGCTGGTGGTTCTGGCTCTTCTTCTGGGTCATTGGTTACTGTTAATGTGTTTCCGTCCACTTAGTTCTACATTACTTACAGAATTAATCATAGTAGAATTTACTCGATATTCTCCTGTTGTACTTATTCCAACCTGTATTGTTAATGTTATATTCGAAACTCCCTGATATCCACTTGGTACTGTTGTTTCAGAAATTGTATATATAAATGTTCCAGTACTTGTAAATGTAAATGTTACACTACTATTTCCACTTATATTTGAATTACTTATAGTTGAAGAATTAGTAGCTAAAGTATTCGATGGTCGAATTGTAAATCTTGCTCCGCTTAATGTTGCATTTGTATCAGAAGCCTTTTTATTAATGTTTAATGTGTATTGAACTTGTTTTTCTGGTACCTCTGCTGGAATATTGGTTACTGTTAATGTATTTCCGCTTAGTGTTGCAGTGCTTATTGGATTGATATTAACAGATGACACTTCATATTCTCCTGTTCTTGCATTTAATACTACTTGTATTGTCAACGTTACACTCGAACTTCCTTGATATCCACTTGGTACTGTCGTTTCAGAAATTACATAAGTAAATGTTCCGGTGTTTGTAAATGTAAATGTTACACTACTATTTCCACTTATGTTTGAGCTACTTATAGTTGAAAAGTTAGTAGCTAAAGCGTTAGATGCCTGAATTGTAAACCTTGCTCCACTTAATGTTGCATTTGTATCGGAAGCCTTTTTATTAATGTTTAATGTATATTTAACTTGTTTTTCTGTTTCTTCTGAAATTGTTGCATTAAGTGAACGGGTTCTTGTTGATACATTAGTGCTTCCCCAAAAAATTGGTTGTGTAGCATTACTATGCGTTCTATTTCCACAATCGTCCACTTTCTTAAGGTCTGCTTTGTAAGCTGATGTGAGCTGTATTTCTTTAGTATAAGTCTGAATATTTATTCTTGAACAGGTTTGACTTGAAGGTATTTGTACATAAAAGACTTGATTAGATGTTATTGTATTTATACTTTGTTTATTTTCATTTAATAATGTATATGATATAGAACTCCCTGAGTCATTAAATACTTGTATACTTTGAAAACCTGCATATGTTGTGCCACCTATTGTTGTTTCTAAAAATTCTACAGCAAATGGTCCTATAATTTTATTATTTCCATTTGTTTCCACTTTTTGATTATAAGTAGTAAATTTTGACTGATAGCCATTATTTAATATATTTTTATAAGCTATATAACTATCGATTTCAGCTTTTTTAGCACAATTATTATGATTTATGCTTGACCCAAATAATGATGAATGGGCCCAAAGTTCTTGTTGTTTGTCAGAATCATGTCCATTTCCCCAGCCAGAGCGATTAAGTATGTAAGCAATTAAATCTGTTTCACCTTTGCTTGCAATTTGACTCCTTATATCGGTTCCTATTAAATTTCCGTTGTCATCTACTTCTACGGCTGTACACAAGTAATTTACGTGAGCTCCTTTTTTCATGCAATACAGATAATTTCCTCTGTAAGGGCTATTTAATTTTACAGTTCCTTTTCCTTCTCCTATGTCAAGCCATTCAGCATAGGATTTACTCACTCCAAATACACTTAAAATTACTAGTATAAGGAATAGTATCTTTAAAATTTTTCTAGTCATTTTTCTACCCCCTTTCTTCTAATACTGTTTTTTTGATAATATAACTTCCCCCTGCAATTATTCCTATACTAATCAATAATATAATTATTACTGTTCCTATACCTTCTCCTGTTTTTATTGATATAACTACATCTGCTGAACTAATATCATCTTCTCTTTGATTTTCATTTCCAGGTGTCGAATCTATATCTTCTATTCCAAGTTCATTGCTAGCTTCATATATTTCTGCTGTATTATTTGTATTTCCTGCATTTGTTTCCGTCATTCTCTTTCTTAAAATTAGTAATACTTCTCGCGTTTCTCCTGGTTGTATTAAATCTGCTTCTAATGCTCTTGTATGTATCTTTCCATCTTCTCCTACATACCAATCATTATTAAGCTCTGAACTAAATGTTAGATCTCTTGGTAAATTATCTACTAATTCACTTGCATATCCTGCTACTTCTCCTTCATTAGTTACTATCATTTTATATTCAATTAATACTGTACTTTCTGCTAAATATCTTGATGGAATCTCTATTTTTTCTATTTTACTATTGTTATATTCATATGCTCTCGTTCCTTGCGAATTTTGCACAATAACTTTGTTAATGTATTTGTCCAATTTTAAGTCAAATACTTCGTTTTCGATAAGTCCTAAATGAATATTTTCTAGGTCTTGCTCTAAGAATAATATATCTGTAATAGCCACTTCTTTTGTTTCATCATTTTCTGTTAAAGTAGCTTTTATAAATTTCGATGTTGCTTCCTCTAATGCATTTTCCTTTTTATATTCCGTAATACTATATTTACTACTATCATAAGAAATAACTACCATATATCTTCCTTTAGAAATATTGCTTAACTCATAGCTTCCATCTTCTTTTGTTATAGCTTCTATATCTTGCATAAATTCATTAGTTTCTGCATTTAATAAACGAACGGTTATTCCTTCTAGCTTGTCTTCTATTTCTTCTTGCACTCCATTTTTATTTGTATCAACCCATACATTTCCAGAAATTTTGAACTTTTCTTCTGGAATATCTATACCTTTTAAATAATGAATAACTGAATTTAGTTTTCTTTCTTCTAAGTTTGTTGCACTAATAGTAACTTCATTTTGTATTTCACTTAAGCTTTGTGTATTTTCTCCAACTGTTCCTGTAATTTTTAATTCTAATTGTTTTTGTGCTTCTAAGTTCCAATTTATTCTAAGCACTCCATCTTGTATAGATTGTATTGAAAATGGCTGTGCATCAGTAATAGTGCAAATAGCCTCATTAAATTCTAATATTTCAGGTAATACATCTATAATTGATAAATTTGCTAAATTATATTGGCTATTATTTTTTATAGTTATAATATATTCTATTTCATCTCCTTGTTCTAATGTTTCTCCTGCTGTTGGTGAAGTATGAGATACTTCTATATTTATATTTTCGCCTTGTATTCCGATTTCATTAGATTTTATATTTTCGCCATTGGCTACTAAATTTGCAATTAATTTGCTTTGTTTTGTCTCTTTTGTTGAAACAACTAGAGTAACTAATTCAAAATCTTCTATTTGACTTATTTCCATGAAAAGAGTTTTTGTCACTTCGTCATAATTTGCATTAGTAATTCCTTCTGTGTCAATTGTCAAGTCCACATACTCTAGTTCTTCTGGCAATTGAATTTGTGCTTGTATATCTGTAATATTTTCTTCTGTTAAATTTTGTATTATTATTGGAATTCTTATTTCTTCATTAATTAATGATTTTATTACTTTTTCTCCGCAAAGTACAATAGATGCAGTAGCCTCTTTCAATTCATTTGAGACTTCTTCTGTTTCTTGTATTTCTTCTCCTATTTGTATTTTAGCTTTATTTTTTATACTTTCTTGTGTCATAGTTATTTTTTTTGCTTTTACTAAAAGTTCACAAGTCGCTGTTTCATTTGCATTTAATTGCACAATTGTATATGGCATTTCTGTAATATTTTCATATTCGTAATATCCTATACTTTCTCCATATTCTTCATCTTCATTTGATTCATCTCGTATTTCATATTTCACATATACAGTTCCTTCTGGTACAGGAATTGTTACTACTGCATTCTCTATTGCTTGTGTTCCTGTATTTTTAACAGTTACTATATAAGAAAAGATTTGCCCTTCATGTATAGCTTCTTCTCCTACTGATGTAGTTAAATTCATTTCGTAATTTACTCCTGGAGCTACTTGTGTTCCATTTCCTAAATTTTGATTTCCATTTTCTTCTTGTTTACTTACTTTTCCTATATTAATATTTGTTTTGCTAATTCCATAGCTTTCTTCTTGTTCTTCATAATTAGTAGAATTTTCATTTGTATATTTTAGTTTTATTTCTTCCCTTTTGCTCTCTTCAATTTCTTTTAGGCTTAAATTAGCTGTAATTAATAGGTTAGTCCCTTCTGAAATAATGTTCTCATTAAATTTAGTTTGTTCTCCTGATAATTCTACTTTTATAACTCTTTTGCCATTTACTTCTTCTACATTTGTATTTTTTATGCTTAGTTCGTCATCAAAAAGTATTTTACTTCCTGTGATTTCTACGTTTTCTATTTCTTCTGGTAATTCTATTTCTAGGCTAGGGTTTTTATATAAGTCTTTAGTTTGGTCACTATTATGTAATTTAATTTGTATTTCTACATTTTCATTTTCTTGTCCTGCATAAAGTATATCTTTATTTAAGCTTATACTTGCTTTGCTTGTTGTTTCAATTAAGTTAATTATACTTGTTTTTTCTCCTATACTACTTTTTATTCCTGTTGCTTGTTTTAATTCATCTTTACTATATCCTAAGTTTGATTTTATTACTTTTGCATGCATAATATATAGATTTCCATTGCTAATTGGTTCCGTTGTTTCTATTCTTACATTTTCTATTTGATTTTCTTCATATATTATTTCGTAATTCCCCTTTTGTATTGTTCCTATTTCTGTTTCTCCTGAATATATTTTTATATTTCCATTTTCTCCTAAAATTTCTAGGAAGTTTGATTCTTCTACTGTAGTTTTCTTATAGTATGCTATATTAGTTTGATCATTTAGCCCAACAAATACATCTGAGTTGCTCTCTAATTTTATTGTTTCTCCTAATTTGCTTATATTGGTTTTCCATTTAATATTATATTCTGTTTCATAATTATTCCCTGAATTTGTACTGTTTGCATATATCTTCCCTTTGTTTATTTCTGTTTCTTGTGCTTTTATATTTTCTTCAATAATTTTTCCTTGTACATTTCCTATTGTTTCTGTTTTTTCTAATGTTTCTACAGTCTCTACTGTTTCTTTATGATTTTTTATTTGCATTTTAACCGTTATTTTTAATGCAATTTCTTCTTGCCCTTTTGTTTCCATGTATTCATACGCTTCTTGTCCATATGTGCTTAAAATACTTATACTGTCTTTCCCTTTTCCTGCCCATACACTTCCATTTTCTTCTTGATTTTGAATTTGAATGTTTATTTTTCCAGTTTGGCTGTTATAGCTATAATTATTTTGATTGAATTCTACTTTTTCGTCTTCTCTACCATTTGTTCCTTTTGTGCTATTCCCTATAACTTCTACAGTTTCTGGATAATATTCTCCTATTTTTATTGCATCTAATTCAATTTCTGTTTTTTCTACTGCTAAAATTCCTTCTGTTCTTTCTATTTCTATTTTGTTTTGGAGGATGATTTCGTTTTCGTTCTTAATATATTTTTCTACTTCTTCTGTAATGGCTATTTTATTTTCGTCTGTCCATCCTACATGTATTTGTACTGTTTTTTCTATAGCAATTTCATTTCCATCATTATCTATATAGGTAGCTTCTAATTTAATATTACTTTCTTTTCCTGTTTCATCTATACTGCTTCTCTCACTTTGTTTTTTTCTAATTTCTAATGGACGTATTGTTTCTACTCCGCCACCTATTTGCTTATAAAGAATTTGGTTCTCACTTATTTCTTGAACAATTTGAGATTCTCCTATATCTGTATTAATTTCATAATTGGCATTTTCTAATGTAACTTTAGCATTCTTTAAATAGCCCTCTTTTTTTACATTTAGCTTTAAATATAATATGGCATTACTATCTCCTACTTCAAATACACTAGTATGCTTTTCTGTTTCTCCTTCTTTAAAGTAAGCATCAAATTCTACGTTCTGATGATTTGTCGTACTATCTTGCATTTCTAAACTTCCGTCTTCTATTGCTATAACTTTTCCTGCAAAATACACTCCTATAATTAGTACATTTGTAAGTAGCATCATAATAACTAAACAAGTAGCTATGATTTTACTAAGAATTTTAGACATAACTCTTCCTCCCAATTTTTCTTGTATTACTCTCATTTTAGCTTATTTTTATTAGAATTCAAGTCCTTGATAATTCTTATTACAAAAATTTAATTTAAAAAGTATATTCTACAT
>CAWVME010000046.1:0-8351 GCA_963930325.1 Bacillota bacterium | reverse complement strand
ATTGTTGCAATTATTTCAATTTTATTTTAGCAATTTCTCCGATGGGCGGGCGAACAATGTTCGCCCCTACGAGTTCTGTGCAATTTTTTAGAAAGCGCAAAAAACCTAACCATCTCTTATATAATTAGTTTTGCCTAATTTTAAGATGGTTAGGTTTTTATTTTTTATTCCTTTTTTAATATTTACTTGTGTGTGTGTGTGTTACAGTCCCAACGGTTTGCAGTCTTCATTTGTTTTTCCCCTTTATCTTTTTTCTCTTTTATATTTATATATAGTATTAATAATTTGCTTCTTGATAGTCTGCTGGCACTTCAAATATGCTATCATCTACTTGGTTTGATGCTTCTAGTATTTTCATTATTACTTCTTCTCCATCATTTGTTTCTTTTACATACTTTAAATTTGATCCTTCAAAATAATATTTTATTTTTCCTCCATCTTCTGTTACATATTCTTCATAATCGTATTCTTGACCATCGATTTCTTCTTTTCCTGTTGTATAATCAGCTTCCTTGATTTTTTCCATTTCATTTTCGTCAAAGAATGGATTTGCTTCTTCTTCTTCTCTGTTTCTATCTGTTTTTACATATAGTTTTTCACTGTCCATTAAAACATATGTTGTTTCATCTTTATTAATAATACTTGCTTTTTGGCTCTCACAATCTGTTGCTAAAAATACATTTCCTGCCTTCTCCGCAATGGTTACAATACCTTTTTCCTTTTTTCCAGTTTCAATTTCTATATCTCCCTCTATTCTTAGTAAGTATTCATCTCTACTTACAATGTTTGCATAGAAGTCATAGGTTTTTGAATTTCCCTTTATTCCACATCCTGCTAATACAATTAGTACAAGAAATAGCATGGCTATTATTAAAACCATTTTTGCATTTTTTTTCATATAGACCTCCATTCGAGTAATTAATACTCTTACAATTATTTCAATAAAAAACATCTATGTATTAAAAATTAAAGATGTTTTCTATTTTAGATTTATTATATGCGATGTTTTTTACTATGTCAATAGTGGAGTTTATTTTGCGAAGACAAACCCATTAGCAATTTCTTTACAGTAGAGGAGAACAATGTTCTCCACCTACATAATTTTCAAGCTACAAATCACCCAAAACAACACGGAAAGAATTAGTTTGCACATATTGTCCAGAGGAGCATTCCGAATGGAACAGACCAGCTGAAGATGAGTACTCACTATAAAACCAGTAAGCGCCTCTAGTAACAAAAGGTCTGGAAGTAACCGGAATCCAAGAAAGTTCATTAAACCATGCAACCCCAAAGCTCGTCTTTCTCACTTCTTTAGTGGCATCTCCTATTTTTCCTACTTCTCGTACTTTATTATAATCATCCGATTCATTACTATAAACTGTTATATATTTTGTACTTATATAGTTCCCGCCTTCATCTTTGGCTTCTTTTGTAATATTTAATCCATAATCAGAACTTTCTAGAAAGGTAGTATCTCCATATTTATTAAATCCTGATGTAAGTTCAGCGTTTCCTCCTGATAAGTCATAGACTCCATATATATTTCCAGTTGAACTTGCTTTCGCTCCCACTTCCGTATTATAATTATTCTTTTCGTTAATTATAGTTTCCCTTGCGGAAGCTCCAGAACCATTTCCGGAAATCGTAGACTTATTAAAATCAATTTCATTTCCATTTCTTCCATATTGACTGTGTGTCAAATAGGCAACTGCTCCCCATTCGCTATTCTTCATTAAATGGCTTTCTTTATCTCGGTCGTAATCAAATAAATAAGAATACACATCACCTATGTTGAGCCAATCCAGTTCAAACGACATAGGAGCACAATTAGCTATTGTAACACCTGGAACACTGTAAAACGTGTTTCCTAGACCCTCCGATGTTTCCGTAGCACCTTCTCTACTCATTTCATATTTTGCTACCCAAAATCCAGTTGTATTTTTTCCCCATCCTCCGTTATCTACATTACTTGTAAAGGCTGGGTGAACAATATATTTTTTTCCATTATATTCAACTGTTTCTATTCCTTCATCTAAGTCATACTTTTTGCTTCCATCTTCTGCTTTCCACATTCCGTAACCATCATAATATCCAGTTACATTATTATACTCTTCATCTGAATAGTATGTTATTCTATAGGCATATCTCGGTATCCATACAAAATAACTTCCATCTGCATTTTTTGCATTTGCCCACATACTTGTTAGATTATCTGCTTTACCATCTCCTTCTGTATAATCATACCATGTACTTTTAGCAGTTGCATCTTCTGTCCATGTTTTGCTAGCACTATTATAAGTCCACGTTACTGGTTGTAAAGCACTGCTTCCACTATATAAATTTGGTGCATTGGGTTCTGTTGCTACTGTATTAGTTGTTTGTTTTAGCCAAATAACTTCTATTGTTCCATAGTCTGCAATAAATTCTGTATTTTCATTTGCAATATCGTCAGATGGTTTTAATGGAACCTCTGATATAGGTCCTGTATGTTCTTTTACATCTCCTTCTTCTATGTCTACTTCAAATGTATATCCATTTAGTTCCACTATCCACATAGTTTCCGTTTTTTCTAATATTGTTGCTCCTATGTCGTTTAATCCTTGTTCTAGTTTTGTTGTGTCTGTATTTCCTTTGTTATCTAAACTTTGGTATGTTACCAAGGTTATGTCCTCTAATGCTGCTGCTTTTGTATGTTCTTTTTCTGCATTTTGTGCTTGGTTTATTATGCCTCTTCTTCCTGCTAGTGTACTTAATGTTATTGCTGCTAGTATTAATAGTACTATTATCGTTATTACCAGTGCTATTAGTGTTATTCCTTTTGCATTTTTTATTTTTTTCATTGGTTTTCCTCCTTTTATTTTGTTTTTTATTATAGCAATTTCTCCGATGGGCGGGAGAACACTGTTCTCCCCTACAAGTGCTCTGCCTGATATTGTTTGTTTCTAACATTAATTATGTTCAATCCTGTAGGGGCGAACATCGTTCGCCCGTTAACATTGTTGCTTATTTTAGACCTAACCATCTCTTATATAATTAGTTTTGCCTAATTTTTAGATGGTTAGGTTTTTATTTTTTATTTCTTTTTTAATATTTACTTGTGTGTGTGTGTGTGTGTTACAGCTCCAACGGTTTGCAGTCTTCATTTGTTTTTCCCCTTTATCTTTTTCTCTTTTATATTTATATATTACCATATTAGTTTATTTTTTTGCAAGGATTTTTATTTCTTTGATTTGAATTTCTGTCAAGTGGCGGGCGAACACTGTTCGCCCCTACAGGTGCTCTGCTTATTTTATTTTTTAGAAATAACAGTCTCTACGTTTTTATTCTACACTTTTTAAAGATTCAATCATATTAATCCTCTTTAGTGCAAAGTATGTAATAATATTTACTATAACTGTAAATACTGTAGTAATAGCAACTGCTAATAAATAACTTGGCCATTCTACTTTTTTTACAAACATTAACATATCTAGTTCACATGTTTGTAAAATGTATAAATTCAAGAAATAACCTGCAACTAGTCCAATTATAATTCCAATGATCGTTAGAATAATACTTTCTCTTGCTATATATTTGTATACTTCTCCATCATAAAATCCTAGTACTTTTATAGTTGCTAATTCTCTTATTCTTTCACTAATATTTACATTTGCTAAGTTATATAGTACGACAAATGCAAGAAGCCCCGCTGCCACAATCAAAATCCATACAACAAAATTCATGTTGTTCATAACATCATCGAAAAAACCTGATGCGGTTGATGTAAATGTAATAGAAGAAATTTCTTCTTTATTTTCTAAAAGTTTTTCTGCTAAATTGTCTTCTTGCTGTTCTGTAATTTCTTGCATATTAACCAAAATAGTGTTGTAACGAACATTTTCTTCATAAATTTGTTTGTAAGTTTCTTTTGTCATATAAATATAATGCATTAAATAATTTTCTGTTATTTTTCCTATTTTTACTGTTTTTTCTATGTTGTCTGCATTATTTAACAAAATTTCATCTCCTATTTTTACATCTAGTAACTTTGCTGCTTTTTCTGTAAGAACAATTTCATTTTCTGCTAGCTTATATGTTTCTTTATTATTTCTAAGACAAATAAATTTTTCCATAGCTTCTGCATCTTCTGGAACTATAATTTGCACATCAACAGTTTTGCCATTTTTTTCTATGCTTCCAGACTGCATTCCTGTTTTTAGTAGTTCTATTCCATCTACTTGATTATCTATATTTTGTATTTCTTCTGGTAAGCTCTGTGCAAAAGTGTCTATATCTTCTCTTTTTATTTCATCTTTAATTGAAATTTGTATTGAATACTTAAAAATTTCTCCATATTGCTCTGGTATCATACTGCTTATCGAATCTCTTAACCCAAAGCCTGCAACAATTAATCCTGTACATCCGCAGATTCCTACAATCGTCATTAAAAATCTTTTTTTATAGCGAAATATATTTCTTACAGTTACTTTTTGTGTAAACTTTAAATG
Source organism: Bacillota bacterium (assembly GCA_963930325.1). Classification (GTDB taxonomy): domain Bacteria; phylum Bacillota; class Clostridia; order TANB77; family CAG-508; genus CALXJM01. Next base: position 3,864 of record CAWVME010000046.1, on the reverse strand, counting down.
GGACCATAAAATTGGAATCCTTTCTAGTAATACTCTTTTTCCCATTTTTGGAGCTTTTGGTCTCATTAGAATTGCTGGTACTTCTTTAAGTTCTTTTGAGCAAGAATAAATAGTTGCTCCAACAATACACACTATAGCAAAGCCTAATCCTGTAACAGCATATTCTATATTAAACTCTAGTATAATATCTGGCAATGTATACATCATTTTATACATGTCAAAGATAATATCTGGCAATAGTCTAAATCCAATAAACATTCCTAATATTCCACCAATTACAGTTGCCAAAAATGCATATAATATATATTTACTTGCAATCTGAAATTTATTATATCCTAAAGCTTTTAATAAACCTATTTGCCCTCTCTGTTCTTCAACCATTCTTGTCATAGAATTAAGACTAATTAAAGCTGCTACAATAAAAAATACTATAGGAAATACCTTTCCAATATTGGCAATTCTTTCTGTGTCTTGAGAATAGTTAACATATCCTATATTACTATTACGGTCTAAAATATACCATTCTGGTCTTTCTAAGTTTTTTATATCGTCTTCTGCATTATCAATTTCTGTTTGAGCTTTTTGTATTTCTTCTGCTGCTTTTTGTATTTCTTCTTCTAGTGTTTTTTCGCTTTCTGCTATTTCTTCTTTTCCATCTTCTATTTTTTGTATAGCATTTTCTATTTGATTCATTGTTGCATTTTTGGTTTCTTGCAACTGTTTTAATTGATTTTGTATTTCTGCTTTAGCATCAGAAATACTTTTAATTCCATTTTGTAGTTCTTGTATTTCTTGTATGCTAGTTTCTAGCAAGTTCATATTACTGTTGCAACTTTCTTCTTGTTCTAATAACTTTTTATAATTTGCTTCTATTTGTTGTGCACTTTCTTCTAACTTTTGTAATTGTTGTTCTATAATGTTTTTTTGTTCTTCGTCTGTCGTATTTTCTAGTTGCACTTTAAGGCCTTCTATTGTTTGGTTTATTTCTGTTTTACTTGTTTCTAATATTTTTTTGCTTTCTTGTAATTTATCAATTACACTTTGTAATTCTTGCTTATTATTTTCTAATTCTACTATCGCATTTTCTATACTACCATATTCTGAATTTACTTTTTCTTGTGCTTCTTGCAATTGTTTTTCTTGGTTTACTAACTCTTCATTGGCTGTTTGTATACGTTCTTCTGCAGTTTTGAATTTTTGGTTTGCCTTCTGTTTGTTCTGGTTTACCTCTTTTTCACTTTGTTCTAATTCTTCTTTTGCGTTTTCTATCTGTTTTTTTGCATCTTCTATTTCTTGATTTGCTTTTTGCGACTCTTCTTCTAATTCTTGTTTTGCCTTATCCAATTCCTGTCTTGCTTCTGAAACTATTTCTTCATATCTTGCTTCTTTTCTTTCTTCTGCTATTTGTTCTATTTTTCCTGTTACTTGTGTTATCTTTTCTTCATATTCTTCCTCAAAACATGATAGCTCTTTTGTCCCTTCTACGGTTAAATATATTTCTGTATATACATCTATCGTAAATAATTCTTTTGGTGCTAAAATATAATAATCTATTTTTCCTGAACCTAACTTTGTACTACCTCTTTCTCTATCAATATAAAGTGGAGATGTAATTGTTCCTACAATTTCTAATTCTGTATTTTTTATCTCTTCGTCTTCTTTTAAAATAATTTTATCTCCTATTTGCTTTCCTGTAGCTGTTAAAAATTCAGCTTCTACTATACATTCATCATCTCTTTCCGGCATTCTCCCTTCTTTTAGTAATGCCTGGTTTATATCTCCAATGGATAACATTTTTATCACATAATTTTCACTCTCTACTTCTATTACAATGTCTTTACTATATGCTCCCTCTACATTGCTTACTTCTTCTATTTTTTCAATTTCTAATATATCTTCATCTGTAAGTCCTAATGTAGATAAAATTTCTATATCCATCATATTAGTTTCATCAAGATACGTATCTGCGGTTTTTTGCATATCTGGACTAGTTGCTTTTATTCCAGCAAAAAAGCCCACTCCTAATAGTGAAATGATAAGAATGGATAAGAACCTTTTATATGTGTTTTTTATTTCTATAAAACTTTCTTTTTTTATTTTTTTCACTTCTCCACCTCGTGATTTATCATTACCATTCAATTTGTTCTATAGGAATTGGATTTTCGTTAATTTGTGCTTGATAAGCAGTTCCATTTCTAAAATGAATTACTTTATCTGCCATAGGCGCAATTGCTTGATTATGAGTAATTATAATTACTGTCATCTTTTCTCTTCTACATGTGTCTTGAAGTAATTGCAAAATTTGTTTTCCTGTATTATAGTCTAAAGCTCCTGTTGGTTCATCGCATAATAATAATTTAGGATTCTTTGCAATTGCTCTTGCAATCGCTACACGCTGTTGTTCTCCTCCAGATAATTGAGAAGGAAAGTTTTGCATTCGTTCTTTTAATCCTACTTTTTCTAATACTATTTTGGGCTGTAATGGATGTTTACAAATCTCAGTTGCTAATTCGACATTTTCTAAGGCTGTTAAGTTTTGAACTAAATTATAAAATTGAAAAACAAATCCAATATCTTCTCTTCTATATTTAATTAATCTTCTTGGAGAATAGTTATTAATTTTTTGTCCATCAATAATAACTTCTCCGCTTGTTACACTATCCATTCCTCCTAATATATTAAGAGCTGTTGTTTTTCCGGCACCACTAGGTCCTACAATAACCACTAATTCTCCTTTTTCAATTGAAAAATTTGTATTGTCTAGTGCTTTAATGGTTACTTCTCCCATAGTATATTCCTTAACTACATTTTTAAATTCTATGTATGCCATAAGTACATTTTCCTCCTACTTAATATTATAGAATACTTATGCATTATATTCAATATTTTCCTTTGTTAATTTTTTGTGAATTTTCTCAAAATTGAATGTTAATATAGAACGCACACAATTTTACTTACGTAAAATTGTGTGCGTTTTTTACTATTACATGAAAAAATAGAGTTTTTTAAAAATCAAATTTTATATTAATTTAATTATCTTTTCCCATGGTAAATTTTCTTTTCCAAAGTGCCCATAGTTTGTAGTTTCTGCGTAAATCGGTTTCTTTAATTCCAAGTATTCTATAATTCCATTTGGAGTTAAGTCAAAGTTATTTTCTATTTTTTTAATGATTTCTTCTTCTGAAATTACCGCTGTTCCAAATGTTTCTACAGAAATTGAAATTGGTTTTTCCATTCCTATTCCATAAGCTATTTGAATTTCACATTTTTGTGCTAATCCGTTTGCCACAATGTTTTTAGCTATATGTCTCAACATATAGGCTGCACTTCTATCTACTTTACTAGGGTCTTTCCCAGAAAAAGCTCCCCCTCCATGCCTTGCATATCCGCCATATGTATCTACTATAATTTTTCTTCCGGTTAATCCAGTGTCTCCAAGTGGTCCACCAATTACAAATCTTCCGGTTGGGTTTACATAATATTTTGTATTCTCATCTAAATACTTTTTGTCTATTGTAGTCCTTATTACCTTTTCAATAATATCTTGTTTCATTTGTTCCATATCAATTCCATCAACATGTTGATTGGATATTAAAATAGTATCAATTCTTTTTGGAATATGATTTTCATACTCTACTGTTATTTGTGTTTTTCCGTCTGGTCGTAAGTAAGGAATAATTTCATTTTTTCTAACTTCAGTTAGCTTTTTAGCCAACTTACTCGCTACTATTGCTGCGAACGGCATAAGTTCTGGTGTTTCATTACATGCATATCCATACATCATGCCTTGATCTCCAGCTCCACCTACATCTACTCCCAGAGCTATATCTGAACTTTGTTTTTCAATATTAATATCAACACCAC
>CAWVME010000045.1:0-2805 GCA_963930325.1 Bacillota bacterium | reverse complement strand
TTTATTTTTCCCGGTTTTTCTAATTTATACACATTTTTTACATTTTCTAATCTTTCATTCTTATTTAAAGTACTTTGAACTTTATTATTAACTTTTTTAATTAAAATATCATTATAGTATGTCAGTTGACATCTATGAGCCAATTCTTTTGAAATAAGTTCACTTTGATTATAACCTCTTGTTTTATACTTTTTTTTATGCATTGGAACTGGAACAATTATATCATAATTTTTTATAAAATCCAAAATTTTTTTATTTTTTACAATAAATTCACAAAAAGTTTTATACAAATATGATTTTTCATCAAATTTGTATTGAATAATTAACTCTCTTATCAATTCTTCATATCTGAAAATGTGAAATTTATAGATTGATTTGTTATTTTTCTTTCTTTGTTTATCTTTATAAAATGACTTTTCACCTTTGTTATTTCGTACTCTTTCTTTTATTTCTGTTTGAGCATTTAATTTTCTTTCATTAAATCTACTTTTTGCACATATTGCATATTTTTCTAGCTCTTTTCCACAATTGTTGCACAAATAGCCTTCTCCTAGCTTGCCACAAACTCCACAGCTAGGTAAAAAAATAAATTCGAGTGCCTTTTCTAAAAAGCACATAATCATGCCTCCTTAATTTGCCCCCGAATTTTTTTGTTGTTTTTTGAGACGAAGCAAAAAACAATGTTTTTTAGGTCTGTCCCTTTTGTCCATTTTCTTGAACGTTTAGGAGTGTCCCTCCTGTCCACTTTACTCAAAGTAGGTCTGGCCCCTCGTTCCATTTTTGGAACAATGGAACCGTCCCCTTGTTCCACTAGTTCTTTAATTTATATGCCAAACCTGTGTTGCGTAGCTTATTGTCTGCATTGTTTATCATAAAATCTATTATATTTTTGTTTCCGATTATTATCAATAACTTTCTTGCTCTTGTCATTCCTGTATATAGCAAATTTCTTGTAAGTAGCATTGGTGCTGTTTGTGATATTGGCATTATTACCACATCAAATTCACTACCTTGTGCTTTATGTACTGTTATTGCATATGCATGCTCTATTTGCTCTAATTCGTTATACTGATACCATACTTCTTTATCATCATCAAATCTTATTTTTACTTGTTTGTTAAAGTCATCTATTAAGCTTATATTTCCAAATTCTCCATTAAATACTCCACTTCCACTTTCGAAATGTGGCTCTTTTTTCTCCCAATAAATATCATAGTTATTCTTTATTTGCATTATTCTGTCGCCTTCTCTAAAAATGCTGTCTCCATATTTCTTTTCACTCTTTGTTTCTGATGAAGGATTAACTGTTTGCTGTAAGATTTTGTTTAGTTCTTTTGTTCCTAGCTCTCCTTTTTTGGTTGGTGTTATAACTTGTATGTTTTTCAAGAAGTCATAATTACCGTAGTTTTTTAGCCTCTCGCCACTAAGTGTTATTATATTATATAATATTTTTTCTTTGTTTCTTTCATCAACATAAAAAAAGTCATCTAAAAATGTATTATTTTCATTATATTCTTTAGTTCCTTTATTATTGTTTTTAGTATCGCTTTGTTTTTCATTATCTTTTTTAACATTTTCGATGTTATCTTTGCTTTCTTTATTCGTATATTCTTCTAAGCTTGCACCATCTTCTATTTCTTGTTTTGTTATAAAGCCTCTGCCTTCATTTACTCTGTGGGAATTAACTATTATCTTGCTTCTAGCAGCTTGTCTAAAAATTTTATTTAACGTAATTGTAGTGATTCTTCCAGATTCAATAATATCTTTTAAAACATTGCCTGGTCCTACTGAAGGAAGCTGGTCCACATCTCCGACAAGTACAAGCTTTGTGCCTTTGTACAATGCTTTGCATAAATAGTTCATTAAAAATAAATCCACCATGGACATCTCATCTACAATTACAATGTCTCCATCTATTGGCGCTACAGAAATATCTGTATTATATTGATTCTCATCAGAAATTTTACCGATTTCTAAAAGCCTATGCAAAGTTTTAGCTTCTTCGTCCGTTGTCTCTGTCATCTTCTTAGCAGCTCGCCCAGTTGGCGCACAAAGTACTGGTTTCATCTCATTATGTTTAAATATATCTATAATTGTTTTTATAATAGTCGTTTTACCAGTACCCGGTCCACCAGTTATAACACAAACATTATTCTCATTTATTGCTTTAATTGCTTCAATCTGCTTTTCTGACAACTCTATACTAGATTTCTTTTCAAATAATTGTAATTCTTTGTCAAATTTATCAATTTTCTTTATATTAGAATAATTATCTAAATCAATCAATCTTCTTGCAATTTCTTCTTCTACCTTATAATAATCATACAAGTATACCCATTCGGAGCCATCTCTTTCTTCAAGAACAATGTCTTCTTTCGCCTTCATATTTATCAATGTGTCTTCAATTTCGTTTTCACTAACTTTTAAGAGTTTTTTTACAAATTCAACTAAATTTTCGTACCTTGTACAGCAATGTCCGTTATATGTCATAAGAATTAAAGCATGCTTAATTCCGCTTCTTATACGTTTTTCATTATTGTACTCAATACCAAGGTCTAGCGCCATTTTGTCAATCTGTTCAAAATTAACTTTTGCCACCAAATCAATTAATATATATGGGTTTGCTTCAATTTGCTCTATTGCGTTTACTCCGAGCTTCTTATGTATTTGCTCAGCACTCTGTGGTCCAATTCCAAACTTGTCCAAAAATCCAACTAGTTGCCAAACTTCCCAATTTTCAATAAATGTTGTAGCAATTTCTAGTGCTTTATCTTTGCTAATTCCTTTTACTCGTGCAAGTTTCTC
>CAWVME010000044.1:0-3271 GCA_963930325.1 Bacillota bacterium | reverse complement strand
TCATAAAAAGAAAAAATAGAAATTTAAATTTCTATTTTTTCTTTTTGTTTTGTATTTTTTCAAACCCAACTCTTCTTAGTTGCTTATTTGCGTCTATTACTCTAATTTTAATTTTATCTCCTAATGAAAAAACCTCTTTTGTCCTTTCTCCTATAATGGTTTTGCTTTCTTCTCGATAAATATAATAGTCATCTCCTAAATTGTCTAGTCTAATCATTCCTTCTACAGTGTTGTCTAGTTCTACAAACACTCCAAAAGAAGTTACTCCTGATATGATGCCTTTATATTCTTTTCCTATTTTACTCATCATGTATTCTGCTTTTTTCATATTATCTGCTTCTCTTTCAGCCATTTGTGCAACTCTTTCTCTTTCAGATGAAAGTTCAGCTTGCTTTTTTGCAATCTTTTGGAGTTTCTCTTTTTCAGATTCTTTTACATCGTAATTATTTATTAAGTATTTTGAAACAACTCTATGAATAAATAAATCTGGATATCTTCTAATAGGTGACGTAAAGTGGCAATAATATTTGCTTGCGAGTCCAAAATGCCCTTTATTCTCACTTTCGTATCTTGCTTGTTTTAATGTTCGTAAAACTAAGTTTGACACAATTTTTTCCTGTGGGGTGCCTTTTGCTTTTTCTAATACCAAACTAAAAGCTTTTGAATAAATTGCATCTTTTTTACATTTTACATGATATCCTAGTCCAAATAAAAATTTATTCAAATCTTTTATTTTTTCCATATCTGGTGTTTCGTGAACTCTGTATATAAATGGTGCCTCTAACCAAAAAAACTTCTCTGCTATTTGTTCATTCGCTGTTAGCATAAATTGTTCAATAATATCATTTGCTGGAGTGGTTTCATATTTTTTTACATCTATAGCAATTCCATTTTCAGCTAGTATAATTTTGCTTTCTGGAATATCTAATTCTAAACTTCCCGCTTCAGCTCTTTTTTGTTTCAAAATTTGGCTTAGTTCATACATTAATTTAAATACTTCTATGTAGCTTTCGTATCTTTTTAGTAATCTTTTATTCTTACCTGCTAATATTTTGCTTACGTCTGTATAGCTCATACGTTCTTTTACTTGAATTATTGCCTTATAAATTTCTGAAGAAAGTACTTTCCCTGTTTTATCTATTTCCATGGTAATAGATAATGTAAATCTATCTTCTCCTGCATTCAAACTACAAATGCCATTAGACAATTCTTTAGGTAGCATAGGGATTACTCTATCTAACATATATACGCTTGTTCCTCTGTATTGTGCTTCTTTATCCAAGTTGCTTCCTTCTTTGACATAGTGACTAACATCTGCAATATGAACACTTAACCTGTAGTTACCATTTTGCATTTTCTCTACTTCTACTGCGTCATCTAAATCCTTAGCATCTTCTCCATCAATAGTTATAATAGATCTATCTCTTAAATCTATACGATTAGGAATATCCTTTTTATCTATTTTATCATTAATATTCTTTAATTCCGCTATTACAGTTTTAGGAAATTCTTCTGGCAACCCAAATTCTTTAATTAAGCATTTCATATCTATGTCTGCCTCATTTTCTCCTTTAATAATTTCTATAATTTTCCCTTCCGGTTTTTTGTTTTTCATTTCCGGCTTTGTAATCTCTACTATTACTTTTTGATTATTCTTTGCTTTTCTAAAATTAGATTTTTTAACAAAAATATCCGTTTTCAATTCTCTATTATCTGGTATAACAAAGCCAAAATTCTTGTTTTTCATAAGAGTTCCTACAATTTGTTTTTTTGTTTTTTTACTCTTTACCAAAACCTATCTCCTTTCTTTTTTATTTTATTTGAGTCGTAACAATCTTTTTAAAATATTTTTATATTTCTTATACAACTAAAAAATAGAGCAGTATAAAAACTGCTCATTTCTATTTAGTATATACTTTATTTACATTTTATATACGATACTAAGTGCAATAGTTATAATTACAAAAAGAACTCCAAAAATAATAGTTAGTCTTTTTAGCTTTCCTTCTTTTGTTCTCCCTTTATTCTTTTCATAAAAACTATTTGAGCTAGTCCCAGTTATTGTGCTTGATGCACCTGCATCTTCTTTAGATTGCATCATAGCTAAAATAATTACTGCAAAGCAAACAATAATGTCTGCTACTATTAGAATTCCCTTTAACATAAAATCAAAAGCCTCCTTGCATAATTTAACATGTCTATTGTAACATATATAGAGCAAAAGTGCAAACTTTTATATAATATTTTTTTATTTTTTTATTTTTACTTTTCTTATTCTTCACAAAATGTTATAATAATAATAATATATTTGCGGGTATAATTTAGTGGTAGAATGCCATGCTTCCGACCTGGTAGCGCGAGTTCGATTCTCGCTACCCGCTCCATTTGAACACAACTTGCGAACTGTAAAAGAATCGTAAGTTTTTATTTTATATAAAGTTCTCGTTTTGGCTATTTAAAATTAAATTAGTTAAAAGAAAACTACAAAGCTTTATACAAATTTTTTAATGAAAGATGAACTAGCATATTATCTTGTTTCAGTTATTAATGAATGTAAAAATATATTAAATAATCTAATGGAACAATAAAAAAAGCCGGATAAATTGCTATCTAAAAAAACAAAGAAGCTAATCAACTAGAATGAACAAAACTAATGAATAATTATAAAAATATTGCTAAAGAAATTATATTAAAAGAATTAATTTATACTAAAAATGTGTGAGAACAAATCAGAATATTTGTAATAGCTAGCACAGAATTTGTACCACCTCGCAAATTCTATTATGGGAATTTCCCATACTCTTACTGTGAAAGGATAAAATTAATTATGAGAAAATCGATTAATAATTATGCAAATGATAATGTTGCTAAAAACAATTTAGAAGAAGAAAAGATCAACTGTTAAAAATAATTCAAAATTTATCTTTATTAAAACGACAGATGGATTTTCTCGAATATCGTGATTATTCTAATTTGATTATTAAGTAAATCAATCAAATTGAAAATATTTTTAAATAGTAGTATTATTGCAATTCTCATCACGCCTTTCTATTTTTGGCATAAAAGAGAGCCTATCATTTCTGATAAGCCCACAATTATCATCTCGATAAATTGACTATCTAATTTTTGTCTTTTACTTTTATATTTCATTAATTATCTTATCTAAACTAGAAAAGTCAATGAAATCCACTTTTTTATTATAAGTTTCTATCATTGCTCTATTTTCAGCTGTTTGCTTTTCTTCTGGTAAATTCTTAACTGCATTATAAAG
>CAWVME010000043.1:0-14331 GCA_963930325.1 Bacillota bacterium | reverse complement strand
ATCCTTTAAAGGCAGAACTATATAGTGAGATAAAAGAAGCATTACAAAATGTACGCCTTATTAGACAGATAAAAGATGGATTTGCTAAAATACAAAAAACAGATATTATTACCAAAACGAGCGTTGAAAACATTCAATTAGGAAATGGTTCTGTAACAGCTAATATTGGAATTAAAGAAGAGCTATTCTATCAAATTCTTACAGAAATATCTGGTGTAGAAGTCAAAAATGAGGGTGACTTATTCTCAATTGTAACTAATTTGGCACAGACTAAAAAAGAATATGATAAAATAGCATATGCGTTAAACGAAGTAAAACAAAAGGGCTATGGAATTGTTACTCCATCTATGGATGAATTGATTTTAGACGAACCAGAAATGGTAAAACAAGGTTCAAGGTTTGGAGTAAAATTAAAAGCAAGGGCACCTAGTATTCATATGATAAGAGCCGATATTGAAACAGAAGTATCACCTATAGTAGGCAGTGAGAAGCAATCGGAAGAATTAGTAAATTACTTGCTTTCTGAATTTGAAAATGACCCTAAAAAAATTTGGGAATCTAATATTTTTGGAAAGAGTTTACATGAGGTAGTCAATGAAGGTTTACAAAATAAACTTTGCAGAATGCCAGAAGATGCTCAAGCAAAACTGCAAGAAACACTAGAAAGAATAGTAAACGAAGGAAGTGGCGGACTTATTTGCATAATACTGTAAGATTGACAGTAGATGAAAAAAAATGTATAATAAAAGTATTCAATATTAGGAGGTGTAATTGTGAATTGGTGTTGGAATCGGTTTAAATCCATTTCAAGGATGTTGTACTTAACAATTCTCTTCAAACTTTGTAAGAGGAGAGGAAAAGTTACAATATCGAAAAAGTTACGTGAGGAGATTAACCAGAATTTTCGGCATATTAATGTGTTCCTTGCACAGTGCGTAGATTGGAGAATTTCAATTTTATCCGAAGAGCCTGAAGACGAATACGTTACAATCACATACACAACGACTAAGTAACAAAGAAGACTCCCAAATTTGGGAGTCTTCTTGCTAAAAATATATGAATATGATATAATACCGAAAAATAAAACTATGCAAATATAATATAAAAGAAAGGGAAAAAGAATGGAAGAATTTAAATTAGATTATTATTTTGAAAATAGAGAAGAATTTACTTTTAAAGAAGTTTTTGAAGGTTGCACTTATGTCTGGGAGGCATTGAATAAAATTAATTCCTATATAGAAAAAGAAGTAGTAACTAAGGATTTAAAAGTAAATAGAGCAAAAACGAAAGAATTCGTATCTATTGAAGGAAATTATTTCATAGATGAAGGAACCGTAATTCATTCTAATGTAACAATAGAAGGACCGGTTATGATAGGGAAAAATGTTACTATTCAATCTGGTGCTTTAATAAGGCCGGGAACTATTATTGGAGATAATGCTTCTGTTGGACATGGATCAGAAGTAAAACATTGCATTATTCAGAACAAAGCAAAAGTAGCAAGTTTAGCATTTGTAGGAGATACTATTTTAGGTAAATCAACTCGAATTGGAAGTGGTGTTATTGTTGCAAATAGAAGATTTGATCAAAAAAATATTATTTTGAAAATAAAAGAAACCAAACAAGATACTGGAACAGATTTCTTTGGAGCTATTATTGGAGACAGTACAAGATTAGGCGCTAATAGTACTACTGTGCCAGGCACTTTAATAGGACCTTATACTTGGATATTACCAACTGTACAAGCAAGAGGATTAATAGAAAGGGAGAAAAGAGTTTATCCAATGCAAACTTATCGAATAGAAGAAAACCCAAAGGTTGAACTAAAATAAAACTATTTTAAAATAAAATCCTCCTCTGGCAACACCAGAGGAGGATTTTATTTAAGTTACATTTTTTGCTCGCCAGGGATGATATAATCTACTATACCATAAACTAAAGCACCTATAATGGCGGCAATCCAAGAAATAGTATATCCAGCTACAAAATATTGTGTTAAATAAAGAGTAACCGCAGCAAGAACAAAACCAACAAATCCTTTACCAAATGGACTTGCGTGTAATCCGGTAAACTTGACGATCAAATAATCCATTATTGTAAGCACAATAGCAGCAATTGCTAAAGACCAAATGCCGTTAATATGGAAACCTGGTGTAAAGAAAGCTGTAATACCTAGAACAATGGCTGCAACAACTAATCTTATAATAACTTGCCAAACTGTACTAGTAGTATTTTGACTAGTGGTATTCGATTGATTATCATTCATAATGTTAAACCTCCAATCCTAAAAATATATATTAAATTTGCTATTTTTTTGTTTGATAATAATAGTATGAACTACAAAAATAATTCTATACAAAAAATAAACAAAATTAATATTACAAGAATATTTTGAGAAATTTTGCGAAAAATATACTTGTAATATTTATGCAATGCATGAAAACACTAATAAAAGAAAGGGAGAAGAAAATGGTTGTCACATTTGTAAGGGTAATTATCTTATACATATTGGTTTTGGTCATTATGAGATTAATGGGGAAAAGAGAAATTGGCCAATTGCAACCATTTGAGCTTGCCATATCAATTATGATAGCGGATTTGGCCTCCGTCCCTATGGCAGATATAGGAATTCCAATTGCTAGTGGTATTGTGCCAATTTTAGCGCTACTGATTATGCAATTATTAATCTCTTTTATTAATTTGAAAAGTGTTACTATTAGAAAAATTGTATGTGGAAAGCCATCAATATTAATTTATAGAGGAAAAATTGATGAAAAAGCATTAAAAAAGGAAAGATTTACCATCAATGAATTGCAAGAAAGATTAAGAGGAAACAATGTTTTTAATATTGGAGATGTAGAATATGCTATTTTGGAAACGAGTGGACAGATTAGTGTTATACAGAAACCAGATAAAAGAACAACTATCCCAAAAGATTTTAATATAATACCAGAATATGAAGGAATCCCATATGATTTAGTTGTTGATGGAAAAATTATGGAAAAAAATTTAAAAGCTATAGGAAAAGATTATAAATGGTTAGAAAAAGAAGTAAAAAAATTCAAAATGAAACCAGAAGAAGCTTTAATTGTGACTTATGATGGTGGAAGCCAAATGTTTTGCCAAAGAAAGGAAATACATTAAGCAAGGTACCTATATGAAAGAAATTTTAATTAGTATTGTAGTTGTAATTTTAATTATTAGTATTGGAGCTATAGTTCAAAACTATTTAGAAAATTCTAGTGATACACTAGTTAAAGAACTAGAAAGTTTAAAACAGGGATTAAAGGAAGAAAGATATATGGCAAATACAGAGCAAATGCAAAAGCAAATAGAAAAAGTTATAGAAGAATGGAAGAACATAGAAAAAACATGGTCCATGATAGTAGTTCATCAAGAACTTGACAACATAGAAATAGCACTACTTTCTGTTAAATCTACAATGGAGAACAACCAAATAGGAGAAGCTTTAAAAGATTTAGACAAGTCTATTTTTTTAGTAGGGCATATAAAGGAAAAAGAAGCTTTTAAAATTAAGAATATATTTTAGAAAAATATCATATGCTAAATATAGGACAAAGTAAATTGTGAATTAACTTAAGCTGTATGAAAAATTTAAAAATGTAAAAAAAATGTAAAAAAAACTTGCATTCTATAAAATTATGTAGTATAAATATAAAAGAACAGTATATTCTAAAGAGAAATTTAAATTAAGGAGGAAATCAAATGTCAAAGAAAATAACTGTAATGATAGCAATTCTTGCACTAATATTAATGTTGAGCGCAAGTGTGTTGGCAACTAATGAGAATCTAACAGGAAATAATGTGGTGGGAAATAATGTAGGAAACAATGCTGCAGGAAATAATGTAACAGAAATTATAGTTGGTAATAACACTGCTGTAAATAATCCAACTAATGGAGTAAATAATGTTACAGGTAATGCAAATAACGCAAACGTAAGCAATTATGCAAATTCAACAACATTACCACAAACAGGTATTGACTTTTCAATTTTATTTATTATTGCAATATTTGCAATATCTGCAATATATGCATACAAAAAAATAAAAGATTATAACAACTAATATTAAATATAAATTAATAAACTTAACCTAATTGGATAGAAAAAATCATAGATTTTTTCTATTCAATTAGAAAAAGCTATTTTAAAATAGCTTTTTTTTTATGAAACTATTGAAAAATTGAGAAAAGTTTGATATAATAATGAAGTTCAAATCACACGTTGGTTTAGTTTAAGATAGTGCTTTTGAAAAAAGTGTGCTTAAATGCATAAAAACCTACGGAGGAAAAAACTAAAAGGAGGAATTTAAAAATGGCAGTAGTAGCTATGAAACAATTACTAGAGGCAGGTGTACACTTCGGACACCAAACAAGAAGATGGGATCCTAAAATGGCAGAATACATATTTCAAGCTAGAAATGGAATCCATATTATCGATTTACAAAAAGCTTCCAAGAAATTAGATGAAGCTTACAAATTTGTAAAAGACGAAGCAGAAGCAGGAAAGGACATTCTATTTGTAGGAACAAAAAAACAAGCACAAGAATGTATGAAAGAAGCTGCTTTAAAATGCAATATGTACTATGTAAACCAAAGATGGTTAGGAGGAATGCTTACAAACTTTGACACAATTCAAAAAAGAATAAATCGTTTAAAAAGTTTGGAAGTAATGGAATCAGACGGAACATTTGAAAGATTACCTAAAAAAGAAGTAATCAAACTAAGAGCAGAAAGAGAAAAATTGGAAAAAAACCTTTGTGGAATTAAAGAAATGACAAGGTTGCCAGGAGTTTTATTTATTGTAGACCCTAAAAAAGAAAGAATTGCAATATTAGAAGCTAGAAAGTTGAATATACCAATTGTTGGTTTAATTGATACAAACTGTAATCCAGAAGATGTTGACTATCCAATTCCTGGAAATGATGATGCAATCCGTTCTGTAAAATTAATTGCAGATGTAATGGCAAATGCTGTTATAGAAGGAAGACAAGGAGAAGTAGTAGAAATGCAAGAACAACCAGAAGAAGAGACAGAACCTACCGACATGGAAGAAGTTGTAGCAGCTGAAGAAACACAGGCAAATGAATAATTGAAATTTATAAAATCAAAAAGGGAGGTATAGAAGATGATTACAGCAGAGCTTGTAAAAAAACTAAGAGAAAAAACAGGTGCAGGGATGATGGACTGCAAGAAAGTTTTAACAGAAACAGATGGAGATATGGAAAAAGCAATTGAACTTTTAAGAGAAAGAGGAATTGCAAAAGCTGCAAAAAAATCAGATAGAATAGCAGCAGAAGGATTAGTTGAAACTTATATTACAGAGGATGGTAAAGTAGGTTCTGTAGTAGAGGTAAACTCTGAAACAGATTTTGTTGCTAAAAATCAAGAATTTGTAGACTTTGTAAAAAATATTGCAAAACAAGTAGCAATACAAAAACCAGCAAATGTGGAAGAATTATTAGAACAAAAATATGTAGAAGACGAAACAAAAACAGTAAGAGAAGTATTAACAGACAAAATTGCAACAATCGGAGAAAATATGTCTATTAGAAGATTTGAAAGATTTGCAAGCAAAGGATTGGTTGAAAGTTATATTCACGGCGCTGGAAAAATTGCAGTATTAGTTGATTTAGAAACTGGTTCAAAAGATGTTGCAAAAGATGTATGTATGCAAATTGCTGCAGCAAAACCAGAATATGTATGTAAAGAAGAAGTTCCAGCAGAGCAGGTTTCAAAAGAAATGGAAATTTTAAAAGCACAAGCTATAAATGAAGGAAAACCAGAACAAATTGCAGAAAAAATGGTACAAGGAAGAATTGGGAAATTTTATTCTGAAATTTGCTTATTAGATCAACCTTTTGTTAAAGAGTCAGATATTAAAGTTGGAAAAATGTTAGAAAACAACAATGCAAAAGTAGTAAGATTTGCAAGATTTGAAAAAGGAGAAGGGCTAGAGAAGAGAGAAGAAAACTTCGCAGAAGAAGTAATGAAACAAATTAAATAAATGTCTTAAGGAGGGATAAAAAGTGGCACAACCAAAAAGAAGATGGTCCAAAGCAAGAACAGCTTTAAGAAGATCAACATGGAAACTAGAAAAACAAAATTTGGTAGAATGTAAGCATTGCCATGAACCAGTGATGCAACATAGAGTTTGTAAAAACTGTGGATATTATAATGGAAAAGAAGTAATCGCACAAGGTGACAATAAATAAAATGAGGTTGTATGACTTTGCCGTACATAAAAATAGAGCGTAATTGGTGTTTTACTAATTGCGCTTTTATTTTTTCTATTCTAGAATATCGCTTTGCTCTAATTACTTCTTGAGTTTTTTATTAAAATGTTGTAAAATATTGCAAGAGGTGAAAAAAATGGTTAAACCAACAGTAGCAATAGTAGGAAGGCCAAATGTGGGGAAATCCACTTTTTTTAATTATATTATAGGTCAACGAATTGCAATTGTAGAAGATATTGCAGGAGTAACAAGAGATAGAATTTATGCAGACGCAGAATGGAGAGGTGTAGATTTTACTCTAATTGATACAGGAGGAATTGAACCAGAATCAGAAGATGTCATTTTATCTCAAATGCGTGAACAAGCCAACATTGCAATTAGTGTAGCAGATGTTATAATTTTTTTAACAGATATTAAACAGGGAGTAACAGCAGCGGATGAAGAAATTGCACTTATGTTAAGAAAATCTAAAAAACCAATTGTGCTTGTGTGTAACAAAGCGGATAACATGAATAAACAAAAGGCAGAAGCTTTAGAATTTTACAATTTAGGATTAGGTGAACCACACTTAGTGTCAAGTACGAACGCACTTGGAATAGGAGATGTTTTAGATGAGATTTTTAAGCATTTTCCTAAAAATGAGATACAAGACAGTGAACAAGAATATATTAAAGTAGCTGTTATAGGAAAACCAAATGTAGGAAAGTCTTCTCTTATTAATAAAATTTTAGGTGAAAATAGAAATATTGTAAGTGATATTGCAGGAACTACAAGAGATGCTATTGACTCTACTTTCGAAAATGAATTTGGTAAATACATATTTATTGACACTGCAGGAATAAGAAGGAAAAGCAAGATAGAAGAAAAAATAGAAAAATATAGTGTTATGCGCTCTATTTTAGCAATAGAAAGAGCGGATGTATGCTTACTTATGATTGATGCTACAGAAGGTGTAACAGAACAAGATACAAAAATTGCAGGAGAGGCACATGAAGCGGGAAAGGGAGTTATTATTGTAATTAATAAATGGGATTCTATAGAAAAGGAGACAGGAACACTTGAAAAATATAAAAAGGATGTATATAATAAATTAAGTTATTTAAATTATGCACCTATACTTTTTATATCGGCTAAAACAGGGCAAAGAGTAGAAAAATTATTTGAAATCATTAATAAAGTAGCAGGCAATAATGCAATTCGTATTTCTACACCTGTGTTAAATCAAGTAATTAACGAAGCAGTTGCAACAGTACAACCACCGAGTGATAAAGGAAGAAGACTAAAAATTTTTTATGGAACACAAGCTTCTACCAAACCACCAACATTTGTAATCTTTGTTAACAATAAAGAATTATTTCATTTTTCTTATGAAAGATATCTAGTAAATCAAATTAGAAATAATTTTCATATAGAAGGTACGCCTATAAGAGTAATAGTAAGAGAAAAAACAGATAAAAAATAAAAGGGAATTTATAAAATTTAATTTATATGAACGAAATAAAACGTTCGAAAGGAGGAAAAATGGCAACATACATTGTAGTAACAATATTAGCTTATTTTATAGGAAGTATTAGCTTTTCTGTTATTTTAGGAAGAAAAATGGGAGGAATTGATGTAAGAGAAAAGGGAAGCAAAAATGCAGGGAGTACTAATGTTTTAAGAACAGTAGGAAAAAAAGCAGCAATTCTTACATTGATATGTGACATTTTAAAAGGAGTTATAGCTATTGGAATAGCATTACTTGCACATGCTATTATAAAAGAAACAGATGCTAGTTTATTGGTACAGCTTGCAGGAGTATGCGTAATTTTAGGACATACATTTCCAATTTTCTTTGAATTTAGAGGAGGCAAAGGGGTAGCAACAGCTTTAGGAGTATTATTAATGATTAATTATCAAATTGGACTTATTTGTTTAGTTTTTGCACTTGTTATTATGCTATTTACCAAAATGGTATCAGCAGGTTCTGTGACAGCTGCTATTTTGTTTCCGATATTAACTTTATTTATTAATCACAATTACATTGTAGACGGAAACTATGTCGTTTTTGGGATTGTTGTGGCACTTTTAGTTATATTCAATCACAGAGCCAATATAAAAAGAATATTAGATGGAACAGAAAGTAAAATATCTTTAAAAAAATAATAATATAAAGTGATATACCAAAAACTAAGTAAAGACAAAATGACATGTGATGGTGACTAATAGTAATCGAAGTTTTGTGGCAGATTGTACATAATAAAAAAATAACGGAGGGGAAATATGAAAAATATAGCTATTATTGGTAGCGGTAGCTGGGGAATGGCATTAGCTACTTATTTGGCAAGACAGGGAAACATTGTAAAAGTATGGTCATATTCGCAAGAAGAAGCGGATTTGATTAATGAAAAAAAACAATGTAAATTTCTACCAAATGTAAAATTACCAGAGAATATTTCTTGCTTTTTAGAATATGAAGAAGTAATAAAAGATTCTGATTTAATTTTACATGTAACACCATCAAAATTTGTACGAAGCACATTTGCAGCATATAAAAAATATATTACTAAACAACCGATAATTTTATGTACCAAAGGTTTCGAATTGGAAACATTATACACTTTAGATGAAGTACTGAAAGAAGAAAAAAAAGATGTAATTATTGCCGTTTTGTCAGGACCTAGCCATGCAGAAGAAGTAGCAGTTGATATTCCTACTGCTTTGGTACTAGCTTGCGAAGACCAAGAACTATTAAATTTGCTACAACAATTATTCTCTTCGGAAACATTGCGAGTATATACTTCTGAAGATGTAAAAGGAGTAGAATTAGGAGGAGGATTAAAGAATATTATTGCTTTTTGTGCTGGAATTGCAACTAGCATAGGTCTGGGTGACAATTCTATAGCAGCGCTTATTACAAGAGGATTAGCTGAAATTGCACGACTAGGACATGAAATGGGGGCAAAATTAGAAACATTCTATGGATTAACTGGAATAGGAGATTTGATTGTAACTTGTTTAAGCGAACATAGCAGAAATAGAAAAGCTGGAAAGCTTATAGGAATTGGTAAAAGCATAGAAGAAACAAAACAGGAAGTGGGAATGACGATAGAAAGTATTGACAATATAGGAGTAGCATATCAATTGGCTAAAAAATATAAAGTGGATATGCCTATTGTAGAAACAGCATATGATATATTATATAATAATTTAGATCCAAAACAGGCGGTAAACAATTTAATGCTACGAGAATTAAAATCAGAACAATAAAGTTACTACGCAAAAATAGAAATGCTACAGAGAGTATTCGGAACATAAAAAATGTTTACTATTTAATATGGATATCTTTCGAACAAATACCTTATAATATTGTCTGCATTTTGATCTGTAACATTAATATAATACCCTTTATCTAAACTAATCCACATATTGATTTGAAATTTATTATTGTTATCTATAAAAGTTCCAATAATATCTGCCATAGCAACAGGATTTTCATAACCCATCGACCAATGAAGTGGATTTTTTAAACAAATTTCTTTTCCAAAAAAACTGGAAAGAAATTTTTTTATTTCATCTTTTTTTATACTGTATAAACTAACAATCGTATTCAAATTAAAAACTCCTATCTAAAAATATGTAAAAGAACAAAAACAGACTTTTTTCAAGAAGAATAAAAGGCAACTTTCAGGGAAATATATACATAAGAGAGGAAGAGATTATGAAGAAAATATTAAAAAATATTTTATGTATATTATTATCAATTATACTATTATTTATTCTTACTGGTTGCAAAGATAAGGAAGAAAACAGAAGACTAGAAGAAAAAGCGAAAAGTGAAATAGAATATTTGGACAGTAAAATTATTGGAATGTTAAATAAATTAAACAACATTTCTTATCAGAATTATAAAATAACAACAGAAAAAATAGAATTGGATGAATCAGCTGGGCAAGAAGGAGAACAGAGTTCTAGTCCACAAAAAGGGACAGAAGAAAATAGTAGTTCAGAAGGAGAAGCAAGTCAAAAGGAAACTATTAATCAATCTGAAATGGACCATAGTTCTATTTTAGAAGCGAAAACTCAAAGCATAAATTGGACTGATATAAAAAGCGACATAGAGCTTTTACATGATACATGGAGTACTATAATAATAGACTTGACTCAAAGAGGAATTAATAAACAAGATATGGATGAATTCAGCAGATTATTAGATAACACGACGGTGGCTATTAAAGAAGAGAATAAGGAAGAAAGTTTAACAGGACTTACGGATATGTATTCTTACTTGCCTCGATTTTTAGGAAATGAAGGAGAAGAAATACAAAAAAATATAAAAAATGTTAAAGCACATATTCTAAAAGCTTATTCTCTAGTAGAAAGTGATAACTGGGAGCAAATGAATACAGAAGTTAATGAAGCTATTAATTATTATAATAGCATTATAAACCAAACGAGTTATGTAAGTAAAAATTCATTTAATATTGAAAAAGCAAATGTAAGCTTAAAAGAATTGCAAAATTCACTAACAGTAAAAGATAAAAAAGTATTTTATATAAAATACAGAAATCTAATGGAACAATTAAGTTCCTTTTAAAATAAACAAGAACTAAAAATTTAGAAAACATAAAAATGAATAAATTAGTAGTTTACTTTTCCTTGCATTTCCAAAGATTTATGTTATAATATTACAAAATAAGGAAAATAATGGAGGAAAAAATGAAAATAAAATTCTTAAAAGTAGTGTTTACTATACTTTTGATAATTACTATGCTAACAAGTACAATTTATGCTACAGAAGAAACACAACAAGAAACTACAATGGAGGAAGCCACAACAGAAGGAATAGATACTACTTTTGTAGATACTATTGAAACAGTAACGGTGAAAGCAAAAGTACTAAAAGTAGATGAACCACATGAAGAAACAATTATGGAATATACTAATAAGTATCAAAATGTGACAGTTGAAATTTTAGAAGGGGAATTTGCAGGAAATACATATGAGGGAAAGTACTGCTTATCATATGACTTAGACAACAAAATTGAAGGATATCCTTTATCTAAAGGAAATACCGTTTTTGTACAAATTAGCAAAAATTTACTTACAGGAGAACAAACAATTGTTGTTCAAGACATGGTAAGACAAAATTATCTAGTTGCTATGCTTATTGTATTCTTTATAATTGTGTTAGTAGTAGGCAGAAAACAAGGATTAAAAGCAATTGTTGCATTAGTGGTTACTATTGTAGCTATTTTTACTATTATGTTAAATGCCATTTACAAAGGATATAATGCTATTTGGGTATCAGTTGGAACATCTGTTATTATTATTGTGGTAACATTTATTATTATAGGAGGGATTAACAAAAAATCCATTACAGCAGCATTAGGAACTACTGGTGGTGTACTATGTGCAGGGATTATGGCAAGTATTTTTGGAGTGCTAGCTAAGCTTTCAGGTGCACAAGAAACGGCTTTGTATTTAAGCATGAATACACAAAATCTCACGTTTAATTTTCGTGATTTGCTATTTGCAGGAATTGTTGTTACGGCTTTAGGAGCTTGTATGGATGTTGGAATGTCTATTGCATCAGCCTTAGATGAATTAAAGCAAAAAAATAAAGACTTAGGAAAAAAGGAATTATTAAAAAGTGGAATGAACATAGGAAGAGATGTCATTGGAACTATGACTAATACGCTAATTTTGGCTTATGTTGGAGGAGAAATTAGCCTGATTTTATTGTTTATGACAGGAGATATGTCATTTACAGAAATTATTAACAAAGAGATGATAATAACAGATGCAATATCTGCTATTGCAGCAAGTATGGGAGTTATATTTACAATTCCGATTACTTCACTTATCTATGCTGTTTTTAATAAAAATTCAGATGATCACACTGCAAATAAAAATTCAAAAATAAACGGACAAAGAAGCCTAACAATATAATAGATTATAATATTTGGAGGAGAAAGATGAAAAAAATAGGAAATTTATTATGGGGACTTATATTTATTGCTATAGGACTTATTTGGGGACTAAATGCTTTGGGAATTACTAATATTAATTTGTTCTTTTCTGGTTGGTGGACTTTTATCATTATTATTCCTTGTTTGATAGGCCTAATTAAAGAGAGAGAAAAAACCGGAAACTTAATTGGATTACTAATAGGAGTTTTACTTTTGCTATGTGCACAAGGAATTTTATCATTTGATAAAATTCGCAAATTATTTATCCCTATAATTTTAGTTATTATTGGAATTAGTTTCCTTTTTAAAGAACTAATTAGTAGCCGATGGAGTAAGGCAGTAAAAACAATCTCAGAAGATGGACTAGAAGAATATGCAGCTGTATTTGCCGGACAAAAGATAGCTTTAAAAGATGATGAATTTAAAGGCGCACGCTTGGATTCTGTTTTTGGAGGAATTGATTTTGATATTAGAGAAGCGAATGTTGTTGAAGACAAAATAATTCATACAAGTAGTATTTTTGGTGGTATTGAAATTTATGTACCGCAAAATGTCAATGTAAAAGTAAAATCAACTCCTATTTTTGGTGGAGTAAGCAATAAAACAGAAAATAAAAAGGGAGAAAACATACCTACTATATACATAAATGCATTTTGCTTATTTGGAGGTGTAGATATTAAATGACATCTTTTCAAAAAGTAATTAAATATATAGCTTTAGTGTTTGGGATATTTTTAGCTATTCAAATTATATCTTGGATATTGATAGGAATAGGAATATTATTTGGAATTACAACTGTGAATGAAAAAGTGACAAATACACAGGAATTAATACAATATGATGAAGAAATTTCGAATGTAAAAAATATAAAAATTTCTACAGACATTGCTAAGCTAATGGTTAAAACAAGCAAAAGCTTTAAAATAGAAGCAAACAATCTAACAGAAAAATTTAGTATAGATAATTATAATCAAACATTAATAATTGATGACAATGGAATAAGTGATGAATGGATAAGAGAACAATATGAAATGGCAGAAATTGTTCTTTACATACCAGAAGATACACTTTTGGAAAGTGTTGAAATAGAAGCAGGGATTGGAGATGTGCAAATAGAAGAACTTCTTGCAGAAAAACTTAACATTAAACTGGGAGCTGGAAATACTAATATAGAAAAAGTGTATGCAAAAGAAGCTGAAATAGAAGGAGGAGCCGGAAAAGGAAGTATAAAAAATGCAACTATTAGTAATTTGGACTTAGATACTGGAGCAGGAAAATTTGAGCTAGAAGGAATTTTTACTGGCTACAATAAAATTGACTGTGGTATAGGAAAATTAGAATTAACTTTAGACGGAGGCAAAGACAATTATACTATAACAACTGATAATGGAATAGGTTCAGTTTATATTGATGGAAAAAAAGTTGAAAATGATGCAAATTATGGAAATGGAGAAAACAAAATAGAAATTGAAAACGGAATAGGAGCAGTAGAGATAAAATTTAAATAAAGAGAAAATACCAATCTATAAAAAAGAAGATTGGTATTTTTTTAGATAAGCTTAAAGTAGATAGCACTTTTACATCATCGCAATAAGTTAAACCAATTTCCATATACCATTTTTGTAACATTGAAAAAACCTAAAGAATCTACAGAAGTTTTGGCAACTAAATCGACAGTATGAATTTCACCATTGTTAGAATAAATTGCTTCACCTAATTTTTGGCCTTCTTGCACTGGAGCAGTAAGCTCATTCGGTAGATCTATACTTTGAGTTACATTTTGTGATTCACCTTTTTTTAGTAAAAAGCCAACATTTTGATCAAATATAACATCTACAGAAGAAAACGTGCCCTTGTTAATAATAATATTTCCTACCACATCTCCTTTTTTTGCAAATTCTTTGTATTCATAATTATTAAAGCCATAATCCAATAATTTTTGAGCCTCTGCAAAACGAACTTTGGTAGAAGGGGCTTTCATAACAACAGCAATTAAAGAAAGATCATTTCTAGTAGCAGTAGCTGAAAGATTATATAATGCTACAGAAGTTGAACCAGTTTTTAATCCGGTTGCACCAGTATAATTTCGAATTAATTTATTCGTGTTAACAAGTTCGGATTTACC
>CAWVME010000042.1:0-2839 GCA_963930325.1 Bacillota bacterium | reverse complement strand
GTGTGCTTAATGTTATTCCTGCTAGTATTAATAGTACTATAATTGTTATTACTAGTGCTATCAACGTTATTCCTTTTGCATTTTTTAGTTTTTTCATTGGTTTCCTCCTCTTATTTTATTATAGTAATTCCTTCGAAGGGCGGGAGAACAATGTTCTCCCCTACATTTACTCTGCATAATATTGTTTATCTCTAATATTAATTATTCTCAATTTTGTAGGGGCGAACAGTGTTCGCCCGTTAGCATTGTTGCTGTTATTTCAATTTTATTTCAGCAATTTCTTCGCTTTTTACATCCATTCTTTTTTATAATCTTTTATTCCTTTTCTCATAATTCTAAATGCATTATATCTTGACATATTTTTGCGAAAAAATTTATATTTTCTTATTACAAATTGCAAACATAATAACACTGCTAAATATTTAGAAACAGCTTTATAATATGCACCTTTATCTTTAAAAAATTTCTCATCATATCCTCTAAACCATGTTGAGTTTTTCTGCTCTATTTTCCCTATTTTTATTGGAATAGAGTATACTTTTAATCCTTTTTTTATGCAATCTAGTAAAAATAGAACATCTTCTCCTGAGCTATAAGTTGCTCCTCCACCAAATAATAATGAAAAGTGAATGTTAGCTAATCTTACTTTTTTTAGTCTAACTGCAACCCTTACACTTCCATATTTTAATGAAGTGTATTTGTGTAATCTTTTTTTCTTTTTTATTTGGTATTCTGGTCTTTCTAAATTCCCACTATCAACATTAAATACTAAAACATCTGCCTTGGGATTTTCATAAAAAGCTTTTTCTATTATTTGGTCATAATTTTCTTCATATACAATGTCATCATCTGCAAACAAACAAATTTCTCCGCTTGCTCTATCTAATGCTGTGTTTCTACTTAGCCCGACTCCTTTTTCTTTAAAGGAATAAATTTTCACTTTTCTTTTATTATACAAAATTTCTTCTACATTATTTGTGTTACATTGATTAATAATAATTGCATCTGTTTTCAATTTCATATTTCCTAGTAGTTTATAATCTGTTTGGTTCATAACAGATAATAAAACTTGTATTTTGGTGCTTTTTTCCATTACTCTTATAATAACCCCTTATTTTAGTTTATTCTTTTTCGTAGCGCATTCCAAATATAATAATTAAAATAATATATAGATGGTATAAGTTTTAGTTTTTCTTGTTTTCTATATAAAAGCCATGTGTATTTTAAGTTTTTAAATTTGTCACTAGATAAACTTTTTATTCCCACTCTGTGATAGGTGAGCGCCTTATTAATTCCATAAGCAAAATCATTTTTTTTAAGTAATCTCCACCATGTTGCCATATCTTCACTTTTTATATTTGGCATGTAAAGTTCATTTTTGTTAATAATTTTTGTATCTATCATTACAGTACTAGTTAAAATAATTGTATTTTTCAAAGCTTGTTTGTAGTTTTGTTTTGCAGGAACATATACTCTTTTTTCTTTTTGTTTTTTTAAATAGTAAAATCCTGTATAGCAAAACGAAGCTTGTTTCTCTTTCATGAAATGTATCTGTTCTTCTAATTTTTCTTGTTCCCAAAAATCATCTGCATCTAAAAAAGCAATATATCTGCCAGTAGCATGCTCTATTCCTTCATTTCTTGCTTTAGCTACTCCATTATTTTTAGGAAATATAATTAATTTATCTTGTTCGTTTAGCTTTTTCTTTGCTATTTTTAAAGAATTGTCAGTTGAAGCATCATCAATGCAAATAATTTCTATGTTATCGTAAGATTGTTTTCGTACACTATCAATAGCTTGTTTTATATATTTTTCTGCATTATATATTGGAATAATAACACTTACTTTGTTATTTTGCATTTTAAATTCGTTCCTTATTATTTTATTTGCTGTATATAAATTATTACTATGTTTCATATTTATAATTGTAATTAAATGTAGCATTTGTTAAATCATCGTTATTGTATCCAATTTCAATTTTGCTCCATTCTTCTTCACTTCCTTCATAATTTACTGTTGTTAATGAATCGCAACCATAAAAAGCCTGGTTTCCTATGTTAGTTACGCTTTTAGGGATTGTTATAGTTTGTAATGCGCTACCTTCATGGCTTGCACTGCTTCCACGAAAAGCAGATTCCCCTATACTTGTCACTTTTTGTGGTAATTCTATTGACTTTAAATTAGGCAGGTCATAAAAATATTCTTTTGGTATAGATGTAATATTTTTAGGTAGTACAATTTTCTGAATTTCGCTCTTAAAGATTGCTTCTGTAGTTCCTGATGCAAGCATATTTTGGCCTAGTGGAGTATGTTCAGGTTCAGTAATTTTTTCTACTGTATTAGGGAAAATTATGGTTTTTACTCTTGGCAGAACACTACGAGGGCTATACATAGATTCATCAGGTACGAATAAGTTTACTTCAGTTATCTGATGTAATTCTCCATTAATTTCTACTTGATATGGTATTACTAATATATCAGATATGTTTTCTCCATTATATATAATTTTATAATATGTGTCTGTATATCCATGTTCATAGTTCGGGCTATTGCAGTATTTAGTGTTTAGCCCTGTTATTTTGGCTTTTGGTAAGCTTACATCTGTTGCTGTTGCTAATGATGTTGTTTTTAGTGAAGCTGTTCTTTCTGTAATTGGTTCATATACAAATAAATCTTCTGGTGCTATTTTGCCTTCTAAGCCTGGTTCACTATATATTCCCCCATAGCTTCCTGTACTTGCATTTGTTTCTGATACATCTGCTGTTTCTATATCTATTTCAAATTCGTATCCATTTTGTTCTACTGTCCATTTGTTTTCTGTTTTGTTTTTTATTGTTGC
>CAWVME010000041.1:0-8693 GCA_963930325.1 Bacillota bacterium | reverse complement strand
AATTACATAATTCAAGCATAATAGACGAATCTGGCATGCCTCTACCTGTTTCCCATTTTGAAATAGTCTTATAAGACATGTTTAATTTTTCTGCTAGCTGTGCTTGTGTAAAATTTTTTTCCTTCCTACATTCAGCAATAAATTTTCCAATTTTTTCTTGATTCATGCTTTTTCCTCCTTCAATTATAATTTAATAAAATTATAACTAAAAGATTTAATAATGATAACTAACAATTAGTAGAATATTATTTTTTTATACTCTACTAATCGTAGTATTCCATAAGTTACTAAATTATAATTTATCGTTTAAGTTAGTGTATGCTTTTTATTCTTCAAAAATTTTTACTATATTATCTAATTCGTTTTTATATTGTGTATGCCCTATTCCATAAAAAATAAGATTATTATTTCTAATTAAAATAACATATTTGCTATCATCAAAAATAACAAATTTTTGACAATTTTTAGTATTTTTAATTATGTATTCATCTTTAATATTATTGTTTGTTTCTAGATTAGCCCAATATTCTATATTTCTTTTTGCATCTAAGTCTGTTCCAAATTCATATATATAGCTCCAAGTATGTTCATCATCTTTGTAAATTGTTAGTTTTTTCGTATTATGACTATTATATATACTTTCATTCATTTCTACATTATATTCATTTTGCTCCAATATATTTTGATATTGTTCTATTTGATTTCGTTTTAGAATAAAATGCAAAATGGATAATATGAATACTATAGTATATAATACCAAAAATGTTCTTCTTACTATTAACCATATTTTAGATTTTACTATTTTTTTCTTCTTAATATTACTACATACAGAAAATAAATAATCTATTAATTCTTCTTTTGTTCCGCCAATAATATTTCTTTTATTTAATATAATTCCCATGTTATACTTTAACTTAAGAAACTGTTACTATCGCCATTAATTCATTATCCAATTTTCTATAAAATTTTTATCTTCATTTCCAGTTAATCTTTTTCCTTCTTTCCATTTGTAATTTGGATAAGCTTGTTTTAAATCTTTTTCACAAGCACTTATTCCAGAACCTCCTGAAGTACAAAATGGAATTAAAATTTTTCCTGAAAAATCTATACTTTCAATAAATGTATTTATGATTGTTGGCGCTGTATACCACCATACTGGAAAGCCTATTAAAACAATATCATAAGTATCTAAACTAATATTTTTCTCTACAATTTCTGGTCTGAATGATTTATTTTCCATTTCAACTGATGATCTACTTTGTTTATTTGTCCAATCTAAATCAGCACTAGTATATTTCTTAGCTGGTTCAATTTCAAATAAATCTCCATCTATTGCATTAGCAATATTTTCTGCTACTTCTTTAGTCACACCACTTGCTGAAAAATAAGTTACTAAAATTTTACTCATAATAAAATTCCCTCTTTCTTATATTTTAACTGTTTTCATAAGCCATTTTTAGTATTTCAACTGCTTCACTTTCATTTGCTTCCGAAATCGAACTTGCTCCAAAACCTATTATACTATACTTATTTTGTCCCCTGTCCTACGATTTATACGATATTCCATAATCCTATTCCACTAATTTTCTTTATCTTTTTATTTATCCAAACTATCTTCTTTTTTACATGCTACTGTCAATTTGTATACTGGTCTATTTTTCTTCATAAATATTGGTTTAAAAAATACATCTAACACTCCGTTTTGGAATAAAATTTCAGAAGTATACCCTATTTTAAATTTTAGTCAACATTTATTAATTCATATTCTCTTGTTCCAAAACCAAGTTCAGTTGCCGCTTCTACTGTATGAACTCCATGTAGAGATTCTATTCTCTTTATCAAAGTATCTTTTCCTGGATCTTCTGAATTATATACAAGATCTAGACATGCTTGGTCTATTGCAACTGGATCTAAAGATGCTAATATTCCAATATCTTTCATACAAGGATCTGATGCATTTCCATCACAATCACAATCTTTTGAAATATTTTTCATAACATTAATAAACACCATATTTCCTTTAAAGTATGCTACTACTGATGATGCTGCATCAGCCATTGCTTCTAAAAATTTATCTTGTTCTGGTAAATTTTCAAATAATTTAGTTTGATCATTTGATACTCCTGCTGTATGAATTAAAGTTTTTCCTGCTGATGAAGCACAACCAATTGATAATTGCTTTAATGCACCTCCATATCCGCCCATCGCATGTCCTTTAAAGTGTGATAATACAAGCATTGAATCATAATTTGCTAAATTTTTTCCAACATAGTTTTTCTTTAATATTTTACCGTTTGGAATGTCTAATTCTAAATCTGGTCCTTCTGCATCCATTAAATCAAATTTAAAATATTTATCCCATTCATGTTCTTTAATTAATTCTAAATGTTTTTCTGTATAATTTCTTGCACCTTGATAAGCTGTATTACATTCTACAACTGTTCCATCAACATAGTCTATCATTTCTTTTACAAATTCTGGTCTTAAATAGTTTTTATTTCCTTTCTCTCCTGAATGCATTTTTACTGCAACCTTTCCAGGTAATTCCTTTCCTATAGTTTTAAACATTTTTACAATGTTCTCTGGTGTTATTTCTTTACAAAAATAAACTTTTGCTTTTTCCATTATTAAACCATTCCTTTCTATTTTTTATTTTATAATATCATTGATATTATACCACATCTAATTTATTATAATATATCAAATTAGTTTATATATTACTTAAATCATATTCTCATAATAGCCAAAACACCATTCTGTTACATTTCCGTGAGTATTTATATAGAATCTCCTCCAACTTTTAATATTTCAAATTTTATTAACACTTACATCCTGCTATTATCGCCATATCATACATATTAATTGATAATAATTTTAATAATGTTGATTTTTTTTGTTTCTTCTGACGCAGTGTCAATTTGATTATTATATATCACTATTTTTACACTGTGTCAATGATTTTTTTTTAATCAGAAATTATTCTATATTTAGATAAGACAAAAGTAAAACATTTAATTTATCACTTATTTAATTACGGATTTTGCTAATCTTTATAGAAAGTATTTAATATAAAATATCTACAATCTGATTTCAATAATTAAATATCCTTTTATATATTTTGCTTTAATATTTCCATTATTTAATTCTACTAACTGTTTTGCAATAGATAGTCCTAAACCTGTAGATTTTTTTGCATTTTCTACTGTAAAGTATCTATCAAATATTTTTTGAACCGTAGTTGCATCTAATGAAGTTGCTTTATTTGAAAAAATAATTTTTCCATTTTCTTTAAGTTCTACTTTAAAATTTCCATTGCTATATTTTGATACGTTTGATAGGATATTTTCAAATATTCTTATAAGTGAAGTTTTATTTATTACCTTATATATTTTTTCCTTACAAATTGATATATCTGGTATAATATTTTTTTCTTTGAAAATAGTATAATAACTTAGTAGAGTTTCTTCTAAAATTTCATTTATGCAGCATCTTTCTGCTTTTATGTGTATGTCAATGTCTAGAGTTTTAGAAAAATCAAATAGTTGGCTTATAAGTTCTGTTAATTCGTTAGATTTATTTTTTAATATGTTTAAATATTTTTTTTGTGGCTCAGATAGTTCTTCTTTTTGTATTAAATCAATATAGCCGTTTATAGCTGTTAAAGGAGTTCTTAAATCATGTGAAATATTTGTTATATATTTTTTTAATTCTTGATTTCCAGTTTTGTATTGTAATTTTTGCTCTCTTAGTTCTTTTAGTTCATTGTTTAAAATAACTACTAGTTTTTTTATGTATTTATCGGATGAAGATGTTGTAATTAAGTTATTCGTATCTAATTTTAATATATTACTTAATAATATTTCTATTTCCTTAATAGATTTTTTCATAATGCATATTTTCATTATTAACAATATATTAATTAAAAGTAATAAAAAAATTATTATATAAAACTCGGCATTCACAATTTCCTCCTATTTTAATTCTTTTTTAGAAAATATATATAAACCAAGAACATTTACAAGAATTATTAAAATAATCGAGTAGATAGGCATTTCATATAAATATTCTGTATTGCTATCTCCTATTTCCATAGCTTGTCCTTGAGGTAGTGAAAGATAAATTATTCTGGCTGTTTTCACTTTTTGATCACCAGGATAATTTGGATTGAGTTCTTGACTAATAATATGTTGAGTTCCGGTTTCATCACTAAATGTATGTTTTATATACTTATCACTATCAGCAATTAATGAAAGCGAGCTTACTGCAATAAACATTGCAATAAATAAAAATATATTTGCTGTTGTTGATACTGTTATTTCTGAACATATCATTGTTATAAAATTAAAAATAGAGCAAAATAATGTGATAATTAAAGCAATATTTAAAAAAATCATTGCAAATTCGGTTAAAGGCATTTGTACTTCACCAAATATAGGAATGCCAATTAATAAAACTAATGAAATATAAATAACTTCACATAATAGAGATGTCATTATACTAATAATGAGATTAGATACATAAATAGAAGTTCTACTATGACCGCACTATTATTTTATTTCTAATAATCCCTTCTGAATGTTCTTTACCAACAAATATGCTTACGAATATTGCAATAAAAAGGCCAATATACATTACAAATTCTTTTATAAGTCTATCTAATAATACTTCATTAGCTGAAGTATATCTAAATAGGGTGTATCCAGCAATTCCAATAGTTATAAATATGAATAAATAAAACATAACATCTTTCTTTAGTCTGAAAAATCCTGCTTTTAATAATTTATACATTATCAGCACCTCCTATCAAATTTAAGTAATAATTCTCAAGTGTTTCTCCTTTTTCTTGATAATTATTTACTATGCAGTCTCTTTTAGAAAGTGCCATAACCAATTCTGAAACATTTATTTTTTCGTACACATCGATTATTTCATCAGAAATAACTTTATAAGACATTTTAAATTCTTCTAAATATTTAACACACTCTTTTATATTGCTTACCTTTATTTGAGTTCGTTTTCTAAAATTTTTTTCTAGCTCTTCACTACTGATTTCTTTAACAATTTTACATTTATCTATAAAGCCATAGCAAGTTGCAATTTTAGATAGTTCATCTAAATAGTGACTTGAAATTAAAAATGTAATTCCGTTTTCTCTATTTAGTTTTAAAATTAACTCCCTTATTTCAATAATTCCCTCCGGATCTAGTCCGTTGATTGGTTCATCTAGAATAAGCAAATCTGGATTTCCTACCAACGCAATTGCTAGTCCCAACCTTTGTTTCATTCCTAGTGAAAAGTGTCTAGCCGTTTTTTTACCTGTATCTGCCAGTCTAACTAACTCTAATATTTCCTTTAATCTATCATAATTAGGAAGTCCTACAATCTTATATTGTTCTTTTAGATTATCTTCTGCAGTCATATCAAGACAAATAGATGGTGATTCAATAATTGCTCCTATTCTTTTTCTTGCTTCTATAATTTTTCTATCTTTATTTAAAATTCCATAAATAGTGTATGTACCTGTTGTTGGTTTTTGCAAACCGCAAAGTAATCTAATTAAAGTTGTTTTTCCAGCTCCATTTTTACCAATAAGACCATATATAGCTCCTTTTGGTCTATGCATATTAAGATTATTTAGTGCTTTAAAATTTCCATATTTTTTTCCAATATTAAAAGTTTCTAATATATATTCCATAACAAGCTCCTTTCTTATAATGATTTTATCATTAAATGGTTAAGAAAGTTGTTAAGAAATAGTTAAGAAATAGTTAAAATTTTTAGTCACATATTTTAAAGCCAATCCCCCACACAGATTCTATATATTCATTAGATGAAATACTTTTAATTTTTTTTCTTATATTGCTTATATGAACTTTTAAAGAGTTTTCATCACAATCTAATGTATCATTACTTATTAATTCAAGCAACTTTGATTTTGTTGTGACTTGATTAGGATTTAATAACAGTTGTTTCAATATAGCATATTCTGTTTTTGTTAAAGTAATTTTTTGGTTATTTATAAACAAACAGCGATTGTTTTGGTTTAAAAACATATCTTTATATTTTAGCTCAATAGTATTCGAATTTCTTATAGTTCTTAGCTGAACTTTGACTCTTGCTAGAAGTTCGCTTGAATCGAAAGGCTTTGTAATGTAATCACTGGCACCACTTAATAATACACTAACCTTATCTTCTGAAGTAGTTTTGGCACTTACAACAATAATAGGAATATTTTTTACCTTTGCAATAAATTCTTCCCCGGTCATTCCTGGCAACATTAAGTCTAATAATATTAAATCTATATTTTCTTTTTCTAAAATCATTAATGCCTCTGTTCCGGAATAAGCATTTAATACTTGATATTGCGCTTTTTCTAATATTTCTCTTATTAAATTATGAATATCTATGTTATCTTCTACTACTAATATTTTTTTCATTATAAGTCTCCCATACAAATTATAACTCTAATAAACTATTATATTTTATTGCAATTATATAATAATAGATAGATAATTTCAAATTATCTGCCATACTTTCCTTATGAAATCTATTTAATTGATACTTCTAAAAAATAAATAGTAGCTATTCATCGATGCTACTATTTATTTTAAAAAATTTATTTATTGTTCCAGTATAAATAATTAAATAAGAGATAGATATTAGAAAACCTGCAATTACATCACTAGTATAATGTACACCTAAATAAATTCTACTAACTCCAATTAAAGTAATTAAAATAATCAAAAATGAAATTAGCCCCCATTTTATATACTTGTTTTTTATGTTTTTATATATTAAATATATAATAAATCCGTAAAAAGCCATACTAATCATAGAATGCCCTGATGGGAAACTATAACCGCTTTCTTCTATAATTCTATATTCGGTCGGTCTAGGTCTTTGTAGTATACCTTTTAATATAAAGTTTAATACTGAAACTATTATTAAGTTCAATCCTATTGCCATTCCTATTTTCTTATTTTTTATACCTACAAATAATATACAA
The DNA here is from genome assembly GCA_963930325.1 of Bacillota bacterium. Lineage (GTDB taxonomy): Bacteria > Bacillota > Clostridia > TANB77 > CAG-508 > CALXJM01. The sequence continues at coordinate 1,687 of CAWVME010000041.1, read as the reverse complement.
GTAACTAACATTAAACATATTGGGCCCCCAAAACTTGTAATAAGTTTTGCTATTGGTGTTATCGTATCAGATATAAAATGCGAAACAAAATTATATCCAACTATATCTCCATTCATTATATCTTTATTAAATATATCTTCTGCTAAAGCAATAAAACCTATTAAACATATAAATAATATTATCCATTTTAAATTTGTTTTTATAAATTTTTTTATATTCTCTTTCATTTTTATCCCTTCAATCACTTATAACTTTTTATTAACTTTGCCATAGATATAAATTATATTGTACTTGTTCCACTTTTTATTCATACAAATTAATGTTATCATACCATAAAAAAGAAAATTATTCCACTGATGTGAAATAATTGAAAATAAAAAGAAAATAAGTTGGTCTTTTTTCTATAATTTATTAGTCAAAATGTGTTTGCCAATTGTTATCATTGTATGCTTTAAAACACATTGCAATTTGCTCTCTATTCGTCTTTTCTTCTGCTAAATTCTTTGGCAAATCATCTAATGAATAATATTTTATTTCTGTTGTTTCTATATTTTTTATAAATTCTCCACCAATGATGTCACATAAAACAAATACTTTACATACTCCATAAGCATAAACAGGTTTATTATGCTTATTCCTGTCTTGTATAGAAATAACTTTGGTTGCTTTTACGTTAAGTCCTGTTTCTTCTTTTACTTCTTTTTCTGTATTAGATTTTATACTTTCTAAAACATCACACCAGCCTCCCGGTAAAGCCCAGGTCCCATTATTTTCATGAACCAGCAAAATTCTATTATCTCTAAATATTGCTGCTCTTGTATCTAGTTTTGGGGTTTGATAACCTGTTTCGTTACAAAATAAATCTTTTACTTTTTCAACCGAAAAATCTGTCTTCATACTTAACATTTCAGCAGATATGTCTCGTAGTCTTTCATACCTTTCTTTGTCATATACATTGTTTGTATATGCTAGTCCATTTTGTGCTAAACTTTGTATTTCTATGGCTAATTTCAACCACTTGTCCATGAATTACCCCCTCTTTTAACATAAATTATTTTATTATTATATTCATCACACAGTTTTATTATCCAAGGGATACATCTAGTATCATCATAATTACAAAACCTATTGCAACTCCAATAGTACCTATGTTGGAATGTTCTCCTACTTGTGATTCTGGTATAAGTTCTTCAACAACAACATATATCATGGCCCCAGCTGCAAATGATAATAAATATGGCAATACAGGTGTTACAACGCTTGTAAGTAAAATAGTAACAATTGCACCTATTGGCTCTACAATTCCTGATAAAATTCCATATAAAAACGATTTCGTTTTAGATATTCCTTCACTTTTTAGTGGCATTGATATAATAGCTCCTTCTGGGAAATTTTGTATTGCTATTCCTATGGATAAAGCGAAGGCTCCTACAAGTGTTATACTTGTGCTTTGTGCTAATACTCCTGCAAAAACAACTCCAACAGCCATCCCCTCTGGAATATTATGCAGTGTTACAGCTAATATCATCATTGTAGCATTTTTTAATTTCGATTTTATTCCTTCAGGCTTTTTTGTGCCTAAATGTAAGTGCGGTATAGCACTATCTAAAATTAGTAGAAATACTACTCCTAATAAAAATCCGACTGTTGCTGGAATCCATGCAATTTTTCCTTGTTCTTCTGACAT
>CAWVME010000040.1:0-7431 GCA_963930325.1 Bacillota bacterium | reverse complement strand
ATTTTATTATTTTCTTAGATTATTCATCATTTGCTAGCACAATTAGTGTAATAAAAAGATTTATAAAAAATAGAGGAAAAGAGAAAGAAGAAATTCCAGGATGTACAGAACAATTGGACTGGGATTTTTTTTGGTGGGTAGTAAATTGGAGAAAAAACAAAAGGAGCGGAATAATTAAAACAATAAATCAAATTGACAGGAATAAAATATACATTTTTAAAAACAGAAGGCAACTAAATAAATGGTATAAAAACCAGTTTAATAAGAAAATTGAAAATTGAAATAAAAAACATCTACTTTATAATATTTAATATAGACTTATCAGAACAACTTACATTTATTTCCAATTGTAGTGAGCAGATAAATTCATGTTAAGCAAGAGTATAATCTTGCTTTATATTAAATAAAAATAAAAAATCCATTGATTTAAATTGCTATTTATGTTTTAATTTATAAAGAACAAATTAAGTATAATTTATAGGAGATAATAGGTATGCATAATTTAAAAGAAGATGTCGATGTATATAAAATGTATGGTGATGATAGTAAAATATCTAAAGACGAATTTATGAAAAAATATAAAATTACTGAAAGTGGATTATCAGCTGAAAAAGCAGAAGAGAACATACGTAATTTAGGTTTAAATGAAATCAAACAAGCTAAACCAAAAAAATGGTATCATTACTTCATAGAAAGTTTGCTTACTCCATTTAACTGTATACTAATAGGGATCTCAATTATTTTGGTATATACAGATATTTATTTAGCTGAAGAACCAAATTATGCCAATATTATTGTTATAGCAATTTTAGTTGTAGCAAGTACTTTGCTAGACTTTTTCGAATCATACAGATCAAACAAAGCAGCAGAAAAACTAAAAGAAATGGTTGCAACAACAGCATTAGTAATAAGAAATGGCAATGAAACAGAAATACCTGTAAAAAATGTAACAGTTGGAGATATTGTCTTATTATCAGCAGGAAGTATGATACCTGCCGATTTGAGAATAATTGAATGTAAAGATTTATATGTGGGCCAATCTTCATTAACAGGAGAGTCAGACAGCGTGAAAAAGACTGTAGAGCTAGAAAACACTGAAAACGAATTAGACAATATTGCAGAACTAGATAATATATGCTTTATGGGGACAAATGTTATATCAGGCTCTGCAAAAGGAGTTGTTATAAAAACTGGAGACTTCACATATTTTGGTAAAATTGCTTATACAATAAGTTCTGGAAAAGAAAAAACAGCATTCCAAAAGGGAATTGAAAACATAAGTAAATTATTAATAAGATTCATGTTAATTATGATACCACTAGTGTTTATAATAAATGTACAAAAGCATGATATTGTATTGGCATTTACCTTTGCTGTTGCAATAGCTATATGCATAACACCATTGCTATTACCAGTCATTCTCTCATCAAGTTTATCTAAAGGTGCAGTCAGAATGTCTAAAAAGAAAACTATAGTAAAAAAATTAGACTCTATACAAAATTTTGGAGCAATGAATATACTCTGCACAGATAAAACAGGAACATTAACAGAAGATAGAATTGTCCTTGAAAAATATTTAGACATAAATGGTGAAGAAGATATAAGTGTATTAAAACAAGCATTTTTAAATTCGTATTTCCAAACAGGCTTAAAAGGAAGTATTGATGAAGCCGTTATAAAAAGAGCATTAGAAAATGACATGAAAAGCATAACTGAAGTATATAAGAAAATAGACGAAATCCCTTTTGACTTTTCACGTAGGAGATTGTCTGTAGTTGTAACAGATGGAACAAAAAAGCAGTTAATTACTAAAGGCGCAGTTGAAGAAATTTTAAATATTTGTACAATGGTTGAATATAAAGGGAGAGTAAGCCAAATTACAAAAGAAATAAAAACAAATATAGAAAAAATAGCTAAAAATCTAAACGAAGAAGGCTTAAGAGTAATAGCTGTGTGCAAAAAAAATGATGTTGAGAATATAGAAAAATTTGATGTTTCAGATGAAAAAAACATGATTTTAATAGGGTTTATTGGATTTTTAGATCCTCCAAAAGAAAGTGCAAAAGAATCAATAGAAAAATTAAATAATGCCGGAATAAGAGTTATAGTGCTTACTGGAGATAATGCAGAAGTTACAAGATGCGTATGCAACAAAGTTGGAATAAGTTCTAAAAACATTATTTTAGGAAATAAAATAGATAAAATTTCAGATATGGCATTACTAAGGTTAGTTAAGAAAACAAATATATTTGCAAAACTTTCTCCTATACAAAAAGCAAGAATAGTAAGAGTACTAAAAGAAGCTGGAAATATTGTAGGGTATATGGGAGATGGAATTAATGATAGCCCATCACTAACTAATTCAGATGTGGGGGTATCTGTAGATACTGCTGTTGACATTGCCAAGGAATCTGCAGATATTATTTTGCTAGAAAAAGATTTAAATGTGCTATTAGATGGAGTAACTGAACGGAAGGCGTACATTTGTAAACTTAATGAAATATATAAAAATGGCAACAAGTTTCAATTTTGGAGAGGTTGTATCAGTAATTATAGCAAGTGCGTGTTTACCCTTTTTACCAGAAACACCAATACAGTTATTAGTAGAAGGATTATTATATGATTTTGGTCAAATGACAATACCATTTGACAATGTAGACAAAGAACTTTTAGAAAAACCAAAAAAATTGGATATGAAAAGTTTAAAAAGATTTATGCTATTTATGGGACCAGTAAGTTCACTTTTTGATTTAATTGTATTTATATCATTATGGTTTGTATTTATGGTAAGAGATGTTTCTCACTTCCAAACAATATGGTTTACATATAGTATTGTTTCTAACTTAATAGGAATGCATATTATAAGAACAGCCAAAACACCATTTATAGAAAGTAATGCAAATAAAGCTGTGTATATATCATCAAGTTTATTAATTATATTAGGAATTTTAGTGCCATTTACTCCTTTAGGAAATGCAATAGGACTAGTCCCAATAGCGGGACAGCATATATTAATGATATTTGCAGTAACCATCTTATATTGTATAGTAGCAAGCTTTGCAAAAAAAATATATATCAAAAAATATAAAGAATGGATATAAGCATAAATACATATATGCCAATTTACATTGTATAAAAGAATAGTAGATACACATAATACTAATAAACGAATTTGGGAGGAAAGAACATGGAACAAAAAATAGAAGAATTAAAATCTGGAATTAAAGTACATTATGTAAAAACAAAACAATTTAAAACAAACATAGGAGCTATTTTTATAACCACACCTCTAAAAAAAGAAACTGTTACTCAAAATGCTTTAATACCAGCAATTTTACGTAGAGGAACACAAAAGCATGCAAATCAAGAGGAAATTAGTAAAGAGCTAGAAAATATGTATGGAGCCAGCTTTGATGTTGGTGTTGAAAAAATGGGGGATAATCAAATAATTAAACTATATATAGAAACAATTAATGATAATTTTTTGCCAGAAAAAGAAAGCATTTTGCAAAAAAGCATACAGATACTTTTTGAAGTAGCCCTTTTACCAGTGATAGAAAATGGAGCATTTAAAGAAGAATATGTAAATGGAGAAAAACAAAATTTAAAACAAATAATAGAAAGCAAAATAGATAATAAAGATCAATATGCACTAAACCGCTGTATAGAAATCATGTATCCAGAAGAACCATACGGAATTTATAAATATGGATATGTAGAAGAATTAGATAAAATCGATGCAAACAATTTATATGAGCAATATTTAAAATTAATTCAAACATCTAAAATTGATATATTTATATCTGGAGACTTTGAAATAGCAGAAGTAAGAGAAATCATTTCACAAAATGAACAATTTAAAAATCTGCAGGAAAGAACTGCAGAATATATCGTAAACAATGAGCAAACAGCAATAAAACAGAAAGCACAAAAAGTAAATATACAAGAAGAAAAAAGAGATGTAACACAAGGAAAATTAGTTATTGGAATGGATGTATTAGAAAACAAAGCAGACTCTAGATTTGCCATTTCCATATACAATACAATCTTAGGAGACAGTGCTAATTCAAAATTATTCCAAAATGTAAGAGAAAAAGCAAATTTAGCTTATAGCACACGTTCTAGCTATATTAGGCAAAAAAATAATGTTTTTATTAGATGTGGAATAGACATACCAAATTATGAAAAAGCATTACAAATTATAAAAGAACAGTTAGAAGACATGAAACAAGGAAAATTTTCTGAAGAAGAATTACAAAGTGCAAAAAAATACATTATATCTTCTATAAAAACAGTGCAAGAAGAACAAGATGCTTCTATCATCTATTATTTAGGTCAAGAATTATCTGGGTATAATATTAGTTTTGAAGAATACGAAGAAAAAATACAAAAAGTGAATAAATTGCAGGTAGAAGAAATAGCTAATAAAACTACCATGAATTCGATTTACTTTTTAAGAAACTAATATAAACAAGAAAGGAGGTCGCTAGTATTTACTAGCATAAAACTAAAATGCAAATTGTAGAAAATTTAAGCGTTAAAGAGAAAGTGTATATAGATAAATTAGAAAATGGACTAACGGTTATGGTAATTCCTAAAAAGGAAACACAAAAAAAATATGTTATATGGGGAACAAATTATGGCTCAGTAGATAATGAATTTATTGTACCTGGAGAAAAAGAAATAACCAAAGTTCCTAATGGAATTGCTCACTTTTTAGAGCATAAAATGTTTGAACAATCAGACGGAACAAATAGTTTGGACACATTAACAGCATTAGGGGTAAATGCAAATGCATACACTACAAATGACCACACAGCATATTTATTTGAATGCACGGATAATTTTTATGAAGCATTAGATGAATTAATGGACTATGTACAACACCCTTATTTTACAGACGAAAATGTACAAAAAGAGCAAGGCATTATTGGACAAGAAATTATGATGTATGACGATTATCCATCGTGGAAAGTATATTTAAATGCATTACAAGCTATGTATAAAAAAAATCCAATTCGAATAGATATAACAGGAACAATTGATACTATTAGCAAAATTAATAAAAAATTACTTTATAAATGCTATTCTACTTTTTACCACCCATCAAATATGGTAATGGTATTATGTGGAGACTTTGAACCAGAAAAAATAATACAAGAAGTAAAGAAAAGACTATTAAAAAAAGAAAATCAGAGTGAAATAAAAAGAATATATCCAAATGAACCAGAAGAGATTAATAAAAAAATAATTACAGAAAATATGGAGGTAAGTATACCACTTTTTGTAATCGGATACAAAATGCCAGAAGAAACAGAACAAACTGAAGAAAGAAAAATAATAAAACATATAGCTATCGAAATTTTGTTAAATATTTTAATAGGGAAAAGCTCTGAATTATACCAAAAATTATATGAAAACGGATTACTTCTTTCAGAACCAGATTTATCATTTGATTTTTCAAAAAGCTATGCATATATTATGATTACAGGTCAATCTAATAATCCAGAAAAAGTAGAGGAAGAGTGGAAAAAACAAGTAGAAAAATATAAAACAACTGGAATTTCAGAAGAAGAATTTCAGAGAGCAAAAAAAACAATTTATGGAAACTATGTAAAAGAATATAATGATGTTGGCGATATTGCGCGTATGTTTTTAGCAGATTATTTTAAAGGTATTAATAGTTTTGGATATTTAGAACAATATGAAGCAGTTTCTAAAGATTGTGTAGAAAATGTGCTAAAACAATATCTTTTAGAAGAAAAAGAAGTATTATCTATTGTAAAACCCAAAGTATAAATAATTACATTAGCTTAAAAACAAAATTACAATATGATTACATGTGTTATGTAAATTTTATATAGAATTTGCTAGAGAAAGGAACTCTAATTTTAATGCAAACCATCACTTTCCCCGAAATTGGAATTAAAATAAATTTAAATAGAATAGCCTTTTCTATAGGCAGTATAGGCATACATTGGTATGCCATTTTTATAGTTTCTGCACTTATAATAGCTCTTTTATTTCTTTACAAAAAAAGAAATAAAATGGAAATAAAATTTGAAACCATGGTAGATTTAATGTTATATCTAATTCCTATTTCTCTAATATGCGCTAGAATATATTATTGCTTATTTAGAGGAGATTATTATTTTAAAAATCCATGGAAAATTTTTTATATACAAGATGGCGGACTTGCAATTTATGGAGGAATTATAGGTGGAGCACTTACTTGCTATTTCTTTTGCAAAAAAAGAAATATAAATTTTCTTTTGCTATTAGATTATATTGCTCCATATTTAGCATTAGGGCAATCTATAGGAAGATGGGGAAATTTTATAAATGTAGAAGCCTATGGAACAGAAACAACATTACCTTGGAGAATGGGAATTATAGAAAATGGAATATATAAGGAAGTACATCCGACTTTTTTGTATGAATCTGTAGCGGATTTTTTAATTTTTTTTGTATTAACACGAGTAAATTCAAAAAACAAATTTAATGGAAAAACGACATACTTGTATTTAATTTTATACTCATTAGCAAGATTTTTTATAGAAGCACTCAGAACTGACAGTTTAATGTTATATAACATAAGAATATCACAAATTTTGTCTTTGGCACTTTTTGTCGTATTTAGTATATTGCTGTCAAAAAAAGAATATCGCCAGAGAAAAATAAATGCAAACCCTGAAAAATAAACAAAAATGACATACGAAAAATAAGAAAAAAGAAGAAAAATTATTGACCTTGCTGTAAAATTATGGTATTTTTATATTACTACAAAAGAAAAAATGGAAACAAAGGGGTGATAGTATGATAAATGAACAAATATGCGAATTAAGAGAAAAACTAAATAAAAGCATATTAGAAGGAAATGATTATAACGAAACATATCGCATTAGTGTTGAACTAGATGAACTAATTGCAAAATATTATACTATGCAGTATATGGAAACAAATTTAAAAAAAGTAAAAAAGAGAATAAAAAAATACAAGCCAGAATTATAATGGCCATATTCTAACCTATAATAAGTATATCAGTATATAAAAATTTATACTGTAGAAAAGTAAAATTCACCTAAATTTTAGTGAATTTTACTTTTTTTAAACCTAAAACAAAAACTTGTAAAAATTTGTTGCAAAGAATAAAAAAATAGTGTATAATTGAAGCAAGTAGTAAAAGGAGGAGAAAATTATGAATAGTAAAAATATAAAAATAATAATGTCACTACTATTAATAATAACAATTATTTCTTTATCCACAATTTCACTTTGTGTAGACCCAGGTGGATTTACAGGAAATGTTGATACAACTAAAGGAGCAGGCAAGGCAGTAAGTGATATGTCAAATCAAATTATAGGAATAATACAAATTATAGGAACAGCAATTGCAGTTGTAATGTTAATATGGCTTGCTATTAAATACAT
>CAWVME010000039.1:0-17295 GCA_963930325.1 Bacillota bacterium | reverse complement strand
ATTTTGTAAATGACTATGAATAATTTTTCTTTCATATGCATTCATTGGTTCTAAAGTAATTGATTTTCCATTTTTAATTACAGTCTTAGCAATTTTTTCTGCTAAATCTTGTAATGCTTTTTCTCTTTTAGCTCTATAACCTTGAATATCTAAGCATATTTGAATTTTTTCGTGTACATTTCGATTAGCAATATTGCTTACAATTACTTGAAGTGAATTTAACACTTCACCTCTATAACCAATTAGATAATTCATATCTTTTCCATACATATCAATATATATAACATAATCCTTTATTTGTATTTGATAATTTATTTCATTTTCTGGCATTTTCTCTATTAATTCATTTAAAAATTTTTCTATTTTTACTTCTGCCGTTTTTATTTCTTCTTGATTTTTATTAATATTTTTTTCTCTTATTACAGTCTGTCCTTTCTCTTTTAGAGTCATTTCTATTTTTACTACTCTAGGAGCTAGAATACTAAAAAAGCTTCTTTTATCTTCTTGTTCTAATATTTTTATATCGACATTTTCTTTTGATACTTTTAATTCTTTCAATCCATTCGAAATTGCTTCTGCTGTTGTTTTCCCTTCCGCAATAATGGTTTTAGGCATTGTTTTTTTCCTCCTTAAACTCTATATATTTATTAATGCAAATTCTTTCTACTATCATCAAAATATTATTTATAAGCCAATATAACGCTAATCCTAAAGGAGCTACTAAAGAAATCGAAACAGACATAATTGGCATGAACCACATCATATTTTTATTTGCTTGTTCTACTGCATCTAGTTCTGTTTTTTCTCCATTATCTTTTGCTTTTTCTTTGTTCTTTTTAGTCATTTTAGTAGTTATTTTCATAGATATTAATGAAGATATTACATATAATGCTGGAATAATATAAACTTTTGGATTAGATAGTTCTTGTGATGGAACATTGCTCAAATCTAATCCTAAAAATTCCATATTAATATATACATTTTCGTCTTCACTACCCTTTTCTTTAATAACAGAAATTTCTGGATAAGCTAAATTTCTTTCATTTTCTGGTAATTCTTCTTTTATTTCATTAACATAGTTATCAATCACTTCTGGTTCTATCTTCTTCATATAAGTTAATGGACTTCTTACTAAATAAAACATCGCGAATAGTAATATAATTTGTATAATCGCACTAAAACATCCACTAAAAGGATTCATTTTTTCACTCTTATATAAACTCATTGTTTCTTGATTTATTTTTTCTAAGTTTCCTTCGTATTTATCTTGTATTTCTTTTACTTTTTCTTGTATTTCCGTAGACTTTTTCATTGTTTTCTGTTGTTTTATCGATAATGGAATTAAAATAATTTTTAATACAACAGAAAATATAATAATGGCTAATCCATAATTAGCAACTAGTGAATAAATCCAATTTAATATGTATCCAAATAGATTTGCAAAAAATGCTATCATTCTATTCCTCCAATCATTTTAAAGGATCATATCCTCCTTTTGAAAAAGGATTGCAACGCAAAATTCTTTTTATACCCAAAAAAACTCCTTTAATACATCCATATTTTAAAATCGCCTGTTTCATATATTCTGAACAAGTTGGTTCATATTTGCAACGGATCCCTAAGAATGTAAATATCGGCGACAAAGTTTTTTTATATACTTTAATAAAAAAAATTAAAACTTTTTTCATGTTCTCCATCCTATATTAATTTTGCTTTTTCAAAAAGAGTTAACATATCCTTACCTATCTGCTCAAAAGTTGCCAATTCTGGTAATACACTTTTCTTCCATATTATAACAATGTCATATCCTTTTTCTAATTTTTTCTCTATTCCTCTATAATTTTCTCTAATTAATCTTTTAATTCTATTTCTCAAAACTGCTTTAGCAACTTTTTTCTGTACAGCAATTCCTATAAAATTACTGCCTTTTTTATTTTTATAACAATATACTTCAATTTGTTTTCCTGTAAAATATTTTCCCTTTGTTAATACATTTTTAAATTCATAGTTCTTTTTTAAAGTTTTCATTTTAGCCTCATTTAAGCAATTTCACTCTAATCAATATTTTAGTTCCTATATAAAAAGGATAAAATTATCTTTTTATATTTTCAATAAACTTTAATAGCAATGGCTTTTATCCTAAACATGAAGGCGTAGACGGTATAATAATTTATAACCGACAACGCCTCTTCTTTGCACATAACTTAGGCACTTATTTTTTTTCTACCTTTTGCACGTCTAGCTTTTAAAATACTTCTTCCAGCCTTTGTTTTCATTCTTTTTAAAAAGCCATGTTCTTTTTGTTCTTGCCTTTTTTTTGGTTGGTATGTTCTCTTCATTTTGCACCTCCTGTGATTTATCTATGATTAAAAGCTATAAATGTTTCTATTCAAAACTTGTTTAGCTTCGCATAATCTTTTTCTATTTCCACATACTTTTTAAAGTATATTTCTCTAGAATATAAAAATTATTAAACTTTCATAATCTTAATGATTATACATTAAAACTATAATAAATGTCAATTGTTTCTTCATTTTTTCGTCCTCTTTTTGAATATTTTTATTTTCTAACAACTTTTTATTGACTTTATTATTTAGATTTTGATATTATATAGAAATAATAGGGAAATAAGGCTTTTACGCTATTTTATTTTTGGTTGTGGATAAAATTTCCCCGAAAATCATGGAGGTTATCAACACCTGTGGATAAACCTGTGAATAACTTTTTAGGAAGGAATGAGTAAAAATGCAAGCCAACAAACAGGAACTTTTAGATAAAGCAAAAGATCTTTTAAAAGACGAACTATCTTTTATTGCATATTCCACTTGGATTAAAAATTTAGAAATAGAAGATATTACAAATGATACAATTATCCTAAAAGCGAATTCCGATATTCAAAGAGATACGATTCTAGGAAGATATTGTGATTTAATTATGAATACTTTTACCGATATTACAAAGAAGTGTTATAAAATATCTTGTGTATTAGATTCTAATACCAATGAGAAAGAAACATCAAACTCAAATCATCTTACGAATTCAAATCCAAATTCAAATTTAAACCCTAACTATACATTTGAAACCTTTGTTGTTGGGAAAAATAATAGCTTAGCTCATGCAGCTTCACTTGCAGTTGCTGAAGCACCTGCAAAAGCTTATAATCCATTATTCTTATATGGAGGTGTTGGATTAGGAAAAACTCACTTAATGCATGCAATAGCTAATGAAATTTTAAAAAATGATAATTCAAAAGCTGTTTTATATGTTACTTCCGAAAAGTTTACTAATGAAATTATCAATGCTATCAAAGATGCTAAAACAGAACAATTCAGAAATAAATATAGAAATATTGATGTTTTGCTTATTGATGATATTCAATTTATTGCAGGCAAAGATGCTGTGCAAGAAGAATTTTTTCACACATTTAATACATTACGTGAAAGTGGAAAACAGATTATTCTTTCTAGTGATAAACCTCCTCGTGATATTCAATTACTAGAAGAAAGGTTAAAATCAAGATTCGAGTGGGGTCTTATTGCAGATGTTTCTGCACCAGACTACGAAACAAGATTGGCTATTTTAAGAAAAAAGGCAAGTGCAGATAAAATTACAATTGATGATGATATTTTATCTAACATTGCTAATCGTATTGATACAAATATCCGTGAGTTAGAAGGGGCGTTAAATAAAATTATTGCACATTCTACTTTAATACCAGGGCCAATTTCAATGGAAGTAGCTGAAAAAGCAATTAATGATATTGTTATGAAAAAAGAAAAAGTCATTTCTATAGAATTTATACAAGAAACAGTATGTAAATATTTTAATATAGATAAGAGGGATTTAAAATCATCAAATCGATCTAACGATATTGCTTATCCAAGGCAAATTGCGATGTATTTATGCAAAGCAGTAGCCAATCAATCTTTTCCTGCTATAGGAAAAGAATTTGGAAAAAGGGATCATTCTACTGTAATGCATGCTTATAAAAAAATTGAAAAAGAAATAAAAGATATCCCCAATACAAAATTAATTGTGGATAGCTTAAAAAATATTTTATTAGAAGAATAAAATATAAATCATTACTATTCTTTACAAGATTGTTTGAAATTTATGTTTGTGTAAAAAATTGTTTGCTAAAAAAACTTAAAATCCACTTACGGAACTACTTATTTTAGATATTCACACCCTAATGTTTATAACTTGTATAAAATCTGTGAATAATCAAATTATCTCCACTAAAAAAAATAGACTGTGGACAAGTTCGTTTTTTTTCCACAAACATATCAACATATATTTTATTAGGGATTATCATTATTACCATAGTTTTCCACAGTATCCACAAGACCTACTACTAATACTACTAATATTATTAATATATAAAAAAGGAGAGCAAAAATGAAAATTATTTGTGAAAAGGATAAATTGTCCAAAGGAATTTCTTCCGTAGTAAAAGCAGTTGCTTCTAAAACAACAATGCCAATATTAGAAGGAATACTTATACAAACAAATGATAATGAAATAAAATTAACCACTTATGATTTAGAAATTGGAATAGAATATATTATGGAAGCAGATGTACAAGAACAAGGAAATACTGTAGTTAATGCAATTATGTTCAGTGAAATTATTCGAAAATTACCAGATTCAGAAATTAGTATTTACTTAAATGAAAATAATTTATTAGTTATTGAATGTGAAGGTTCATTATATAAATTAGCAACTATGAATCCAGAAGAATTTCCAGAATTACCAAAAATAGAAATCGAAAATGCAATTGAAATTGAACAAAACACTTTAAAAAGTATGATAAGAAAAACTATATTTGCAGTAAGTACAGAAGAAAATAGACCTATATTTACAGGATGTTTATTTGAAGTAGAAAATAATAAACTAAATGTAGTATCAGTAGATGGATTTCGTTTGGCATGGAAAAGCAATTTTTTAAATGAAAAAGCGAATGATTTTAAAGCTGTTATTCCAGGAAAAACATTATTAGAAGTAAATAAAATTGTATCAGATTCATTTGACAAAGTAAAAATCGGAGTATCAAAAAATCAGGCCTTATTTGAAATGGAAAACTGCAAGATTGTAACCAGAGTTTTAGATGGAGAATTTTTAAATTATGCAAGTGTTATTCCATCTACTTGGGAAACAAGAATTAGAGTCAACAGAAATATATTACAAAATTGTTTTGAAAGAATTAGTTTAATTTCAGCATCTGTAACAGAAAAAGAAAAGAAATATCCTGTAAAAGTGATTATAGATATTGGAAAAGTAACTATTTCTTGTACAAACCAAACAGGAGATGCAAAGGAAGAAATTTATGTGGAAACAGAAGGAAAAAATTTAGAAATAGGTTTTAATCCAAAATACTTTTTAGATGCGGTAAAAGTTATTGAAGACGAAGAAATATATGTAGATTTTGGTAGTAGTATTTCTCCATGTGTTATTCGACCAATTGAACCAAGTGGAAATTATACTTATATGATATTACCAATAAAACTAAAAGAGTAAAAGTTTAAGCGATAAGAAAGAGTAAAAAATGATTATAAAAAAAGTAGAATTACAGAACTTTAGAAATTATACAAAGCAAGAAATTATATTAAGTAATAATGGAAATATATTTTATGGTAATAATGCACAAGGTAAAACTAATATATTAGAAGCTATATTTTTATGTGCTTTTGCAAAATCGTTTCGAACTAAAAAAGAGGATGAACTAATTCAGTTCCAAAAAGAAAAAGCGTTTGTTGAAATTCAATATAAAAAAAGAGATAGGGAAGGAAAGATTAGTTTAGACATAACAGATAAAAAAAACTTTTCTATTAATGGAGTAAAAGTAAAAAAGCTTAGTGAGCTATTGGGGAAAGTTAATATTGTTATGTTTAGCCCAGATAATATAGAAATTATTAAAGAAGGACCCGCAAAAAGAAGAAAATTCTTAGATATGTTAATCAGCCAATTAAAACCATCGTATATTTATAATATTAATTTGTATACAAAAACACTAGAGCAAAGGAATATATACTTAAGACAAATAAAATATGAAAATAAATCAGTAGAAATGTTGGAAATTTGGAATGAAAAATTAGCTGAATTGGGAGAAAAGATTTTTATAGAGAGAAGACAAATTGTAGAAAAATTAAAAAATAAATTACTAGAAATCCACCCCAAAGTAACAGAAGAAAAAGAAAAAATAAAAATTGAATATAAATCTAGCTGTGAAAACAAAGAGGAATATTTAAAAGAGTTGAAAAAAATAGAAAAAATAGATATACAAAGAGGATATACAAATTTAGGAATTCACAGAGATGATTTTGAAATTTCTATTAATGAAAAACCTGTACAAGTATACGGCTCTCAAGGACAACAGAGAACTTCTATATTATCTTTAAAATTGGCAGAGGTAGAAGTAATTTATGAGGAGATTGGTGAATATCCAATTTTGTTGTTAGATGATTTTATGTCTGAATTAGATGAAAAAAGAAGGATGAAATTTGTATCTACTATTAAGAAAAATCAAGTTTTAATTACATGTACTGATAAAATAAATATAGAAAGAGGAAAAAGCTTTTACGTAGAAGAAGGTAAAATTATACAAGAAACTGAAGTAACATGAAAGATGATTGTTACGAAAAGAAATGGGGATAAAAATGTATTTGCATATTGGAAAAGATATTAGTGTAAATTCAAAAAATGTAATAGGAATTTTTAATATAGAATCAATTGAAAAAACAAATGAATATCAGCAGATTTTAAAAGAATTAGACGGAAATGTTATAGACATTGCAGGAGAAAGAAAAAAAACCTTTGTGTTAGTAATTGAAAATAATGTGAAAAAAGGGTATATTACTAATATTTTATCAACTACATTAGAAAAAAGGACAAAAGCTGATATATAGAAATACTTAAAGAGAGAGAGGAGGAATGTTAGTTAAAAACTAACAGATAGAAAATGGAAAAATTTGAACATGAGTATAAAGCAGATCAAATACAAGTATTAGAAGGATTAGAGGCTGTAAGAAAAAGACCAGGAATGTATATAGGAAGTGTATCTGTAAGAGGACTACATCACCTAGTATACGAAATTGTAGATAACAGTGTGGATGAAGCTTTGGCAGGATATTGTAACAATATTAATGTTATTATTGAGCCAGGAAATATTATTAGTGTAGAGGATGATGGAAGAGGAATTCCAGTAGATATTCACCCAAAAACAAAAATATCTGCTGCAGAAACTGTTTATACGAAATTACATGCAGGTGGAAAATTTGGAGGAGATAGTGGATACAAAGTATCTGGTGGACTTCATGGAGTTGGTGCTTCTGTTGTAAATGCTTTGTCTGATTGGACGGAAGTTACTATACAAAGAGATGGTGGAATTTACCAAATGGCATTTGAAAGAGGAAAAATTACTAAAAAGCTAGAAAAAATTGGAAATTCTAATAAAACTGGTACAAAGGTAAGATTTTTAGCAGATAGTTCTATTTTTGAAACATTAGAATATGAATATGAAGTGCTAGAAAATCGATTTAGGGAAATGGCTTTTTTAACAAAAGGACTTAGAATAACAATAGAAGATCAAAGAGAAGAGCCATATAAGAAAGCAGACTTTTGTTATGAAGGAGGATTAAATTCTTTTGTAGAATATTTAAACCGAAACAAAGAAAAAATTAATGCAAAACCAATTTATATAGAAAAATCAGGAGAATTTCCTATAGAAATTGCAATTCAGTATACGACAGCTTACTCAGAAAATTTATATTCTTTTGTTAACAACATTAATACAATCGAAGGTGGAACCCATCTAGAAGGATTTAAGAGATCTCTTACAAAGGTGTTTAATGATTATGCTAAATCACATAACATTTTAAAAGAAAAAGATCAAAATTTACAAGGAGAAGATATAAGAGAAGGAATAACAGCAGTTATATCTGTAAAGGTAAAAGAACCTCAATTTGAGGGGCAGACAAAAACAAAGTTAGGGAATAGCGAAGTTACAGGAACTGTCATGAGTGCTATGAATGAAGAATTGGCAGCTTATTTAGAGGAAAATCCAAATGTTGCAAAGGCCATTTTAGAAAAATGTATTAGTGCTTCTAGAGCAAGAGAAGCCGCAAGAAAAGCAAGAGAATTAGTGAGAAAGAAAAATGCAATGGAAAGCTCTACACTTCCAGGAAAATTAGCAGACTGTAGTGGAAAAAATCCGGAAGAATGTGAAGTATTTATAGTTGAAGGAGACTCTGCAGGTGGAAGTGCAAAACAAGGAAGGGATAGAAAATTTCAAGCTATTTTACCTTTATGGGGAAAAATGTTAAATGTAGAAAAATCGAGAGCAGATAAAATTTACAATAATGATAAATTGCAGCCAGTTATATTAGCTGTAGGTGCTGGAATAGGAAATGATTTTGATATTACAAAAATTCGCTACGGAAAAGTTATTATAATGGCTGATGCCGATGTAGATGGGGCCCATATTCGTACTTTACTTTTAACATTCTTTTTTAGATATATGAGACCGTTGGTAGAAAATGGAAACGTGTATTTGGCACAACCACCACTTTATAAATTATCTAAAAAAGGAATGAAAGATATTTATTGTTACACAGATGATGAATTAGAAGCAAAATTAAAAGAAATTGGAAGAGAAAATGTAGGAATTCAAAGATATAAAGGTTTAGGAGAAATGAATCCAGAGCAGTTATGGGAAACAACTATGAATCCTGAAACAAGAGTTTTAATTAAAGTAAATATAGATGATGCCATTAAAGCAGATGAAGTCTTTACAGTTTTAATGGGAGATGATATTGAACCAAGACGTAAGTTTATTGAAACTAATGCAAAATTTGTTAAGAATTTAGATATATAGAAACAGTTAAATATATTAATAGCGTAGAAGCAAATTACTTCTACGCTATTATCATAAAGCCCATATTAATCTTGGCTAAAACTCCTATTTCTAATTTTTTCACCTAATGAATATCACTATTCAAATAAGCAATCAACCAAAAATAGAAATCAGTTGCTCGACTGCAAATACACTATAAGTAACCGAATTTGTCCTAACAAGGGACTAGTATCGACCACTTGTATTTACTATTTTGTAAATACGGACTTAAAAAATAGTAAATATTAAGCATAAATGCAATCTTCACTTTGACTATATTACATATAATTTAACCATATATATAAATAAATCTTAAATATAGCTTACATACATATAATATAATCTCATCTCCGGCTTATACTAACCTTAAAATAAAAGCTAATATAAACCTTTGCCCGAATCGTATAAAACCATATATATGATCTTATAAAATTCTTGGTCCGACTAATATAAACCTTATGATAGTAGTATGTGAATAAAAATTCTTTTTATACATATTTTATAAAAAAATATGTAACTGTCGAAAAAGGTCGATGAAAAAAGATTGACAGACAAATAAAAAATATGTAAAATAAAAACATATTAAAGGAAAAGGTGATTTTTTGAATCTAAAAACTATTTATTCTGTTCAAGAATGGTTGCCTTTAAAAGAAATTCTAGAAAATGGTGTTATACAATTAAAAGACTCATCATATATAAAAATTTTAAAAATAACACCAATTAATTTTAATCTAAAATCTAACATGGAAAAAGAGGCAATTTTAAATTCTTATAAAATTTTTTTAAAAACATGTCAAGAAGATATGCAAATTTTAATTCAAACAAATAAAGAAAATTTAAATTCTCATATTTTTAAAATTCAAGAAAAATTAAATGAAGAAAAAAATAAAAATATAAAAAAAATAACAGAAAAATATATTCAATATATTCAAGAAATGAATTTAAAAAATAAATCATCTTCAAAAAAATTTTTTATTCTTTTAAAACAAAACATCCCCCAAAAAGAAATAAATGAAAATAGTGAAAAAATATGTATAAATAATTTAAATACACAGTATTTTAAAATTAAAGAATGTTTATCTCGATGTGGAAACAATGTTATAGAAATTAATCAAAAAAAACAAATTTTAGATTTTTATTATTCTTTTTTTAATTATAGGAATTATTTAATAAAAAAATAGAAGGAATTAAAAATGAAAATTATAAATAATATTTATAAAAATTTAAAAAATAAAAAAGAAATAAAAAAAAATAAAATCAATTTAAATTTTTTATATGGAACTAAAAACAATAAAGATGAAATTTTACCTGCGTATATTAATTTAAATAATCCTAAATATATAGAAATTGATAATATTTATTATGCAGGAATAATAATAACAAATTATTATAGAGAATATGGAGACATTATTTTAAAAAATATAATAGATTCTAATATTAATATGAATATATCTTGTTTTTATGAAAAGCAAGATACATATAAAACTATAAAAGATTTAACATATTATATAGGAAATGTTGGGGTAGAATTAGAAAATAAAAATAAACAAGATATTGATATTGCTTCTTTCACATACAATGATGCAAAATATATTAGAAAAGAGATTCAAATTAATAACGAAGATTTATATTTTTTATATATTTATATGAATGTTTTTTCAGAAGATTTAAAAGAATTAGAATATTCATTAAATAAAATTGAAGGGATTTTGCAGAGTTCTGGTATGCAAACACGAAGAGCAAATTTTAGGCAAGAACAATTATTTTTATCCTGTAGTCCGCTTATGCTTAATCATCAAGATATAAAGCAAGCAGCAAGAAGAAATGTTTTAAGTAGCGGATTAGTTGCTACATATCCTTTTATTTCTTCTACTATATTTGATGAAAATGGAATTTATATAGGGAATAGTATTTATAATAATTCATTAATTTTTATTGATAAATATAATACGGAAAAATATAAAAATGCTAATATGTGTATATTTGGGACTAGTGGTTCTCGGAAAATCTTTTTTTGTTAAATTACAAGCTTTACGATATAGATTATTAAATGTAGAACAATATATTATAGACCCAGATAGAGAATATACAAGTTTGTGTGAATATGTAGGAGGAACTATTATAAAATTAGGACCAAGTTCAGATACATATATTAATATATTTGACATTAGAGAAGAAAGTATAGAAGAACAAAGTGGATATTTAGCTACTAAGTTAACAAAACTAATAGGATTTTTCAATTTGGTTATGGGAGATTTAAATGAAGAGGAAAAAGCTATATTAGAAGAAAAATTGATAGAATGCTACAAAGAAAAACAAATTACCTTTGATGACAAAAGTCTATATAAAGTAGATAAAAATACAATTTCAATAAAACCAATTTTTAAAGAAAGCAAAGATATGCCTATATTAGAAGATTTATATAATATTTTAGGGAAAGAAGAAAGAACAAAGAAATTTCAAATAAAATTAATTCCGTTTGTAAAAGGTTCCTTGAAATTTTTTAATCATATAACAAATATAGAAATAAAAAATCCTTTTATTGTAGCAGATGTTTACGAATTGGGAGAAGAAAACTTAAAATATGGAATGTATTTATTTACAGAATTATTTTGGGATAAAATTAAATTAAATAGAAATATAAAAAAAACAATTTATTTAGATGAGGTTTGGAGATTAATTGGAATAACATCAAATAAAGAAGTGGCAGGTTTTATTTATAAAATATTTAAAACTATTAGAAAATATGGCGGAAGCGCAGTAGCTATTACACAGGATATTTCAGACTTATTTAGTTTGGAACAAGGAATCTATGGAAAAAGTATATTAAATAATTCTAGTATAAAGTGTTTTTTCTCATTAGAAGAGGAGAATATTTTATTATTAGAAAAATATACAAATTTATCAGAAAAAGAAAAAATAGAAATTAAATCACTAAAAAGAGGAGAATGTTTAATGTTTGTAGGAGATGACCATATTGCTACTAAAATAGAAAGTGCAGATTTTGAAAAAGAAATAATCGGATAGAAATAATAAAACTAGAAAGGAAATGAAAATGAAAAAAATAATAACAGCATTAGGAAATCCTAACCTAAATGAAGAGTTAAAAAAAATACAAGAATATAAAATATTAGGACCAGATATACAATATCAAGAAGGTATTTTAGAAAAATTAGAAAAAAATAAAGATATTGATTTTTTAATATTAAGTGAAATAATTCCGGGAGAAATAAATATTATAGAATTAATATCAAAAATAAAAGAAATAAATGAAAAAATAGAAATAATTATTATTTTAGAAGAGGAAAAAGAAGAGGTGAAAAATCGTTTAATTGAAAAAGGAGTTTTCAATATTTTTTATAATTATAAAACAACAAAAGAAGAAATAATAAAAATAATAAATAAAAAAGAAGTAAATTCAAAAGATGAAATAAAAGAAGAAATTGAATTATTAAAAAAGATATTATTAGAAAAAGATAAAAAAGAAGCAGAAAATAAAAAAGTGAAAAAATTAAAAAATAAAATAATTCCTCAAAAAATAAAAAACAAAGAAAATTATAAAAAAGAAAATAAAATAAAGACAATATCAATAACTGGAGCAAATGGTGTTGGCAAAACAATAATTAGTTACATGCTATCATGTCAAATAAAAAATAAAAAAATATTATTAATAGATTTTTCAAAAGATGCAAATTTAAATATTTTATTTGGAGTAAAAAAATATTTAAATAAAAATATAAACGAATTAAAAATGGAAAATATGATTATAAAAATAAATAAAAAAATTCATTTAATATGTGCAGGGGAAATAAATGATGAAAATAAAATAAATGAAACATTAAATAAAATGGAAGAAAAATACGATGTTATTTTATGTGATTTAAATTCTAGCTGTAAAGAAGAAATATTAAAAAAAATATTAATGAATAGTGATAAAATTATTTTTCTTGCGGAAGCAAATTTATTAGGCATAAAAAAATCTCAAGAAATATTAAAAAAATATATTTATTCTTGGAAAATAAAAAAAGAAAAAATAGAAATTATATTTAATAAACAAAATAAAAATTCTATTGATAAAAAAATAGTAAATAAAATATTTTCACCATTTTATATTTTAGGAAAAATAAATTATAATTTAAATTACAATTTATTTATAAATAAAAAAATAAATTTTATAAATAAAAATATAAAAAAAGAATATAAAAAAATAATTAAAAATATTTTTTGTGAAAAAATCAAACTATTTAAAATAAAAGAAAAAATATTTTATAAAAAAACAGTAAATAAAATATAAAAATTAAAAAGGAGAGATAATGGAAAAAGAAATTAACCAGGAAATAGAAAAAAATCTAGAAAACGAAAAAAATTTAAATTTAGAAAACGAACAAAATAAATTTTTAGAAAGCACTATAGGTAAAGTAATTAATACAGGAATTGATATAGGATTAAGAGCAATTCTACCAGATTTAATAGAAAATCAAGTAATAGATATAAAAAATACTTTATTGCAAAATGGACTAAAAGATGGAATAAATCAAATTGTAAAATCAGCAATTGATATGGGAAAGAGTGCCATTGGAATTTTTACAGGTAAATTTGATAATATATCTCAAGTAGAAACAGCCATAAAAAAAGGAGGAATTATAGACAGTACTTCAAATTTAATTGATATTGTAGTTAACGCAGCTCAAAAAAACAATATGTTAAACAGTAACACAGCTAATATTATTAAGCAAGGGAAAAATATAGTATTAGACAATGTGGAAAAAAATATTGAAAATGTTATGACAAAACAAATAAAAGCTATAGAAAACATCAACACTTATTCAGCTTCTTGGAAAAATTATTACGAGCAAAAAAACTTTAATGGAATGGAAAAAGAATATAAAAAGATAGAAAAAGAATTGAAAAAAATAATTCCATTAGAAAATACAATAAAGCAAGCAAGAATAATAGAAAATCTACATAATGTAATAAAAAATAAAGGAGAAAATTTTCAACTTTCAGAAGAAGAAATCGAATTAGCTAAACGACTTGCTTAAAACATTATAAAAAACGAAAAAAAATTAAAAATATTTGCATATTTTCTTACGGTTTAGTATAATAGCAGTGTAGAAAAATACGAAGAAAGAAGGAAGAAAATGGACAACATACAAGAAAATATTATTCAAAGAAATATTGAAACAGAAATGCAAACATCATATATCGATTATGCTATGAGTGTTATTGTTTCTAGGGCATTACCAGATGTTCGTGATGGTTTAAAACCAGTGCATAGAAGAATTTTGTATGCCATGTTTGAAGATGGAATTACTTCCGATAAGCCATACAGAAAATGTGCAAATACAGTTGGCTCTGTTCTAGGTAGGTACCATCCTCATGGAGATGCAGCAGTATATGATGCTATGGTAAGAATGGCACAAGACTTTTCTATGAGATATGTAATGATTGATGGACATGGGAATTTTGGATCTATTGATGGAGATTCAGCTGCAGCGATGAGGTATACAGAAGCAAGAATGTCAAAAATAGCAGAACAAATGCTAATTGATATTGAAAAAAATACAGTTAATTTTATGCCAAACTATGATGATAGATTACAAGAACCAACTGTATTACCTGCTAAAATACCAGCTTTACTTGCAAATGGTTCTTCGGGAATAGCTGTTGGAATGGCAACCAATATTCCACCACATAATTTAACAGAACTAATTAATGGAATTATAAGAATTATTGATGAAGACAATCTAACAGACGAACAACTAATGGCAGAAATTAAAGGACCAGATTTTCCAACTGGTGCTGTTATTTTAGGAAGAGAAGGAATAAAACAAGCTTATACGACTGGAAGAGGAAAAATAACCTTAAGGGCAGAAGCAGAAATTGAAGAAATGAGTGGAAACAAGCAGAGAATTATTGTTACATCACTTCCATATCAAGTTAATAAAGCTAAATTAGTAGAAAATATATCTGTACTTTCTAATGAAAAACGTATAGAAGGAATTTCTTTAGTTAGAGACGAATCAGATAGAATTGATAGAGTTCGCATAGTAATTGAATTAAAAAGAGATGCAAATGCACAGGTGGTTTTAAATCAATTATATAAAAATACACAAATGCAAGATACATTTGGGATTATAATGTTAGCTTTAGTTAATGGCGAACCAAAAATCTTAACATTAAGACAATGCTTAGACGAATATATTGAACATAGAAAAGTTGTTATATTAAGAAGAACAAAATTTGAACTAGATAAAGCAGAAGCAAGAGCTCATATTTTAGAGGGATTAAAAATTGCATTAGATAATATTGATGAGGTTATTAATATTATTCGTAACTCTTATGATGACGCAAAAGAAAGATTAATGCAAAGATTTGGACTATCTGAAATACAAGCACAAGCAATTCTAGATATGAGATTAAAGACATTATCTGGATTACAAAGAGAGAAAATAGAAGAAGAATACGAACAATTAATGAAATTAATTGCTTATCTAAAAGAGGTATTAAGCAGTGAAAGACTAGTATTTAATATTATCAAAGAAGAACTTTTAGAAATTAAAGAAAAATTTGGAGATGAAAGAAAAACAAAAATTATTGCTGCTGAAGGAGAATTTGAAGTAGAAGATTTAATTAAGGAAGAAAATACGGTAGTTGCCTTAACACACTTCGGATATATTAAAAGAGTACCGGTGGATACTTATAAAAGCCAAAAAAGAGGAGGAAAAGGGATCACAGGAATATCAACTAGAGAAGAAGACTTTGTAAAAGACATTTTTACAGCATCTACACATGACACTATATTATTTATGAGTAATAAAGGAAAGGTATATCGACTAAGAGGATATGAAATCCCAGAAGCAGGTAGAACAGCTAGGGGAACAGCTATTGTTAATTTATTAAGCTTAGATCCAGGAGAAAAAATATCGGCTATTATTCCAATTCAGAACTTTGCAGAAGGAAAATATTTATTATTTGCAACTAAAAATGGAATTATAAAGAAAACATCTCTTACAGAATATAATTCCGTAAGAAAACACGGATTACAGGCAATTACTTTAAAGGAAAATGATGAATTAATTGATGTTAGATTAACTGATGGACAGGATAATGTAGTGTTAGTAACTAGAAGGGGAATGGCGATTACTTTCAGTGAGCAAGATGTAAGACCAATGGGAAGAGTATCTACAGGAGTAATAGGAATTAAGTTGGATGAAGAGGATTTCGTAATAGGAATGGAATCTATTATTTCTGGAAGCAAAAAAACATTGTTGGCCATTACGGAAAATGGATTTGGGAAACGTACTGAGTTAGAAGAATATCGTGTACAAAATAGAGGGGGAAAAGGAATTATTACTTATAAAATAACTCCAAAAACAGGAGAAATAGTAGGAATTCGTATTGTAGATGAAACTGATGATGTAATGCTGATTACAGATACGGGAACAATAATTAGATTAAATGTATCAGGAATTAGTCTACTAGGAAGAAGCACACAAGGTGTAACTTTAATGAGGACTAGTGAGGGAAAAGTAGTAAGCATTGAAAAAATACCAGAAGAAGAAACAAAAGAAGTATAGAATGAATATATATAAGGCTACGCAATATTTTAGCGTAGCCTTTTTGTGGTATAGAAAAATAAACGATAATTTGGTTGATTTTAGTTTATAACTTTAAAACGAATATCTTCACCGAAAAATTTGCAAACTGTATAATATCCAACAATTCTAGAAGCAATTCTTTCATCATAAATGGAATAAATATTTTGCAATGTTAAATTTGTAGAGATAATGGTTTTAGTAATTTTATGAGATTGATTTAATAAACGAGAATTTAATATATTAAATAATTCTGTAAATTTCATACTATTTACATTTTCTGTTCCCAAATCATCAATAATGAGCAAATCTACATTAAGTAAATTATCGACAATATCTGGATTGCAATTTGGCTTATCAAAGCGATAATTAATAATCTGTTCAAGCATAATTGGAGCTGTTTGGTATAAGACTGTTTTTCCTTTTTTTAATAATTCATTAGCAATACAATTGGATAAGAAAGTTTTTCCTAAACCAGAGTTCCCCATAAATATTAGATTTTTTTCTTCTGGAGAATTAAAATTTTCAATAAATTTTTCTGAAATAGATTTTATTTTTAGTATATTTTCCCTAGGAGAAATTTTAGAACGATATTTTTCTGGGTCAACTTCATTAGAATAAAAATCTAAACGAAAGGTAGAAAAATTTTCTTTTTCTAAATTACCAAGATTAGATTTATTATATTCTATATTAAAAATTCTTTGCTTTAAACAATTGCACATAGAAGAAGTTTCATTTTGATTGATGTATCCAGTATCATTACAAAGCTTACAAGAAAAAACGGGTTCTAAATCAATTTCTTTTATT
>CAWVME010000038.1:0-4729 GCA_963930325.1 Bacillota bacterium | reverse complement strand
ATGTCCTGGTGTGTCTACAATATTTATTTTAATATCTCCATATTGTATAGAAGTATTTTTAGAAAGAATCGTGATTCCTCTTTCTTTTTCTAAATCATTTGAGTCCATAACTCTTTCTTCTACTTGTTCATTTGCTCTAAAAACACCACTTTGTTTAAGCATAGCGTCTACTAAAGTAGTTTTTCCATGATCAACATGTGCTATAATTGCTACATTTCTTATTTTTTCGTTCTTCATCTTTTTCATTCCTTTCTCAAGAAATTTACTGTCCAAAAAATATTTGGTACTTTCCAGCTATTCCTCTCTTACTTGTTAAAAGACGGGATGTCCCGTCTATTTCTTAGTCTCATAAAGGTTTTTTTATTATACACCTTTTTGCAGTTTTTGTCAAATTATCTTGCATAATTAGTTATCTCTTAATCTTACAATTTCATCCATAAGCTCTTTAGTTAATTTATCTGCTAATTCTTTTGTTTGTTCTTCTTCTTTGTATTTATCATAGTAAATTGGCTTTCCATAATTTAATTTAATTTTGCAAAATGGTTTATAGCTTCCAGAAATACCTGCTGGTATAATTGGCACCCCCGCTTTCATAGCAATTAGTACAGCTCCGTTCTTTACTTTTTTTCCCTTTCTTAGCCCATTTCTTGTTCCTTCTGGAAAAATTCCTAAAATTTCTTTTCTTTTTAATATTCGAAGAGATGTTTTAATTGCTTCTAGATCTTTTCCATCCCTCTTTACTGGGAATATGCCAAATGTTTTAGCTAACCATCGTAAAATAGGATTTTTAAATAGTTCTTCTTTTGCCATATATTTTACAGCACGCTTGTTGGTTAATAAGATAACAGCTGGGTCTAAAGCATGAATATGGTTAGCAGCTATAATACATCCTCCTTCTTTTAATACATTTTCTTTCCCTGTTATTTTTACTCTGTATACAATTCTAAGTAATCCATGTAAAAATCCTTTTATGATTTCTCTCTTCACGTTTTTCCTCCTTGTCGTAGTTTACTTTACAAATTTATATTTCTTTTAATGATTTTCTCTATTTTTTCTACTACTTGCTTGATAGACTTCCCTGTTGTGTCTACAACAATAGCATCTTCTGCTATTTTTAATGCTCCTATTTCTTTGTGAG
Source organism: Bacillota bacterium (assembly GCA_963930325.1). Classification (GTDB taxonomy): domain Bacteria; phylum Bacillota; class Clostridia; order TANB77; family CAG-508; genus CALXJM01. The sequence goes on along the minus strand of CAWVME010000038.1, from coordinate 3,591 downwards.
TATCATTATAGTCCCTTATTTTTATGTTTTCTTCTACCTCTTTTTTAGTCATTGTTACACCTTTTTCTTGCATCTCCTTATGTCGTCTTTGTACTCGTTCTTCTAAAGTTGCATCTAAATATATCTTTACATCTGCTTTTGGGAAAACATAAGTTCCAATGTCTCTTCCCTCCATAATAACATTTTTGCCTTCTGCCATTTTTCGTTGTAATTCTACCATTTTGTATCTTACTTCCTTTATACTCGATACCTGAGACACAATTTTACTTACTTCTTTTTCTCTAATTTGTTTTGTGACATTTTCTCCGTTTAAATATACCTGTTGATTTTCATCCATCTGAATTTGAATTTTTTCTGTTAAATTTATTATTTTTTCTTGTTCTTCTAGTTCTATCCCTTGTCTTAGAGTTGCCAATGCAACACATCGATAAGTTGCTCCCGTATCAATATTTACTAATCCTAGTCTTTGTGCTAAAATTTGTGTTATAGTTCCTTTTCCTGCACCTGCCGGTCCATCTATTGCAACTACAAATGGCATATAAATTCCTTCTTTCTTTTCATTTTTCTGGGACATGTATTTCTTTTGCAAGCATATCAATATTTGCTACGTTCATAGCAGTTAAGTTTTCAATTTCGTGCTTACATTTATATTTAAATTGTTCTAGTGCTTCTATTACATTATATCCGTACTGGACTGAAACTTCCATATAAATGTTCATCCCTCCTACAGAGTTTTCTGTTCGAACTTTTATAACTCTATAAATAGCCGGCGTTTTTTTGCACAAGTATTCTATAATCTGTCTAAATACTGTATCCGATATTGTAAAATTTCCCAAATAGCTAAAAGTTGGTCTTATAATAGATTTTTCAGCCATATATGGTTTTGCGTTCTTTCCTTTCGATTTAAAAATTTGAAGAGGATCTAATAAATATCCTGAAAAATCTTTTTTTATCTCGAAAGTTGGTACAGGTATAACATGTTTTCCTTCTGTTTGCCTAATTCTTTTTGCTGTTTTCATTTCTTCTTCTGTTGCTACATCTTGAATATAAATAGTTTCTATAATTGGTCCTATTCCTAAATTTTCCGCTATTTTCTGTACCATATTGTCAGATGTTCCTAAAATGAGTATTTTATCTGGTTTATATTTTTTTATTATTTTTTTGAATTCTATTTGTTGCTCTGGTTTTGAAAATAATGCATGTTTTACAGTTTCTATTTTTGTAGGTGCTTTTTTTGCTGAGGTACCTGCAATTACTTCATTATCCTTAATAAGCAAACCGTCGTCAATAATATAGCTAATTTCCTTTTCGTTTGCCACCATTTGTGCGCGATAACTTTTCCCTGTTCCGAGATGGTCCTACAAAAGCATAAGCTTTTATTTTATTCTCAAAAATCATGTTCTTCATCCTTCCTAGTTTTTACTATTATATAATAAAGAATATTAAAAATGCAATGTATAAATATAAAAACTGCTTAAACAACAAAAGACTTTGCAATATTTCTATATTTAGAAACATTACAAAGTCTTTTGCTTTAAGCTCTATTGAAGTCCATATTTTATCTTGAACTTTTCTGCTCTTCCTCCTGTTTTGTTTTGTTTTAAGTTTCCTGTCCAATATGGATGACATTTTGAGCAAACATCTACTTTTAAGTCTTTTTTAGTAGAGTTAGTTTTCATTACATTACCGCAAGCACATGTAATTGTTGCTTCATTATATTCTGGATGTATTCCTTCTTTCACGACTATTCACCTCTTCTTATTTCTATTATAAAATTTACTATTTATTATATTACCATATTTTTTTACGTTTTGCAACTGTTTTTTATTCTTTTTCTTCTTCTATTGTTTTTATATATTCAGCAGAACTTTCTATTTCTTTATCAAAAGATTGTTTACTTACCAATTTATTTACAATATTAAATAGACATGCAATAATTAAAATTGCAAGTAATACCTTTTTCCATATTTTTGCTATCATATTTTTCCCTCACTTTTTGAGATTATGCAAATTAATCTTCATATACCTTTTACAAAATGCTGTACATTGATAATCATTCATAATAGGTAATAAATTGTTTTTATTAATTACTTTGAATTATTTTTTAACCTCTATTTATTAATTATACTATAAAATATTTTTTTGTCAATATATACATAATATTAATAATTTCGTAAAAACTATGGATATTATGAAAAAGATTGTTTTTATTTTATTTTTATGCGCATTTTTTCTTACAGGATGTCAAAGCGGTAAACAAGAAAATAATTCACAGATTAATGCATCCAGAACACTAGCAGAAGAGAATGTAAATAGCGATAATTTTATAGTAAATAACTCAAACTCTTCTAAGCCTATTGTGGAAACAGAGTTAGGGTCTTATACTAGCACAATTTATGACAAAACAGAAAGTAGGTTGAATAATATTAAAGTAGCTTGTAATACCTTAAATGGCACAGTCGTTTCTGCAGGAGAAACTTTTTCTTTCTGTGATACTTTAGGAGAAGCAACTCCTGAAGCTGGTTATTTGCCAGCTTCCATTTATGATGAAAATGGCGAAATTTTTGAAGACTATGGTGGGCGGAAAGTGTCAAATTAGTAGCACTTTGTATTGCGTTATCAAAGATTTGCCTGGAATTACCGTTACCGAAAGACATTCACATAGCAAACGCGTTTACTATGTACCTGAAGGCTATGATGCTGCGGTCTCATATGGAAGTGTAGATTTAAAGTTTCGAAACGATCTAGGTACAGATGTTCGAATTGATTGTATTTGTGATGAAAATACGGTCCTTGTTCGTTTAGTAAAACTTTCTTAAGTTTTTATTCTAAATTCTTTTTCATTGAATATTTTATACTATATTAAACTCTTAAATTAAGGTTTTATTGTAAAATATAATTACTTATGGAAAGGAATGATTCTGTATATGTTGTTTCTAAAAAAAATAGGGGTTGTTTTATTAACCATATTTTTTCTTTTTTCAAATTTGTGTATTTTTGCAACAGATGCACAATATGTTTGGTCTAATAGTGTAGAAACTTCTTCGGTTAGCTCTGATAATGTTTCAACTACTATAACTGAACAGAGTAGTGAAAATTTTCTAAACCTTGAATCCGGTGGAGCCATATTAATGGAGCAGTCCACTGGCAAAATACTATATGAACACAATATTCACGAAAAATTACGTCCTGCTTCTGTTACAAAAATCATGAGCATTTTACTTATTATGGAAGCTCTGGATAGTGGAAAAATTGATTTAAATGACCAGGTACCTTGTAGTGAAAACGCTAGGTCCATGGGTGGTTCTCAAATTTGGCTTAATGAAACAGAACAGTTAACTGTACATGAAATGTTAAAAGCCATTTGTGTAGTTTCTGCTAATGATTGTACAGTAGCAATGGCTGAATTTTTAGCTGGTTCTCAAGAAGCTTTCGTTCTACAAATGAATGCTCGTGCTAAAGAGTTAGGCATGAACGACACTACCTTCAAGAATTGCCATGGAATTGACGAAGATGGGCATGTAACTTCGCCCTATGATATTGCTCTTATGTCTCGTGAATTAATGATAAATCATCCTAAAATTACAGACT
>CAWVME010000037.1:0-3335 GCA_963930325.1 Bacillota bacterium | reverse complement strand
TTTCATTTTGCAAATGTATCGTTGAATTTTTATTGCTTTTTTGTTTTTTAAATGTAATATGCAAAAAACCTAACCATCTCTTATATAGTTAGTTTTAAGACGGTTAGGTTTTTATTATTTATTTCTTTTTTAATATTTACTTGTGTGTGTGTGTGTGTGTGTTACAGCCCCAACGGTTTGCAGCCTTCATTTGTTTTTCTCCTTCGTTTTTTCTTTTTATATTTATATACTACCAAATGGTTTATTTTTTTGCAAGTGTTTGGGCATTATTTTTTGTTAGCAATTTCTGAATAGTGACAGAAGAAGAACGATGTTCGCCCATTCGTTTCTGCTACAAATGTATCAGTTGCTTTTTATTTATATTTTATTTTGTTTTCTTTCTTTATCTTTTTCTTTCATTGCTTTAATGTTTTCTTTGGTATATCCATTCATAGCGTTTGGTACTCTTTCAGAAATTTTACTATACACTTCTTCAAACATTTCTTTTGATTTTTTAGATATAACATCCATTTTTGCTATTTGGCTTCTTTTTCCATCTACTGTCACAACAATAATACTCTTGGTAGTAGCAATTCCATTTCTTCTATATTCATGCGGATACATCCATTCAATTTCTGATAGTTTAATAATATTAAGTCCTGTAGTTAGGTCAATCAAATAATTTTTAGTTATATATAATTTTCCTTTGTTGTAAGTGTTCGTTTCTTCTGCTTCTATTTCTTGATATATTTCATCCATTTGACTTGCATATTTTTTTAGTGTTTTTTTAGTTGTAAAATGATAATTTAAATATATAATAAGTAAAACAATACCCATTACTCCAGCAGTAAATGCAATTACAAATTGCCAAACATAATTATCTCTTGGAGTTGTTCCTACTTGAATACACATAGGACCTATATATTCATCAAAGTTTTCTTCTGTTAAAAGTTCTTCTTCCATCATTTCATTATATGCTTCTATAGCAATTTCTCTTATGTCTGTTGGAATAAAAGCTGTAACACCTGTTACTTCTATTGGTTCTGGAACAGTCGCATCTTCGCTAGAATCGTAAGTAAATTCATAAATAGTTTTCATTTCATCAAACTGACTCACTGTTAAATTAAGTATATAAGTATAGGTTCCGTCTGAAGCAAAATAGTATCTTTTATCTGTGCTGGAGCCATCTCCATATGTAGCAAAGCATTCTGTAAGTAATTGTGCATCCATTTTCACATAAACATTTTCTCTTTCTACTCCACTTGCAATTACGTCATGCATACTATGTGGTGTTTCTAGTTCAGCATTTTGAATCATATAAATCCATATAATCATAGCAATCATAACTAGAAACAAAGCTATAGCGCCAATTAATATTCCATTATTTCTTTTTAATTTTTTTTGTATTTCTAACTTTTTTCCTTCTTCCATTTTTATTATCATCCTTTCCCCTATTATTTTTTCATTGTTGGTTAATAAACTTCCATGTATCTCTACACATATCTTCAATTGTTCTAGTTGCTTTCCAATTCAATTCATTTTCTGCTTTTGTTGGATCTGCATAACATATAGCAATATCTCCTGGTCTTCTACCTACAATTTTATAATTTACTTTTACATTATTTACTTTTTCAAAAGCTTTTACCAATTCTAAAACAGAGACGCCTCTTCCTGTTCCTAAATTATACACCTCTACACCTTTATCTTTTCGCACTTTTTCTATTGCTTTTACATGTCCTAAACTTAGGTCTACTACATGAATATAGTCTCTTACTCCAGTTCCATCTATTGTATCATAATCATTTCCAAATACTTTTAACTCGTCGTATTCGCCTTTTGCAACTCTTGCAATATATGGCATCAAATTATTTGGAATTCCATTTGGGTCTTCTCCTAATTTTCCACTTTCATGTGCACCAATTGGATTAAAATAACGTAATAAGATAATAGAAAATTCGTTGTCTGCCACATAAACGTCTTTTAAAATTTGTTCTATCATTAGTTTTGTACTTCCATAAGGATTAGTAGTAGAAAGTGGAAAATCTTCTTTAATAGGAACTGTTCTAGGTGCTCCATATACAGTTGCTGAAGAGCTAAATACAATTTTTTTGCAATTGTATTTTTTCATGACTTCTAAAAGAATTAAAGTTCCTGTTACATTATTATGATAATATTCAATTGGCTTTTGTACAGATTCGCCCACAGCTTTTAGCCCTGCAAAATGGATAACCTCGCTAATTTGGTTTTCTTTAAAAATCTGCTCCATTTTTTCTTTATCTAATAAGTCTGCTTCATAAAACTTAAAATTTTTGTGTGTAATTTCCTTTATTTTTTCTAAAACTTCTGGCTTGCTATTAGAAAAGTTATCAACAATAATGAGATCTTCTCCATTTTCTAATAGTTCCACACAAGTATGGCTACCAATGTATCCGGCTCCTCCTGTAACTAAAATTGCCATTTTTATCAACCTCCCTTTCTATACAAAATATACTTTCCAAATAAAATATATTAAAAAAATTATTTCGATGATTGTAATAATCGGAAATCCTAAAAGAAATTTTACCTTTTGTGTTTTATGCCTGAAAGTATACATTCCTATAATAGATCCAATTCCTCCACCAAGTAATGTAATATACAGTAATGTTTTTTCTGGAATTCTCCACGTTTGTTTTTGAGCTTTTCTTTTATCTATGTACATTATTATAAGCCCTATTAAGTTAATAAGCAATAAATATAGGCAAATATTTTGCAGTGAAATATAATTTTTTATAATTTCCATTTTGCATTCCTTCCTATCCAAATAAGCTCATTTGATTGCTTTTTGTCATTCCAATTAAACAACCAGCTTTTTCCAATAAATCTACTACTGAATTTCCTATTTTTGATTTAATCTTCATATCATCAATAGACATAAATTTCCCTTCTTTTTTTGCTTCTTCTATTCCTTCAGCCGCTACTGTTCCCAGTCCTGGTATACTGTTTAATGGTGGTCGTATTCCATCCTCCTCCATTAAAAATTTGGTTGCATGTGATTTATATAAATCAATTGGCAAAAACTTAATTCCTCTCTCATACATTTCAAGTACAATTTCTAAAACACTATACATATTTTTGTCTTTTGTAGAAGCTGCGTTACCCTGTAATTCAATTTCTTTCATTTTGTTCTTTACCTTTTCTTTTCCATGAATCATAATATCACTATCAAATTCATCTGCTCTAATTGAAAAGAAAGCTGTATAATAAGCTTTAGGCATATGTACTTTAAACCATGCAATACGAAATGCCATTGTTACATATGCTGCTGCATGTGCTTTTGGAAACATGTATTTAATCTTTTTACATGAAGCAATATACCA
>CAWVME010000036.1:0-7181 GCA_963930325.1 Bacillota bacterium | reverse complement strand
TTTTTATTGAAATCTACTCTCCATAAAAGGGCTAACCCTTAAAGTATTTTTATTATATAATTTTCTGTATTCGAAATCAAGTCCTTTAATTAAAAACTTCGTTTTTGTTCATTAAAATCTTTTAAATACAATTCCTTTTAAGTCTGTTATATCATTTTTGCAAATTCCCTCTTCTATTAGATTTCCGCAAGGTAATTCTAATTCTGCATAAGCCTTATATCTTACTCCGGAAGTTACTTCTAAAATGATGTCAAAACCAACTTTCATAAATAAGTCTTCCTGTGTTACATTTGCTTCTTTTAATAAAGTGCCATCTATTCTTATTTCCGTATTATTAGAGACATGCTCTCCTAAATTTTCAATAGCACATCTTATTCCGACGATTCCTCCCTGGTTTCCTATTTTTAATTGTTCTAAATTACTTTCTGCATCTCCACTATATTCCACGTTCTGTTCAATACGGTATTCTTCCTTGTTGATATATGTATTAGAGCCTTCCGCTATTGCTCTATAAAATTTTACTTCTCCCTTCATGGGTTGCTCTTTTATAGTAATGTTTTCCATAGAGATTTTTTTTATAAATATATCATTATTGTTTTGACTATTTTTCTGGAAATTTAAATAAATATCATTATTTTGTATTAATGCTAAGTTCCAGTTTTCTGTAGTTCCTTCTCTATTAATGCCACTAGCCGTACTAACAACAGAAATTTTAGTTAGTTTAAATGGCATATTTGTTTCTCCTTCTACTTCATATTTTAACATTAAAGTTCCAACTACCACAAATAGAATTACAAATAAACTACTTATAACTATTCTACGTAAAGTTTTCTTTTTCCCTTCTGTTTGCATTTCTCCTCCATAATTATTTTCTTAAACTTTTAAAGAATTTTTTCAAAAGTTCTTCACATTCTTTTTGCAATAACCCTTTTTCTACTAAAACTGTATGATTAAATTTATAATCTTGTAATAAATTTAATACAGATCCGCAAGCTCCAGTTTTCGGGTCTTCTGTTCCTATATAAATTTTATCTATTCTTGCATTTATTAAAGCTCCTGCACACATAGAACATGGTTCTAATGTTACGTACATTTGGCAATTTGTTAATCTCCACGAATTTAATTTTTTACTTGCTTTTTGTATTGCTAAAATTTCTGCGTGACATGTTGTATCATTTTTTAATTCTTTTAAATTGTGCGCTCTAGCAATTACTTTTCCATCTTTTACAATAACTGCTCCTACGGGAACTTCTTCTTTATCATATGCTTTTTTTGCTTCTTTTATTGCTAGTTTCATAAATTTTTCTTGCTCATTTTGCATACTTTTCTCCTAATTTTATTTATCAACATAATTATATCAATAAGTTATATATTTTTCAAGAGCATTATAGACAGAGGGACGGAGCTTTTGTCTTAGCTTTTTGCTATTTATTTTTTTAACATATATAATAATATATATATTAAGACAGCAAAAGCCATAGATTTTCTTACTTTTCTATAGTGTATTAAAATCTTACATAGGATCAAAAGTTCAAAATAAAAAGTTGTTTTTTATATAAAAAAAGCTGAAATTAGTTAAAATTTCAACTTTTTGGTGCACCTAACTGGAATCGAACCAGTGGCCTTTCCCTTAGGAGGGGAACGCTCTATCCTACTGAGCTATAGATGCATATATTACAATAAAGGCTAAATATTTATTTATAAAAATTTAGATAGATATCTTTTTTCTAAGAGGAAACTTAAAAAAATTCTTTCACCACATATACGTTTTATTTTGCAAATATACACAAACTAATAAAATCTAAACTCGTTGCACAGAAAAAACACTAAGTTTTTCATATGCAATAAAAGTAATCCTCTTAGAAAATAAAGATATCTGTATGATTAAGCATTTAATTTTTCAATTAATTCGTCTACATTAATTCCGTGTACTGCACAAGCCTCTTCTAATGTTTCTGCTTGTGAAGCTGGACAGCCTAAACAATGCATTCCTGCTTCTAATAAAATATCGGCTTTTTCAGGTGCAACCTCTAATAGTTCACCTATTTTCATCGTTTTTTCTATTTTCATGTTTTCCTCCTATATTTTTTAATTGTTATTTTTATTGACTTTATTATTTTACCACATTTTTTTAAAAAAGTATAGACAAAATATAGAATTTGTTATATCATACTTTTGAACTTGCTCTTTTTCCATTACTTTTTATGAAAGGAGTGATTTTATAGAGTTTTTAATTCATTTATTTTTTATTTCATTTTTATTTAATGTCTTTATCGTTTTTTATTTTTTATACTCGGTTTTTGAAAATAAGTTTTTGCATAATGCACAAGGTTCTAAATTGACTCTAAAAGCTTCTAAAAAATCTTTTTAATTTCATATGGAGGTTTTTGTGAAATCTTTAAATTTTATTTTTAAAATTTCTCTCGTTTTTTCTTTTTCTATTTTTTCATTTATTTGCATGTATTTGTTTTTTCGTCCTTTATTTATAGCAACAGAAGTCATTATTCCTTATAGTTTTACTCCATTCGATATTTGCCAAAAAAATCCTATTTTATGGGAAAATTTAAAACATTTCTATATTATTTTCTACTTTTTTTGTAATTTGATTTTATTTCGTTTCGTTTTTTTCTCCATTTTTAAAAATTTTCCTTTTCGAAAAAACACCACCATGATTTCTTCTCAATCAGATGATTCTATTAAACTTTTAATAGGAAAAGATTTTAAAAGTTCTAAACCTATTTTTATTTCTGAAAAAGGTTTATATCAAAATATGCTCATTACCGGTACTATTGGTTCGGGAAAAACTAGTTCTGCTATGTATCCATTTGTGAGACAACTTCTTGAATTTCAAAATCAAAATTCTTTTCAAAAAATAGGAATGCTCATTTTAGATGTAAAAGGTAATTTTTATAAGCAAGTCCAAAAATATTCTCAAGAATTTAATCGCGGAAAAGATATTGTTTTAATAGAACTTGGTGGAACTATTCATTATAATCCTCTTCATAAGCCTGGCTTAAAACCATCTGTTTTAGCAAACAGATTAAAAACCGTTCTTACATTACTTTCCCCTAACAATGTTGAATCTTATTGGCTTGACAAGGTAGAACAAATTTTAACAGAATGTATTAAACTATGTCGTTTATATAATAATGGTTATGTTACTTTTTTAGAAATCCATAAATTGATAAATGAGCAAAAATATTATCAAGAAAAAATAGAAGTTTTAAGAGGTCTATTTCAAAGTAATAGTTTCGATTCTCCTGCTATATATGATTTGTTGTCTAGTTTAGACTTTTTTGAAAATGAATTTTATTCTTTAGATGCTCGTACTCTTTCTATTTTAAAATCTGAAATAAGTCGTATTACCCTAAACTTTTTATCTGATTATGATGTTTTAAATACTTTTTGTCCACTCAAAGAAAATCTTAACTTTTTAGGCTTTGAAGAAGTGTTATCAAATGGAAAAATTGTTGTGTTAAATATGAATATGGCTGAGTATAAAAATCTTTCTAAAATTATTGCTACCTATTTAAAATTGGATTTTCAATCAGAAATACTATCTAATCTTGCAACTAAAAAATATGACCGAACAACGGCTTTTCTTTGTGATGAATATCATGAATATGTAACTTTAACAGATGCCGACTTTTTTGCACAGAGTCGTGAAGCCAAATGTATAAATATTGTTGCTACTCAAAGTTACACTTCTCTTTTGAATACTTTAAAAGAACCCTATGCTGTAAAAACTATTTCTCAAAATTTAATCAATAAATTATGGTATCGCACAGATGATATTTTTACTATAGAAGAAGCTCAAAAACAGTTAGGGAAAGAAGAACAAGAGAAACTTTCAAAAACTATTTCTGAAAACGCTAAAGAAACTAATTTTGATTATTTAACTAGAACTTTAAAGTCTCAAAACTCTAATATTTCAGAATCTATTAACACTTATACTCAAAAAGATTTTATCTATGATATCAAAGATTTTACTCAGAATTTAGAAACTTTTACTTGTCTTAGTTTTTTATCTAATGGTTCTTATATTCTACCACCTTGTAAATTACAAATGATTCCCTATTTTAAATCACAGCCAGAACCTAAAATTAATTTTAATTCTATTATTTAATTTATATAAAAAATTTTAAAGGAGGTTTTTATGATGAAAAAGCAAAAGTTATTTTTATTTTGTTTTACTATTATTTTATCTTTTATTTTTTTATTCTGTCTTTATTCCCCCTCTTATGCTGCTGACCCTAAATTAATTTCTACTTTGAAAAAAGCTTTTGAAAAAATAAAAAATTGGATTATTGCTATTTCTACTCCCGCAGCAGCCGTTTCTATTGGCGCTGGAGTTTTAATGAAAAAATTTAGTTTTGGAGATGAAGAAAAAATTCGAATTCGGTAAAAATTTAATTCGTGGCACTATATTCTCTTATGCTTTTATCCTTGCCGTAGATTTAATTTTGTCTGCTATAGACACTCTTGTTGGGTAAAGATATTATTGTATATGAAAATTTTTTCATACAAACTTCACATTAGAAAGGAATGTGTGTTCATTTGGAAAATCAAGAAATTAATCTTATTTCTCTAATTACAGATACAATTAATATTATTTTTTCTAATTTTCTTTCTTCAATTGATAATACATTATATGGCATTTTAGATGATATTACTTTTGTTACAAAAGATATTCTAAATGATTCTTATATTGAAGAATTTCTACGGATCTTCACTTTCTTCTAATTTAATTGTTATTGCAAACTCTTTATTAATTAGTTTCCTTCTTTATTATGGAATCTCATTACTTTTATCTCATATTACTACATCTCCACATTCTTCTCCTCTTTCATTTATATTTCGCACCATTTTAATTACTATTTTTCTCAATTATTCTTATTTTATTTGTGAGCAAATTTTAGAGATAAATTCTCTTATTTCTTCTGCTATTCGCGAACTTGGAGAAAATGTATTACACAAAAATATTTGTTTTGCTAGCTTGACTCAAGAAATTAATTCTATTGTTTCTTTAGATAAAACTTCTTTTAACATTTTTTCTATTCAAGGTCTTTTAAAAGGTTTTATTTCTTTCGGGTTGTTTAATCTTATTTTCTCTTATTCTCTCCGTTATGTTCTTTTAAAAGTTTTGTTACTTATTTCTCCATTTGCTTTTCTAACCCTAATTCATGAAAAAACTTCTTGGTTCTTTAAGTCTTGGTTTAAATGCTTGATCTCGTTACTATTTATTCAAATTTTTGTCTCTTTTGTTTTATTAATTACTTTTTCTATTACTCCTTCTTCTGATTTATTCTCTAGTTTAATTTATGTTGGTTGCATTTATACCTTAATGAAATCAAATCAATTTGTTCGAGAATTAATGGGAGGCCTCTCTACCACTGTTCAAACTTCTTTTGTTAATTTTGTAAAATTTATTTAATTTTAATTTATTACGCTATCTAAGGAGGTTTTATGCAATTTATTTTTCCTAAAAATTATAATTTTAAAGTGAAATTACTAGGCTTTCTAGATTATTCTACAGCCATTGCAAATGTTGTCTGGTGTTCTTGTGTTTTTTTCGTTCTAAATTTATTTCCATTTTCAATTACATTAAAAATAATCATTTTTGTTTTTCTTTGTTTTCCACTTTTTTTACTTAGCCTCATAGGATTTAATCATGAGAATATTCTTTATGTGCTTTTTTACATTATAAAATTCATTATTAGAAGAAAAGTTTATTTTTATCTATCAACATTCCTGTAACATTTTTATGCTTTCTTTTTTCTTCCTTTTACTTGTAAAAATCGATGTAAAATGATATAATTTTTAAGCATTTGAATTCTAATAAAGCCTCTTTCATTCTTGCAATTAAGAGGTTTTTATTGAAAATTTTGTAAAAAGCAATGAAGTTGCTCGAACGGAGGTTTTTATGAAATTAGAGCAAAATGATAAATCTATTTTATTTAGTACAACAGAAATACCTGATGTTTTTTTTACAGAGTATTTATCTTCTAGTAATGGTGATTTTATTAAGGTATATTTATATATTTTCTTTTTGTCCAAATATAATAGAGATATTAAACTTGCAGATGTAGCTAAGGCCCTATCTCTTCCGTTTAAGACAATACAAGAAGCTTTTGATTATTGGGAAAGTTTAGACGTTATTATAAAAAAGCCAAAGGGCTATATTGTAAATAGTTTACAAGAAATTGAATTAAATAAACTATATTCTCCAAAAGTAAATATTTCTCCAGAGGATTTAGAGAAAAACTCTAAAAATGAATATCGTGCCAAAGCAGTTGAAAATATTAACAGTTTATATTTTCAAGGTATCATGTCTCCTTCTTGGTATAGTTCTATTAATCTTTGGTTTAAAAAGTATGGTTTCGATGAACAAGTTATGCTTGCTTTATTTGACTATTGTTTTAATAAATCTGCCCTTCACAGAAATTATGTACAAACTGTAGCAGATGCTTGGGGAAAAAATAATATTAAGACTTTTACTGATTTAGATAATTATTTTGAAAAGCAAGAAAAACTAAATACAATAAAAAAATCAATTTCTAAAAAACTAGGTTACCATAAAGATTTGTCTCAATTTGAAAGTGCTTATGTAGAAAAATGGATTGTTGATTATGGTTATGATATGTCAATTATTGATTTAGCTCTAAAGAAGACTACTTCTAAAGTAAATCCTACATTTGATTATTTTGATAAATTAATTTCTAGTTGGCATGAAAGAAATTTAAAGTCAGTAAACGAAATTCAAAACTTTATGGAAGAAATGAAATCTAAAAATAAATCTGTAAAAGAATTAGAAAAAAAAGCAACCTTCAACTCTTATAATCAAAGAGATTATAAAGATTTAGATGCCATGTATGAAAATATTCAGGAGGCAAATAATGGATAAAAAACTTTTACTCGATTTAAAAAAAGAATATGAGCTGAAACAATTAAAAGCCATTGAAAAAGCAGAACAAAAAAAAGCAGAAATATATTCAAAATATCCTAAACTACAAGAAATTGAAAATTCTCTATCTAAGCTTTCTATTGAAACAGCTAAATCTATTTTACTTCATAATTCTTCGCAATCTGCTATAAATACTTTAAAGAATGATTTTTCTAAATTGAAATCTCAAAAAATAGAAATTCTTAATTCTCTTGGAATAAAAGAAATTGATTTAGAA
>CAWVME010000035.1:0-7842 GCA_963930325.1 Bacillota bacterium | reverse complement strand
ATGAAATTTACATAAAACTATACAGGCTAACTTAAAAATTAAATAATGACATGCTATAATATTAAAAATATAATAAAATTGATGAATAAAAAACCGTCTTTTTCTAAAAATAAAAGAAAAGGAGGTTTTTTTATTATGTTAAATTTTAGAACAGATTTAGCAGATGAAAGAAGAGATATATATAGAAAAGCAAATAATCTAGAAAATGAAATTCCAGGAATCGAAACAGAAGAATTTGAAGATGGAGAAAATATTAAAATTGGAAAAGTAAAAATACTAAATGAAGAAGGGGCAAATGCACTTGGAAAACCTATTGGAACCTATGTTACAATAGATGTAAAAAATTTAAGAATTGCAAGAGAAGAAGAAATACAAGCTGCTGCTGAAAGTTTATCAAAACAATTAAAAGAACTTATTGAAAAATATGTTCAAAAAGAGGAAGACATTTTAGTAGTTGGGCTTGGAAACATAAATGTTACGCCAGATGCATTAGGACCAAAGGTGATAGAAGATATTGATATAACAAGACATTTACTAACATATGCGCCACAATATTTAGAAAAAGGAACTAGGCCAGTAAGTGCTGTTTCTCCAGGAGTATTAGGAACAACAGGAATTGAAACTGTTGAAATTATATCAGGAATTGTAGATAATATTAAACCTAAATTATTAATTGTAATTGATAGCCTTGCTTCTAAAAGTATGGCAAGAATTAGCAGTACTATTCAATTAGCCGATACAGGAATTACACCAGGTGCAGGAGTAGGAAATATAAGAAAGGAACTTAGCAAAGAAACTTTAGGCATCCCTGTGCTTGCTATAGGAATTCCAACAGTTGTAGATGCTGCTACAATAGCAGCTGATAGTGTGGACATTTTGATTAAAAAAATGCAAAATGAAGCAAAATCAAATGACTATTTAAATAGTCTACAAGAAGAAGATAAATATCAAATGATAAAAGATGCATTAATTCCACAAGATTATAATTTTATTGTAACGCCAAAAGAAATAGATGACTTAATTGAAAACATGAGCTCTGTGGTAGCAAGGGGAATTAATTTTTCACTATAACTAAAATTTTCTTTTTACATTTAAAATAAAAATTATGGCAGGTATTAACTGCCATAATCATGTTAAATTTCTTCTTCTAAATAGCCATATTCTACCATTGCAGAAATAACTTGTTTTTGACGTTGCCTAGCAAGGTCAGGATTATTACTTAATGCGTACACACTAGGAGCATTAGGAATTCCTGCAAGTAAAGTCATTTCATCTAAAGTGAGCTCAGAAGGCTCTTTATTAAAATAACCAAGAGAAGCTTCTCTTAAGCCATAATATCCGTCACCAAAATAGATAGTATTAATATAAAAAGTTAAAATATCATTTTTAGAATAGTTTTTTTCTAAATCAAAAGCAACAAAAAGTTCTGCTATCTTTCTTGTGAATTTTGCTTCCTGCGTAAAATACATATTTCTTGCCAATTGCTGAGTAATAGTGCTACCGCCTTGAGAAAGGGATAACTCACTTAAATTTGTTACAATCGCTCTAGCAGTTCCGATTAAATCAATCCCACTATGTGTTTCAAACCTATGATCTTCAATGGCAACAATAGCATTTCGAAAATCTTTAGGAATTTCTTCATAAGTTAAATAATTTGTATCTTCTTGAATAGAAGCTACTTTATCTTGAATAGAAACTTTTTGAATTGCTTCTTTATAAATAGAATAACCTTCAAAAATAATAAAACCTACAATAACTAAAGTTAAAATCAAAATAGCAAGAATAGTGTACTTGATAAACTTTTTCATATAGCTTACTCCTTTCTATATTTATTGCTACAAATAATTACTTTATTTTATAATTTAATTATACCATAGATTTATAAATAAAAAATGAAGATATTATTAAATTTTAATTTATTCTGGTGTAGGATTAATTTCTACTAAATCTTGCCAATATCGCTTAGGCATATATTGCTTCTGTAGCTTAGAATTACTACGCTCCCTTATTGCTATAGTCTCAAAAAAAGTTTTCCAAAGTTTTTGATATTCTTTTTCTTCTGCAGTTATTTTAGGTAAAGGAACTCCTTTTACACTATGAATGAAAGATATAGTATTTTGATAAAAAAAACATATATCACGATTTTTATCAATAATTGCAAAATCCATTGTAGGAAATCTTTTTATAAAATGTTTTCCAAGTAACTCTAAAATATTATGGTCAGGATGAATGATGGATACATACTGATTTTTTCCTATTTCTATAAAACGTAATAAACCAGACAAACGATGAACTTCTAATAAAACAGTTTTACGAATTTTTTGAAGTTCTAAAATAAATGGAACAGATAACATAGTATCAACTTTTGATCCTACTTTAAATCCAAAGCAAATGTAATTTAAAATAAGAATTTCTTTTTTTGGGGAATTAGAAAGAAAGGCCATATAGCAATTATAAAAGCATGTGTATGAAATTTTGTTTAAAATACCATGGAAAATACGAGCAGATTTTTCCGGATTCGTTTGTATTTCTTGGCAAGTATCAAGAAAATTAGGAACATAAGCCCTTTTTTCGATAATTTTTTTGGATATACTTTATTTTCGTAAACAAAAAAGATAACCGAAAAAAGACCATCTAAGGTACCATCATATAAAAATATAGTATTTATAGACTTCCAGTTAAGCATTTAATTTTATCCTCCTTTGTAGGCGATAATTCTGAAAACAAACTTAATTGTTTACTTGCCTCTAAATCTTGCTTATAAGTTCTTCTTTCTTCTAAAAGTAAATTTTCTGAAATAAAACTAGACTTAAAGTGGCAAACTTTATCAAAATATTTTCCATTACAGGTAATAAAATAGCGTGCCCTTTTTAGAACAATACCTAGTTTTTTCAAATTATCGAAATTCAAATTAAAAGTTCTTCTTGCCATAATAATTCTTTTAGCAGAAATAACTCCAATTCCAGGAACTCTCAAAAGAGTGTAATAATCGGCAGTATTGATTTCTATAGGGAAATTTTCTATATGGCGAAGAGCCCAATCACATTTTGGGTCTAATAAACTATTAAAATTTGGGTGATTTTCATCTAAAAGTTCTTCTGCTTTAAAACCATAAAAACGCATAAGCCAATCTGCTTGATATAAACGGTTTTCTCTTAAAAGCGGAGGAGAAGATAAAGCAGGTAAAAGTGAATCTGTATTGACTGATATGTATGCAGAATAATATACTCTTTTTAATTGATAATTTCGGTATAATGCTTGAGATAAACGCATAATTTTTAAATCTGTTTCTGGCGTAGCTCCTACGATAAGCTGAGTAGTTTGTCCAGCAGGAACAAAAGTCTTTTTAAATTTAGATTTTTCGTAAAATGAATTTTGTATTGAGCTAGAAATATATTTCATAGGCTCTAAAATATTTTGTTTTTCTTTTTGAGGTGCTAATAATTTCAAACTATTTACAGAAGGAAGTTCAATATTAACACTCATTCTATCTACTAAATTTCCTAATTTATCAATTAACTCTTGGCTGGCACCAGGAATAGTCTTTGCGTGAATATAACCATTAAACTCATATTCATTTCTTAAAATAAATACTGTTTCATACAATTGCTCCATGGTATAGTCTGGCGATTTTATAACTGCAGAACTTAAAAATAAGCCTTCAATATAATTGCGTTTATAAAAATTAATTGTTAGGTCAGCTACTTCACGAGGAGTAAAAGTAGCTCTTGGAACTGAATTAGTGGCTCGATTAATACAATATTTGCAGTCATACATACAACAGTTAGAAAACAAAATTTTTAAAAGAGAAATACATCTACCATCTGAACCCAAAGTATGACAAATACCAGAAACATCTCCATTTCCAATCCCAGTTTTTGAATTTTTGCGATTACTTCCGCTGGAACTGCAAGAAGCATCATATTTTGCAGAATCTGCAAGAATTTTTAACTTTTCTAAAATATCCATAAAAACCTCCGAACGAATGTACTACTAATAATATAACATAGAAAAATTAAGAAGTCAAACAAATGTTTTGATTATACATTTATTTGACTTTTTAATTGCATAGAAATGTTCTGTATTTTAAAATATGGTATATTTGCAATGTTTTGATGAAAATTCTTGGTTTTTAGTAACAGTGTTTGCAGCTACATTTTAAAAATTGCTAACACATTTGCCTGAAAATGTGTTAGCAGAGAGCAGTTTATGTTTAATTAAATAAATGAAATTCCATATAGCAATAATAAATGAACAGGATAGAAAAAGTATAAGAAATACTTTATTTTTCTACCTTGTTTTTTGTTGTAAAGCAAAATAGGAATAATTGATAAAAAAGTACATAAAAATAGTAAAAAATAAGCATAATAAAAATTTGAATATAGCAAGTTTGGAACATACTTCACACAAACAAGGACAAAAAACGAAAGCACAGTTAAAGCACGACTTCCTCTAAATAAATAAAAAGCAAAAATAACAAGAACTCCCCAATAACCATAATCTACTTTGATTAATTCAGCTATATAAGAAATCATAAAAGCAATAGCTAGTCCTATAATTTTGTGAGAAGATAATTTGTCATATAAATAAATGCAAAGTAAACCAAGTAGCAAAGTAAAAAATATATTTAAAGAAAAACTGGTAGAGAATGTGCTATGAAAGAGGGCAAAAGGAATTTGCGAAACAATAGCAAAAATTCCTAATCTTAAAAAATATTTTTTTATGTTTTTTGTATGTACAAATCCCTCGGTAATTTGAAAAGCAAAAATAGGGAATGCCAGTCTTCCAATATAATTAAAAAAAGAAAAACGGTGGAAAATGCTGTATCCTAAATGGTCAATAAACATGGTAATACAAGCTAATATTTTTAAAGCAAAACTTGTCATGATAAAATAACCTCCTTTTAATTTGTTAAGTTCTTCGTTTTACAAAATTCTTCACAAAAAGAGCAATGATAGCAAAAAGTAATACGAGAACCAAAAATTAATTCAAGTGTATGAATAAATTCATCTTTTTCACAAGTAAGATGAATTTTAATTTGTTTTGGTAATAAAGTAAGCAAAGTGTTTAATGCATAATCATTTGTAGAAAAAGTAATATCGGACAAATATTTTGGATTAAGCATAGAAGAAGTTTCGATAATAGACTTATTTTCATCTAACAAAATAGCTTCTTCTTGAATATAAATTAAATGAACAAGAGGGAGTGAAGACGGCTTAGAATCGATATAAAGTTTTAAAAGGTTAACAAACTCCACATATTCACGTTCTACTAAAAATTTGTCTACATTTAAATCAACAGTAGTATCTAATAAGCTCATATATGGTTTCATTCGAAAATGAACGAAACCATCTAATATCATTTGCTTATTTACTGGTAAATAGTTCATAAGAGCATGAAAAACAAGCTCGAATTTTGTGTAAAGAGAATCAGATGTAGCTAAATCTAAAATACAATTTTTATAAATTGCTTTTTTTTCACTATCTGAAAAGTAAAAATAATTAGAAAGAATAATTTTTCTAACTAAAGCAGATTCGTAAAAAGCAATAATGCAATTTGCTAATATTTCAGAAAGGGAACTATAAAAATAAGAAGGTTTTTGACCTAAATAGTGAAACATAATATTGTCATAGATTTTAAATGTATTTTTAGATAAATATAAACCTTCTATATTCATTTTTTTTCCATTTTCTAGTAGATAATCTAAAATTTCTGTATTATTGGTTTTTATGCAAACTGTATAAATCATTCCCAAAATCCCCTTCCATCAATGTTATTATCTACTGTACGGTGTATTTTATTCATGAAAGGAAATTTTTGAAACTTGTATAATCAATTAATTGTAAATTCTATAATCAATATCTGGGAATAGACAATCTTTTTCAGATATGTCATTTAAAAAATCTTCGTCAATATCTTGATTTTTAATTTGATAATATAATTTGGTAAAACGACCAATATGGTCTTTTATTCTTTTTTTTGCATAATCTACCATAGTTCCATTGGTAATAATAAATAGCCAATCACTACTTTGAGCAAGCAATAGCTCTCTAGCACATTGATTTAGAGCATTTTTGGTTAAAGCATTTGGCTCTTCTTTAAACAAGTGTGCTAGTTCTACCATGCGATCTCCAGCCTTATGTAAGTGCCTATGCACATAGTCATTTGTTTCATTTAACCAAACTTGACTATATCCATTAGCTCCCCAACTAGAAATACATGGAGAGGAAATTTGCATATTAGGAAATTTATCAATGTACTCACCAGGTGTAATTAATTTAAAATTACAATCATCATAATAAATTTTCTTAAACAAAATATAAAGCCAATAAGGACCTTCATACCACCAATGTCCGTAAAGCTCAGCGTCGTATGGACAAACAATTAATGGAGGAACATCCATGCAACTAGACAAAGCTGAAACTTGAGAAGTTCTACAATCTAAAAAATGTCCAGCCTGCTTTTCTGCTGAATCCATAGCCCATCTAGGATTATAGTAATCCTTATTATCATTATTAGAAGTAATTCTATAGTATTTAATTCCTGTATGCACACGAACACCGTCGTGAGCTATGTATGGCTTAATGTAATCATAATCAGCATCATATCCAATATCACGATAAAATTCTCGATAATTATAATCACCGGGATAACCATTAATAGAACTCCAAACTTGACGAGAAGTTTCTATATCACGACCAAAAGCGACAATACCACCAGGCGAAACAATAGGAGCAAATGTACCGTAAATAGGAGTTGGATCTGCATATAAAATTCCATGCGATTCAGTAATAATATATTCAATTCCAAACTCTTTTAAATATTGGTCAGCTTGAGGCACATAACCACATTCAGGAAGCCAGATACCACGAGGACCTTTGCCAAAATATTTTTTATAAGTTTGTACTCCAACTGCAATTTGTGCTTTTATAGTCTTTTCATTTACATATAAAATTGGGAAATATCCATGGGTAGCACCACATGTGATAATTTCTAATACTCCAATATCTTGAAAATGTTTAAATGCTTCAATCAAATTGCATTTATATTCTTTTTGGAATATTCTTAAATCATTTGTATAACGCTCTAAATAATAATGAGATAAAGCATTTAATCTGGAATCATTTTGAGTACGAACAACTTCTTTTTCACTAAGCTCAATATGTTTTTTTAAATATTTAATATATCTTTTTTGTAACAATTTATTATCTAACATAGAAAGTAGAGGAGGAGTAAGAGACATAGTAATACGAAAATCTACTTTTTCCTCCTCTAATTTCTTAAAATTTTGTAATAGAGGTATATATGTTTCTGAGATAGCTTCATATAACCATTGCTCTTCTAAATAATTTTCGCTTTCTGGATGATGAATAAAAGGTAAATGAGCATGTAATATGAAACTAACATATCCTTTGATTTCTTTCATGATTTCTCCTTTGTCTTAAAATTGGGAAGAAGATGGATTATTAAATTCTTCTAAATTTTCATTTGGATACATTTTTTTATACATATCATAAAAATGATATACTTTTCCAATATTGCGAATAAAGGAAAGAGTTGCTATGTTTTTTGAAGTTACTTGCTGTGTTTTTACATCTCTAAAATAAATCATATTTTGTGATTTTTCAAATAAAATATGATTGTTTGGTGCTTCTATCGTATTAGAAGAGGTGATGTAAACATAATTGCTAGAAATAGGAGATGAAGGCTCCTGAAAAGTTATAAATCTTCTTCCAAGTTCAATGTAATATTTACATTTAGTATCTCCTACATCTAAATACCAACTGTTAGCAAAATCATTAATTGGTATTTCAAATGAATAGTCTCTATCTAAATTATGAA
>CAWVME010000034.1:0-9147 GCA_963930325.1 Bacillota bacterium | reverse complement strand
AAAAGAAGCAACAAATAAAAGTTTAATTATTTTAGATGAAATAGGAAGGGGAACTTCTACTTATGATGGATTATCTATTGCTTGGGCGGTTGCAGAATATATAGACAATAAAGAAAAATGTGGAGCTAAAACTTTATTTGCAACTCATTATCATGAACTTACAAAACTAGAAGAAAAACTAGAAGGAGTAAAGAATTACTCAATTGCTGTAAAAGAAAAAGGTGAAGATATTATTTTCTTAAGAAAAATTGTCAATGGTGGTACAGATGAAAGTTACGGAATCCACGTGGCAAAACTTGCTGGAGTACCACAAATAGTAGTTGACAAAGCAAATGAAATATTAAAGACACTAGAAAGAAATGTAACAGTAAAAGCAAAAGAAGAAAAAAAGATTGTGTCTGGGCAACTCGATATGTATAATTATAAACTAGCTGAAATTGCACATGAAATTGATAAGATAGATTTAAACCAAGTAACACCAATTGATGCATTAAATATTCTTATAAAAATAAAAAATAAAATGAAATAGAACTTTTGTAAAAGAATTATCTAAAGGATTACTTTTTTATAAAAAATATGTAAAGGCTATATTAAGAAAAAATTAATATTTTTCAAAAAACTATTCCTATTTTAGATAGTTATATGATAGAATAGTAAAAAAGGAAAAAGGAGAGTGAAAGACTTTGCCTAATTTAGCATATAAGCGAATTCTACTAAAACTTAGTGGAGAAGCTTTAGCAGGAGAAAAAGGAACTGGAATTAATGCAGATACTTTAGGAAAAATTTGTGACAATATTAAAGCAGTTAGTGATTTAGGAGTGGAGATAGCAATAGTTGTAGGAGGGGGAAACTTTTGGAGAGGAAGATATGGGCATCAAATGGAGAGAACTACATCGGACTATATGGGAATGCTAGCAACAACTATTAATGCTCTTGCTTTACAAGACGCATTAGAGGCAAGGGGACTTTATACAAGAGTTCAAACTGCCATAGAAATGCGAGAAATTGCAGAACCATTTATTAAAAGAAAAGCTATTAAACACCTAAACGAAAAAAGAATTGTTATTTTTGCATGTGGGACAGGAAATCCATATTTTACGACTGATACAGCAGGAGCACTAAGAGCTGCAGAAGTAGAAGCAGATGTGATTTTGCTTGCTAAAACTATTGACGGAGTATATTCTGCTGATCCGAAAGTAGACAGTGAAGCAGTAAAATACGATAAAATCACCTACTTAGATATATTAAATAAAGACTTAAAAGTAATGGATTCTACTGCAACTTCTCTTTGCAAAGATAATAAAATTCCATTAATTGTATTTGGAATTGATAAACCAGAAAACATGATAAAAATTGTGCAAGGAGAAAAAATAGGAACTATTGTTAAATAATTAAAGGAGAGAAAAAAATGTCAAATTATAGTCATATTGAGGAAAAAATGAATAAAACCATTAGCGTTTTAGAAGAAAATTTAGCAGAAATTAGAGCAGGAAGAGCAAATCCTGCAATTTTAAATAAAATTAAGGTAGATTATTATGGAGTTCCAACTCCAATTAATCAAGTAGCTGGAATTTCAGTACCAGAAGCTAGAATGATTGTTATACAACCATGGGATGCGAGTATATTAAAGGAAATAGAAAAAGAAATTTTAAAATCAGATATAGGAATTAATCCGAACAATGACGGAAAAGTAATTCGTCTTAATTTCCCAGAATTAAATGAAGAAAGAAGAAAAGAAATTGTAAAAGATGTAAAGTAGATGGGAGAAGAATCTAAGGTTTCTATTCGTTCTATTCGAAGAGAAGGATTAGACGAATTTAAAGCTATGCAAAAAAACAGTAGCATTACAGAGGATGAACTAAGAATGGCAGAAGATGAAATTCAAAAAATTACTGATAAAAAAGTAGAACAAATTGATAAAATGATAGAAGCAAAAGAAAAAGAGGTTATGAGTTTGTAAAAAATATTTTCCTAAAGAATATAATGTGGAGGGAAAAATGGATTTTAAACAAGAATTAAAAGAATATGCTAAAATTGTAAATAATGAGTTAACAAAACATATAAGAACAAAAGACTGCCCAGAAGGTATATTAAATGCTTCTATGGAATATAGCTTAATGGCGGATGGGAAAAGATTGAGGCCAATTCTTGTTTTAAAAACATATCAATTATTTAAAGAAGACTATGAAAATGCAATGCCATATGCTGTGGCTATGGAAATGATACATAATTTTTCTTTAATACATGATGATTTGCCAGCTATAGATAATGATGACTTTCGAAGAGGTCGCCTTACAAACCATAAAAAATTTAACGAAAGTACGGCTATTTTGGCGGGAGATGGATTACTTAATAATGCATACATGGTAATATCTAAAGATTTATTAAATCCAAATGAAAAGAAAACGCAAGCTCTTTCTGAATTTGCAAATGCAGTTGACAGAATGATTATAGGTGAATATGTAGATACTGAATTTGAGGGAAAAGAAATTTCAAAAGAATACTTAGAGTATATGCATCAAAATAAAACGGGTGCATTAATTAAAGCATCTATTCGAATAGGTGCTATTCTTGCAGGAGCAGATGAAAAAAGCATAACGAAACTTACAAATTATGCAGAAAAAATTGGATTGGCATTTCAGATAAAAGATGATATTTTATCTGAAACGGGAGATGAGAAAGTTTTAGGAAAGCCAGTGGGGAATGACAGGCAAAAAGGAAAATGCACTTTTGTTACTAAATATGGTATAGAAAAAGCAAAGGAAATGCTGGCTGAGGTTACTAAAGAAGCAATAAAACAAATAGAATTCTTCGGAGACAATGGGGAATTTTTGAAAGAGCTAGCTTTATATATTGAGTACAGACAAAAATAAATACAAGGGGAATGAATTAAATGGAAGACAAAAATATGCCCAAACATATTGCTATTATTATGGATGGCAATAGAAGATGGGCCAAAAGTAAAAAATTAGAGACTAAAGATGGACATAAGGCAGGAGCAGACAATCTTGAAAAAATTGCTTCTTATGCTAATAAAATAGGTCTTAAATATTTGACAGTATATGCATTTTCTACGGAAAATTGGAAGCGAAGCAAAGAAGAAGTAACAGCTCTTATGCTTTTGTTAAATTGGTATATTGATTCATGGCTAAAAAAAGCAGACACAGAAAATATACGATTGAAAATCATCGGGAATATTACAGTATTGTCTAAAGCTTTACAAGAAAAAATAGCAAAAGCAATAGAAAAAACTAAAAATAATACGGGGCTTACTTTAAGCATTGCTTTTAACTATGGGGGAAGAGCAGAACTTGTAATGGCAACAAAGAAAATCGCAGAAAAAGTTCAAAAAGGAGAAATTAAAATAGAAGATATAACGGAAGAAACGATTTCAGAAAACTTATATACAGCAGGCGAACCAGATCCAGATTTATTAATAAGAACAAGTGGAGAACTCAGAACCAGTAATTTTTTGCCATGGCAAATAACTTATTCTGAATTCTATTTTCCACAAATTCATTGGCCAGACTTTAATGAAAAAGAATTAGATAAAGCAATTGAAATATATGGGCAAAGAACACGAAACTTTGGAGGTAGAAAATAAGAAAGGAGATATTGTTAAATTTGTTTTAACAATATAAAAAATATGGATATAAAACGAGTTACATCTGGATTAATAGGATTCCCGGTTGTGGCAATCATATTGATTCTAGGAAATAAGTATATTGTAGATATTATGTTTAGTATAATTGCTATTTTATGTATTCACGAATTTTATAAAAGTTTTAGTGCAAAAGCAAAGCCAGTACAAAGTATTGGATACATAATGGGAGCAGTTATTGCTGTGCTACATATTATTCCAACAGAATTTATTATACCATTTATTGCAGCACTAATACCACTTCTTATTTTTGTATTATTCCTTCATGTAATTGTAAGTAATATGGAAATAAACATTGTTGACATAGCAATTTCGTTGCTCGGAATTTGTTATGTAATAGTTTTTATTATGTTTTTACCACTCACTTATGGACTAGAAAAAGGTAATATATTTATTTGGTATATTTTTTTAGCAGCATGGGGAACTGACATTTTTGCTTATTTAATAGGCAAAAATTTTGGAAAGCATAAATTGGCTAATAATAAAGTAAGTCCTAATAAATCAGTAGAAGGGTGTATAGCTGGAGTTATAGGGAGTATACTATTAGTAATAATATATACAGTTATTATTAACAATGTATTCAATTGGGAAATTTCATATTTATTTGCTTTATTGATAGCCATTGCACTAAGTGTTGTAGGACAAATAGGAGATTTAGCAGCGTCTAGCATTAAAAGATATAACGAAATTAAAGACTTTAGTAATTTAATTCCTGGACATGGAGGAATGCTAGATAGATTCGACAGTGTTATATTTATTGCTCCATTTGCATATTTTTTATTAAGTATGCTTTAAATGTAATTACATTTAGCTGGGAGTTTTATTATAGAAATTAAGGAAGAATAGCAAAATTTAAAAGTATTTTTCCTTAATTTTTGTGTAATACTTAGATTTTGAATAATAATATAAATAGGAGGACGGTTTGATTAGTTTTATCATAACTGCTATAAAAATTATTTTTTTATTAGGGTTTCTAATTTTAATTCATGAAGGTGGACACTTCCTAGTGGCGAAGCTTTGTAAAGTAAGAGTTAATGAATTTGCCATCGGATTTGGACCAGTGCTCTTAAAAAAACAAGGGAAACAAACCAAATATGTTCTTAGATTAATTCCGTTAGGTGGATTTGTAAGTTTAGAAGGAGAAGAAGAGCGATCAGAAGAAGAGGGGGCTTTTTCAAAAGCAAGTGTTGGAAAAAGAATTGCTATTGTGCTTGCTGGTGGAATGGTAAATATTGTGTTTGGATTGCTTGTATTTTTCTTATTATCATTATCTTTTACAAATCTCTATAGTGCTTTTATTAATACAAAAGAATTCGCTTTGTCAATTGTAGATAGTTTAAAAATGCTATTTACGGGTAATGTAACAGTTAACGAACTAATGGGACCGATTGGAATTTCGGAAGTAGTAGCGCAAACTTCAAAACTTGATGAATTTATTTATATACTATCTTTAGTTTCGCTTTCACTAGGAGTAACCAATTTACTACCTTTTCCACCACTAGATGGAGGAAAAGTTCTATTACTTATTATAGAAGCAATAAGGAAAAAACCATTAAAAGAAAAAGTTGAAATAAATATCCAGCTTATTGGATTTTCACTTATGATTTTATTATCAATTTATGTAGCATATAATGACATATTAAGAGCATTTTAGAAAGTACAGGGGGCGTAAAAAATAATGCAGCAATTTGTGAAAGAAGTATTTAAAGACTATAATGAAGAAAATAGTTTGACATTTTGCAGAATTGTAAGTATTAATTTATATAAAAAAACGAATAAATTAGAATTAAAATTACAGGCAAAAGAGAAAATCATTTTAAAAGATTTAGAAAAATTTGAAAAATATTTAAAAGAACGTTTCCACATTGATTATGTAGCAATTAAAATAGAATATGAAGAAAAACCAAACTTTTCTATTCAAGATGAATGGGAAGATTTAATAAGTTACATGGCACAAAGTTATCCGATTAGCAAAGCGTTTTTGACTGAAAGTAAATTAGAAGAGAATGAAAATCTTATACAGATACATTTAGCCGTAAAAGGAGCAGATATTTTAGTAGCAAGAGGAATAGATAAAATTTTAACTAATTTACTTTTTAATATTTATGCTCAAAATAAAAAAATAGAATTTTTAGATAAAATATTAGAAGAAAGTAAAAAAGAACATGAATCAATTATGAAAACAGCAGAAATAGAAGCTATTAAAAATGCTAAAATGATAGCTGAACAAATAGCAAAACAACAGCAAGTGGAAAAAAAGCAAGAAGCTAAATTAAAAGCAGAGAAAAAAGCAAAAGAAGAACAGATAAAATTTACTAAAGCAGCAGAAGCAACTACATCAGAACCAGAAGAAGAAATACCACTGATATATGGAAAAAATTGTAATATTAAAGAAGAATTAGTGAAAATAGAGGATATTTCAGTAGATACAGATAAAGTATGCTTAGATGGAGAAATTATTTCAACAGATTCCAGAGAAATTAGAAATGGAAAAGTTATTATTATGTTTGACTTATATGATGGAACTAGCACAATTACTTGTAAGGCTTTTGTGGAGAACGAACAAGCAAAGAAAGTATTATCTAGGGTTCAAGCAGCTAAAGGAATTAGGATTGGTGGAACAGCTAAATATGACCAATTTTCAAAAGAAATCACAGTTATGGCTAATACTATTGTAGAAACAGCTGGAAGAAAAAAAATAAAGAGAGTAGATGATGCAAAAGAAAAAAGAGTAGAATTACATATGCACACACAAATGAGTCAAATGGATGGAATGACTTCAGCTACAGATTTATTAAAAAGAGCTGTTAGTTGGGGCTGGAAATCTATTGCGATTACGGATCATGGAGTGGTACAAGCTTTTCCGGAAGCACATAAATTTTTAGGTAAAACAGGAGCTGATATCAAAGTTATTTATGGAGTAGAAGCATATTTAGTTCCAGATAAAGTTCCATGTGTATTTAATGAAAATGGACAAAAATTAGAAGAAACAGAATATGCTGTTTTAGATATTGAAACAACCGGACTTTCTTTTAGGACAGAAAAAATAACAGAGATTGGAATTATAAAAATCAAAAATGGAAAAGAAATAGGAAGATTTGAATGTTTTGTAAATCCAGAAAAGTCAATTCCAGAAGAAGTTGTAAATATTACTCATATTACAGATGATATGGTAAAAGATGCAGAAACTATAGACAAAGTAATGCCTAAAATGTTAGAGTTCTTAGGAGATGCAGTTATTGTAGCACACAATGCTGGTTTTGATGTTGGATTTTTGAAATACAATGCAGAAGAATTGGGACTTAATCTCAAAAATACTTATATCGACACTTTACGATTAGCAAAAGACTTATTTCCAGACTATAAAAAATATAAATTAGGAATTATTGCAGAAAACTTAGGAATTAAAGTAGATGTAGCACACCGAGCGTTAGATGATGTTATTACATTAGTACAGGTATTTAATATTATGCTGGATATGCTAAAAGAAAAAAAAGTTAGAAAATTAAAACAAATTGATAGTTTAGCGGTAGATGAAATTAATTTAAAAAATTTAGAAAGTTATCACGCAATTATATTAGCAAAAGATTATGTAGGATTGAAAAATTTATATAAACTAATTTCATTTTCACATTTAAATTATTTCTATAAAAAACCTAAAATTCCAAAAAGCCTTTATATAAAATATTCCGAAGGATTAATGATAGGTAGTGCCTGTGAGGCAGGAGAACTATATAGAGCTATTGTTGCTGGAAAAACAGAAGAAGAAATTGAAGAAATAGCAAAGTTTTATGATTATTTGGAAATACAACCTTTGGGTAATAATCAATTTATGGTAAGAAATGGAACTGTGCCAGATGATGATGCACTAAGAATGATTAATCGAAAAATTGTTGCTTTAGGAGAAAAATTAAATAAATTAGTTGTAGCTACATGTGATGTACATTTTATGGATCCACAAGACGAAATATATAGGAGAATTTTACAGGCTGGACAAGGGTATGATGATGCAGACGAACAAGCACCTTTATATTTGAGAACAACGAATGAAATGTTAGAAGAGTTTAGCTATTTAGGAGAGGATAAAGCACGAGAAGTAGTTATAACAAATACTAATAAGATTGCAGATATGTGCGAAAAAATTAGCCCAATTTCTTCTGAAAAATGTGCTCCTCACTTAGAGGGGTGTGAACAGCAAATTGAAGATATTGCTTATACTAGGGCAAAAGAACTTTATGGAGATCCATTGCCAGAAATTGTGCAGGCAAGACTTGATAAAGAATTACAATCAATTATAAAAAATGGTTTTTCTGTTATGTATATTATTGCTCAAAAACTTGTATGGAAATCTAATGAAGATGGATATTTAGTTGGCTCTAGAGGTTCAGTCGGCTCTTCTTTTGTTGCCAATATGACAGGGATTACTGAAGTAAATTCACTTCAACCACATTATAGATGTCCAAATTGTAAATACTCTGATTTTACGGATTATGGATATAAAAATGGATTTGATTTACCAGATAAAGATTGCCCCAAATGTGGACATAAGTTAGACAAAGACGGAATGGATATTCCTTTTGAAACTTTTCTTGGTTTTGACGGAGATAAAGAACCTGATATTGATTTAAACTTTTCAGGAGAATACCAAGCAAAAGCGCATAAGTATACAGAAGTTATATTTGGAAAAGGAACAACTTTTAAGGCTGGAACTATTGGTACTATAGCAGATAAAACAGCTTTTGGATATGTTAAAAAATATTACGAAGAAAGACATATACCAGTAAGCAATGCAGAAGTTGGAAGAATTTCTACAGGTTGTACAGGGGTAAAGAGAACAACAGGGCAACACCCTGGAGGAATTATTGTTGTTCCATTAGGAAGAGAAATTTATGAATTTTGTCCGGTACAACATCCGGCAGATGACCCTAATTCAGATATTATCACCACACATTTTGATTACCACTCAATTGACCAAAACTTATTAAAATTAGATATATTGGGCCATGATGACCCAACAATTATAAGAATGTTACAAGACTTAACAGGAATTGATCCTAAAACAATACCATTAGACGATAAAAAAACTATGTCAATTTTTAGTTCAACAGAAGCACTAGGCCTTACAAAAGAACAAATTAATTCAGAAGTAGGAACTTTTGGAGTACCAGAGTTCGGAACAAAATTTGTAAGGGGAATGCTAGTAGATACAAAACCAAAAACATTTGAAGAGTTACTTAGAATTTCTGGACTATCACATGGCACAGATGTATGGCTAAACAATGCTCAAACTTTAATTGAAGAAGGAACA
This sequence comes from Bacillota bacterium, assembly GCA_963930325.1. Classification (GTDB taxonomy): domain Bacteria; phylum Bacillota; class Clostridia; order TANB77; family CAG-508; genus CALXJM01. The sequence goes on along the minus strand of CAWVME010000034.1, from coordinate 178 downwards.
ATAAAATTAAATGAAGCCATATGTACAAGAGATGATATTATGATTTATTTAATAAAACAAGGACTACCACCAAAACCTGCATTTAAGATTATGGAGTCTGTACGTAAAGGTAGAGGACTTACTGAAGAGCAAGAAGCTTTAATGAGAGAAAATAATGTTCCAGAATGGTATATTGCTT
>CAWVME010000033.1:0-8262 GCA_963930325.1 Bacillota bacterium | reverse complement strand
ATTTGTGTTAATTTCTTTTGCGGGCGAACACTGTTCGCCCCTACATTTCTCTACAAATTTTGTCTATCTACTAATCTGTGTTTTTTTATTTTTTCTGTTTTTTATTCTTTGTAGATTATGCTAACCTGCAGAGATTGTAGGGGCGACTAGCAGTCGTCCGCTCTCCAAAGGCTTTTCTTAAAAATATTTATCCTTGTCCCAATTTACTACATTATTTTGTATGTATTCTTTAATTTTATAATATTCTTCTTCGTTTCTTACCACATGTTCATGAAACAATTTTTGCCAAATACCATATCCAATTTCTTTACTCACGCTCATTTTATATTGCTTAATTATTCTCGAAATTGTTATTTCGTTTTTTCTATTTATTTCTATAAGCATATGTATATGATTTGGCATAATTACATACTCATCAATTATAACATTTTTATATATTTGTTCTATTTTTTCTATGTGTTGCTTTGCTATAATTCCTGCTTTTATTAATTTTATCTGTTTTTCTTCTGTTATTTTTCCTAGTAGTTTTTTTCGATTTTTAGTGCATATGGTAATAAAGTACATTCCTTCTTTAGAATAATCATAATTTTTTAATCGTAGTTTTTTTCTTTTGGGCAAATTATTTTTCATATTTTTCCTTTCTGCCCCTTAATATTATATTACGATTTTTAATTATATTTCAGCAATTCCTTTGGTGCGCGGACGGCTGCTAGCCGCCCCTACGTTCCCTCTACAATACCAAATATTATTAGCAATACGTTTTTCTGTAATATTTATATTTGTGTTAATTTCTTTTGCGGGCGAACACTGTTCGCCCCTACGTTCCTCTACAAATTTTGCCTATCTACTAATCTGTGTTTTTTTCTGGCTTTTTTTGCTTTATTTCAGCAATTGCTTCGGTACACGGACGGCTACTAGCCGCCCCTACGTTCCTCTACAATACCAAATATTATTAGCAATACGTTTTTCTGTAATATTTATATTTGTGTTAATTTCTTCTGCAGGCGAATATTGTTCGCCCCTACGTTCCCACCAAATGGGGTATGCCCATTTCTCTACAAATTTTATTCTTTTTCCTTTATTAATTGTATATGTGCTTCCTTTAATTGTTCTTCTGTAATTCGTGATGGAGCTCTCATAAGCAAGTCTCTTGCTCTTTTATTTTTGGGGAATGCAGTTACTTCTCTTAAGTTGCTTTCGTTTGCAATAAGCATAATCATTCTATCTAGTCCAGGTGCTGCTCCTGCATGTGGTGGTGTACCATATTGAAATGCATTATATAAAGCTCCAAATTTTTCTTTTACATTTTCCTCTGAATATCCTGCAATTTCAAATGCTTTTACCATTAGTTCTGGGTCATGGTTTCTTACTGCTCCTGAAGCAAGTTCATATCCATTACATACTAAATCGTATTGATATGCATAAACATCTAATGGATTTTTTGTAAGCAATGCTTCCATTCCTCCTTGTGGCATTGAAAATGGGTTGTGGTTAAAGTCTATAGTTCCTTCGTCTGATAATTCATACATTGGAAAATCTACAATAAAACAAAAACGATATGCATTTTTTTCTATTAAGTCTAGTTTTTTACCTAGTTCAATTCGAACTCCTCCTGCTATTTTTTGTGCTTTTTCAAATTCGTCTGCTACAAAGAAAATAGCATTGTTTTCTTTTGCTTCCATTTTTTCTAATAGTTTTCCTTTTATGTTTTCACTAATAAATTTCGAAATTCCTCCTGATAGGTCTCTGTTTTCACCTATTTTTATCCAAGCTAATCCACTTGCACCTAATTCTTCTTTTGCAAATTCTCCCATTTCATCAAAGAATTTTCTTGTTTGTTCATTTGCTTTTTCTATTTTAATAGCTTTAATTGTTTTTCCTTTAAATGCATTAAATTCTGTGTTTTCAAATAATTCTGTTACATCTTTTATAATTAATGGATTTCTTAAATCGGGCTTATCAATTCCGTATTTTTCCATTGCTTCTTTATATGGAATTCTTATAAATGGTCCTTCATCAACATTCCAATTAGTATGCTTTTTGAAAACATATGGCATAAGCTCTTCAATAACTTTAAATACATCTTCTTGGGTTGCAAAACTCATTTCAAAATCTAGTTGGTAAAATTCTCCTGGAGATCTATCTGCTCTTGGATCCTCGTCTCTAAAGCATGGTGCAATTTGATAATATTTGTTAAATCCAGATACCATAAGCAATTGTTTAAATTGTTGTGGTGCTTGTGGCAATGCGTAAAATTCTCCTGGGTTTAGTCTGCTTGGCACTATAAAGTCTCTTGCACCTTCTGGGGAAGAATTAGCAAGGATTGGTGTCTGAATCTCTGTAAATCCTAATTCATCCATTTTATCTCGAATTGATTTTATAATTTTTGATCTTAATAATATATTTTTATGCAATCTATCATTTCTTAAATCTAGGTAGCGATACTCTAATCGCAAATCCTCTTTAACATTACTATTTTCTATATTAATTTCAAAAGGCAACACATTTTTGCATTTTCCAAGTATTGTTATATTTTCGGCAACTACTTCTATATCGCCTGTTTCCATCTTACTATTTTTGCTACTTCTTTCTACCACGCTTCCTGTAACTGTAATAGCACTTTCTGTAGTTAATTCCAAATTTTCTTTTGTTACAATTTGTGTAATTCCAAATTCGTCTCTTAGGTCAATAAATTTCATTCCTCCTAAGTCACGTATTCTTTGTACCCAACCAGCAAGTTTTACGTTTTCTCCTATATTTTCTTTTCTTAGGCTGTTACAGTAATGCGTTCTATATTCATTCATAAGTAATTCCTCCTATTTTTTAATTTAGTTGCCTTATATTCAGCTTTTCGTTATCTATTTTACAATATTTTCATTAAAAAGTCTATAAAATATCAGATAAATCCCATTATTAATTATGGAATTACAGTATTTAATTGACTAATTGTATTTTTAGTAAATACATTGCAATTTCATTATGGATAAGTATTTATATTCAACATAAAATTCATCCACGTTTTAGTTTGGTTAAGTTATTTACAAATTATTTTACAATGTTGATGAAATTTGTTTACAAAATATTGAAAAAAGTCGTATATTACTATATAATATGCTTATTATATAAATAACTAATAAAAACTTCTTAGTTTCTTATAATTAAGTGGCTTTTATTAAAAAATTTGTAAGAAGCAATAGAATTGCTCGATTGGAGGTTTTTATGGAAATTTTAACTTGCAAAGACTTATATAGGAGTTTGCCAAATTTCGTAAATAAAGATGTGTCTGTCTCAGGGTGGGTAAAAACAGTTCGTGATTCTAAAACATTTGGCTTTATAGAATTAAATGATGGTTCATTTTTTCGCAATGTGCAAATTGTTTTTGGAGATGAATTATCAAATTTTAATGATATTTGTAAATTATCTATTAGTTCTGCTATTACTATTACTGGACAAGTAATAGAAACTAAAGAGGCAAAACAGCCTTTTGAAATAAAAGCTTCTAATATTATAATTGAGAATTTAGCTTCTTCTGATTATCCTCTTCAAAAGAAGAAACACTCTTTTGAGTATTTGAGAACAATAGCACATTTACGTCCTAGAACTAACACTTTTAACGCAGTCTTTCGTGTACGTTCGGTTCTTTCTTTTGCAATTCATAAATTTTTTAATGAAAGAAATTTTGTTTATGTACACACACCAATTATTACTTCTAGCGATGCAGAAGGTGCTGGTGAAATGTTTTCTGTTACTAATTTAGATTTAGAAAACTTGCCAAGAACAGAAGATAAAAAAATAGATTTTTCTAAAGATTTATTTGGAAAACATGCTCATCTAACAGTTAGCGGGCAATTAAACGTAGAAACATTTGCACATGCTTTTCGCAATGTTTACACTTTTGGACCAACTTTCCGTGCAGAAAACTCTAACACAGTAAAACATGCTTGTGAATTTTGGATGATAGAACCAGAAATTTGTTTTGCAGATTTAGAAGATGATATGAATTTAGCAGAAGATATGATTAAATACATTATTTCTTATGTATTAGAAAATGCTCCTGAAGAAATGGAATTTTTTAATAAGTTTATTGATAATACTTTGCTTGACCGTTTAAATAATGTAATCAATTCTGATTTTGGTCGCATTACTTATACAGATGCAATTAAAGAATTAGAAAAGAATAATGACAAATTCCAGTTCCCTGTTCACTGGGGTTCTGATTTACAAACAGAGCATGAAAGATATTTAAGCGAGGTTATATTTAAAAAACCTGTTTTTGTTACTGATTATCCAAAAGAAATCAAGGCTTTTTATATGAAATTAAATGATGATGGAAAAACTGTAGCTGCTACTGATTTACTTGCTCCTGGTATTGGTGAGATTGTTGGTGGCAGTCAAAGGGAAGAGAATTTTGATGTATTAGAACAAAGAATTAAAGATTTAAATATGAACCCTCAAGATTATTGGTGGTATATGGATTTAAGAAAATATGGTAGTGTTAAGCATGCAGGTTTTGGTCTTGGCTTTGAAAGAATGATGATGTATTTAACTGGTATGCAAAACATCCGTGATGTACTTCCATTCCCAAGAACACCAAATAGTTGCGAATTTTAAGTTGGATTTATTTTTCCTGTTTAGCAAAAAACGTGGTCATAAATAGTTTGACCACGTTTTTATATTTTTTAATTAAATGTATTTTCTTGTATTTTTTATTTTCAAGAATTTTTCTATTAATTCTTCCTTGCTTAATATTTCTTTTTCTCCAGTTTTTACATTTTCTACTTCGAATTTTCCAGGTTCTGTTTTATCTCCTATAACTAGCATATATGGTGTTCCTAGCATTTTACAGTCTTTTATTTTTGCTCCAAGCATGCCTTGTTCTCTATTATCTAATATTACATCTATTCCTTTTTCTTCTAGCTTATTATAAATTTCTTTTGCTAAATTAAATTTTTCTTCATTTTCTATTTTTGGTATGATTTGTAATAAGTATGGAGCTATACATGTTGGTAATGATATTCCACAAGGGTTTCCTTCGTTATCTTTTAATACAGAATTTTCATAAATAGTTGCTACAGTTCTGGATATTCCAATTCCATAACATCCCATTTGAAGAACTTCTTCTTTTCCTTCTTTTGTAATATATGTTGCTTTCATGCTTTCTGAGTATTTTGTTCCTAATTGGAATATATGCCCAAGCTCAATAGTTTTTCTTGCTTCTACATTATTTTTGTCTTGAATTCCATATTCTTTTTTTAAGTATTCATCTGCATCTTCTCTTTCTAATATTTCTGTATTAAATGCAATTCCTGTTTCTTTGTCAACTAAAATAGTGTCTTCTCCAATTGGTGATATCATCATAAATTCTTCAGATTTATGTCCTCCAATGGCTCCGCTATCGGCTGCTACTGGTATTACATCTAAGTTCATTTCTCGGAAAATTTCTAAATAAGCTTGTTTTACATTTTCATATGATTTTTGCAGTCCTTCTATGTCTTTATCAAAACTATATGCATCCATCATCGGAAAAGATTTCCCTCTTAATAAATACCCTCTTGTTCGTATTTCATTTCTATATTTTTCTCCTATTTGATAAATAGTAAATGGTAAATTTTTATAGCTTCCTACTCTACCTCTTACAAAGTCAGTTACTGCCTCTTCTGCTGTTGGTGCCATGCACATATTTCCTTTATCACTTTTTACTACAAGCATAGTGCCATCTTCTATATATTTATCCCATCTGCCAGATTCTTTCCATAGGTTTTCTGGCTGAAGTGTTGGAAGAAGAATTTCCACACATCCATATTTATTTAATACTTTTCGTATTATGTTTTCCACATTTTGTCTTACAAGTAATGGAATATTATTATATGCATAAATTCCAGTTCCATATTGTACAAGCTGTCCTGTTTGTAGTAGTATATCTTGAGCTGGATAAGTTTTATCTAAATTATTAACACGTATTGTTCCTAAATTTGTATTTGATAGTTTCATATTTGCCTCCCCTTTTAATATTTGCTTTTTTACTTTTGCTTACTGTTCATTTTCCCCATTTTGGGGGTTAGGAGCCTCTTGTGTTTCTATATCATCTATCACTATTTGTTCATTTTCATCTAGCTTATACCTAGGCAATTCAGGCAACTCTTCTAAACTCTCAATTCCAAATAGCTTAAAAAATTCTCCTGTTACTCTATATGTTGTTGGTCTTCCAGGAGCTTCTATTCTTCCCGCTTCTTCTATTAAGTTATATTCTAATAATTTATATATTGATGCATCTGAACTAACTCCACGAATTTGTTCAATTTCTGCTCTGGTCACTTTAGGGTTATATGCAATAATGGATAATGTTTCTAAAGCAGCATTCGATAAACTTGGTTTTGATCTATTATCAAATAATGGATAAATATAATCATAGTATTCTTTTTTGGTTCCAAGCATATAAGCATTTTCTGCTTTTATTATCTCAATTCCTCTTTTGGTTGTATTGTATTCTTCTTTCATTTCATTTATTATTTTTTCTGCATCCTGTTCAGAAATGTCTAAAATTTCTGCTATTTCTTTTAGTTCTACTGCTTTTCCTGATGCAAATAACATTGCCTCTATAATTGCTTTTTCTTTTTCTATTTCCATTCTATTTTCCTTTTAAATTTATTTTCTATTCCTATATTATTACATTTTTTTTCCTTTGTGTCAAGAAGTATTGTCTTATATGGAACTTTGTGGTATGATATAGTTAGTTTTTATCGTGAGGTGATATTATGTCTAATAGTTCAAAAAAAGATATTGAAGTAGTAACTGGAGATGGAAGTAATCTTGCTATTTCAAATGTGGAAGAACATATTACTGAACTAAAGCCAAAAACGAAAGAAGAAAATAAGAAAAAAATTGTAATTCCTGAAAGTAAAAAATCCAAATCTAAAAAGAATTAAAATAACTGTTTCTCTCATATTTGATGTGGGAGAAACAGTTTTATTTAATATTCTGCTTTTATTCTCCTATATTTCAAACATCTATGATAAAAAGATTTCCTCTGCATTAGCTTCTGGAAACTTTTTCTTAAATGTTCGAATTTTTCGAATACTTGGGTTTCTGCTTCCATGCTCTATTTTTTTATAAAAAGATAATGTTATTCCCCATGTGCTGGCCATTTCTGCTTGGGTTTTATGAATAGATTTTCTAAATTTTTGTAATTTATCTCTAGCCATTTTTTCCTCCTTTTTTTGTTCACATACAGTATAATACACTTTTAGTGAACAGTCAAGTATCTTTTCAAAACTTATCCATCTGTTTTGAATATCCCTCTACTGTAAGTAAATTTATTATATTTTTTGTTGCATAGTACACTTTTAGTGTGCTATAATAAGTATTGAATATTGTGCTATAGAGAGGAGATTTTATAATGAATAGGATAAAATTATTAAGAGAAGAATTGAAAATGACACAACAAGAACTAGCAAATAAGCTAGGTGGCGCTAAAAGTACAGTTGCTATGTATGAAAAAGAAGATAGAAATCCTAGTTTGGAAGTTTTAATAAAATTATCCGAAATTTTTCATTGCAGTATTGACTATATTCTTGGAAAATCTGATATACGTAACTTAGATGAATTAAAAGGAAATGACCCTTTGGGCTTAGCAAGTTTTGGTTTTAATGTAGAAGATTATGCTCCTCCTACAAATGCTCAAAAAAAGCAAATTAAAGAAGCTTTAGAGAATATTTTGGAAGAGAATAAAAAAAATGATTAGTGGTTGGCAATATATGTACTAATATGTTTTGCGGGCGAACATTGTTCGCCCCTACGAATTTCTACTATGTTTATATTACATATTAACAGAAAGTTTCATATACATTTTTTAGCTGTTATTATTGCATTTTTTAATATGTAACATATTGTGAATTCGTATTTTTGAATATCAACATTGTTTACTCAAAATAGCAGAAAACCTGTAGGGGCGGCTAGTAGCCGTCTGCGCATCGGAGCAATTGCTGAAATAAAGCGAATTCGAGAATAATTAAGCAATATAAAATGAGCGTGAGTAAAGAAATTGGATATGGTATTGGGCAAAAATTGTTTCATGAACATGTGGTAAGAAACGAAGAAGAATATTATAAAATTAAAGAATATATACAAAATAATGTAGTAAATTGGAACAAGGATAAATATTTTTAAGAAAAGCCTTTGGAGAGCGGACGACTGCTAGTCGCCCCTACAATCTCTGCAGGTTGGCATAATCTACAAAGAATATAAAACAGAAAAAATAAAAAA
>CAWVME010000032.1:0-11202 GCA_963930325.1 Bacillota bacterium | reverse complement strand
AAATGAAAAAAAACCTACGTATAATTGTAATTACAATTTTAATCATATGTAGTTTTAAATTATTCAGTTTTGCAACAGACATTCAAGACTTAAATGAAAAACAAGAAGAAATACAAAAACAAAAGGAAGAAGCAGATAGGCAATTAGAGGAAGTTAAGAAAAATCTATCAGAAACTATGTACAGTATAGAAGAACTGCAACAAAAGATAATAAAAAAAGAAGAAGAAGTAACAACTTTAAATAAAGACATAACTGAACTTGCGAAAACAATAGAGTTAACAGAACAAAACTTACAAGAGGCTGAAGCAAGATATCAAAAGCAAAAATCAGAACTTGAAGAAAGATTAATTGTTATTTACGAAGCAGGAGAAACACAATATTTAGATGTGCTACTAAAATCAAGTGACTTATATGACTTTATTTCAAATTATTACTTAATTACAGAAATAGTTCAAAGAGATACAGAAATGTTAGAAGAACTCGAAAAAGAAAAAAACTTAGTTGAAACCGCAAAACAAACATTAGAATCACAAAAAGAAAAGATTGTAGCACTAAGAAATAATGCAGAGAAAAACTCAAATTTGTTAGCCAATATGATAATACTGAAAAACAACTATGTAAATCAGTTATCTGAAGAAGAAAAAGAAGTGCAAAACAAAATCGATACATATGATGCAGAAATGAAACAAATAGAAAGCGAAATTTATGCATTAACAAACTTAGATAGTGAATATTCTGGAGGAATTATGGCATGGCCTGCTCCTGGATATACAACTATAACTTCTCCATTTGGGTATAGGATACATCCTATTTTTGGAGTTCAAAGATTCCATACGGGACTGGATATAGGTTCTCCTTTAGGAAGTTCAATTATAGCAGCAAACAAAGGAACAGTGGTAAAAACTGCTTATTCATCCTCTTATGGAAATATGATAATGATTGATCACGGAGGTGGTATACTTACTGTTTATGCACACTTATCAGAAATTTTAGTAAACACAGGACAAGAAGTAGAAAGAGGGACAATAATTGCGAAATCTGGTTCAACAGGATGGTCAACAGGACCACATTTGCATTTCGAGGTAAGAGTTAACGGAGAATATGTAAATCCACTAACTTATTTAAAATCACAAAACTAGGTTTGCGAAAATAAAATAAATAAAAATACGGAGGAAAATATGAAAAAAATGATTTGTTTTATGCTAGTATTTGTTATGGCAACTAGCATACCAATGATGACAATTGCAGCAAAGTCACAATCTGAATTACAAAGCGAGTTAAACACAACACAACAAGAAATTGAAGCAGCAGAGCAAGAACAAGAACAAGTACAACAACAATTATCTGAAGCAATGCAAGATATAGCAGAATTATCAAGTCAAATTCAAAGCTATGAAGTAGAAATAGGAACATTAAATTCGCAAATTAGAGATTTAGAAGAAAATCTAGAAGAAACGCAAAAGAATTTAGAAGAAGCAGAAGACAATTGTGAAGAACAAGAAGAATTACTAAAAGAAAGATTAATTGTATTATATGAGGCGGGAGAATATTCCTACTTAGATGTACTATTTAATTCCACATCTTTAGTAGATCTTATATCAAATTATTACTTGATTACAGAAATCGCTGAAAGTGATACAGAAATGTTGCAAAAGCTAGAAGATTCGAAAAAACAAATAGAATACTCTAAACAGGTATTAGAACAAGACAAGGCAGAATTAGAAAATGCAAAAGAAACCAAACTTGCTAAAAGTCAGGCTTTAGAAAGTGCTAAAACAGAGAAAAATAAACAAGTAGCTGCTTTAAATGATGAAGAAAAGGCATTGCAAGAAAAAATAGATCAATATCAAAAAGATGTAGAAGATTTAGAAGAACAAATTAGAAAAGCAGCAACAACAACAAATTCTGAAGTAAATTCATCATATAATGGAAGTGGCATGATTTGGCCAACACCAAATTGTAGATATGTTACATCTCCATATGGTTCTAGAATTCATCCTGTATATGGATACCAAGGTTTCCATACAGGAATGGATATAGGTGCAAACAATGGTAGTGCTATTGTTGCAGTGCAAGATGGAGTAGTATCATTAGCTTCGTGGAATGGTGGATACGGAAATTGTGTTATGATAAATCATGGAGGTGGAATATCTACTCTCTATGGACATGGATCCAAAATTGCTGTTAAAGCGGGTCAAACTGTAAAACAAGGCGATGTAATTATGTATGTAGGATCTACAGGAGTTTCTTCTGGACCACATTTACACTTTGAAGTAAGAAAGAACGGAAGCCACGTAGAACCATCACAATACTTACCATAGTGAAAGTGAAATATAAAAAAGTAGTTGGTTATATATTGGATTACTTTATAAATATGTATAATTAAAAAACGAAAAAGGCGGAATTCATATCCGTCTTTTTTGTGCTATAGGAAAAGTGATTTTTACTATACCACAAAAAATAACGATTTTAATTATTTTTATAAAAAATCATGAAATACTATACTATTTAACACAATTTGTAGTATAATATTGGAAATGGTTTTGCTATATGTGCAAAACATTTTATATTGCTATTTTAAATATAATCATAGAATTTTTAAAATGGTAAAAAATTAAGAACATGGGAGGTAACAAATGGAAAAAAGACAAAAAATATATAAAACAATTATGCTTGTATTTTTAACAGCATTTTTAACTTTTTTAGGAACATCTTTATATATATATAATTATGTTCTAGAAGATGAAGATAAGGAATATGTTTTATTGCCTGGAAGCAGCGATTCAGAAATAGGAACGGAACTTGAGAGAGTAAAAACAGTTATAGATAAATACTTTTTAGGAGAAGTAAACGAAGAAGAACTAAATATAGCTGCTATCAAAGGGTATGTAGAAGGACTTGGAGATGAATATTCAGAATATTATACTCCAGATGAATTAGAAGAATTTTATGCAGATGCATTAGGAAATTACACAGGAATAGGAATCTATATGAGTGTAGACACAGATAATCAAATTATAGTTATTTCACCAGTAAAAGATTCTCCTGCCTATAAAGCTGGAATTCAGCCTGGAGACATTATTATAAAAGTAGACGGAGAAACTTACAATGGAGATAATTTAACAGAAGCATCTAATAAAATTAAGGGTCAAGAAGGGGAAACTGTACAATTACAGGTTAAAAGAAATGAAGAAATACTAGACTTTTCTATTGTGAGAGAAAATATTAAATTAAACCATGTAGAATCTACAATTCTAGAGAATAACATTGGATACTTAGAAGTTTCCAGCTTTGATGAAGGATGTGCAGACGAATTTGAAGAAAAATATAAAGAATTAGAAGAACAAGGTATTAAATCTTTGATTATTGATTTAAGAGATAACCCAGGTGGAATTGTAAGCGAAGCAATAGATATAGCAGAAATGCTAGTAGACAAAGGAAAAACGCTTTTAATTACAGTAGACAAAAACAATAATGAAGAAATTACAAAATCAAAACAAGAAAAAATAGTTAATGTGCCAGTAGTAGTCTTAGTTAATGGAAATTCAGCAAGTGCCTCAGAAATATTATCAGGAGCTTTAAAAGATAATGACGCAGCTACGATTGTAGGAACAAAAACATATGGTAAAGGAGTTATGCAAGAAGTATTAAAATTAAGCGATGGTTCAGCTATAAAACTAACTACAAATGAATTTTTTTCACCTAACAGGACTAAAATTCATAAAACTGGAATTGAACCAGATGTGATGGTAGAATTACCAAATGAGAAAACAACTACATTGAAATTAGAAGAAGGGGAAGAAGACACACAATTAAATAAAGCAATAGAGATATTAAAATAAATGGAGGAATCATGACAAATAATCAAAAAAACATCAGAAACTTTAGTATTATTGCTCATATTGACCATGGAAAATCAACTTTGGCAGATAGAATGATAGAAATAACAGGAGTATTATCTAAACGAGAAATGGAAAGCCAAGTATTAGACAATATGGATTTAGAACGTGAACGTGGGATTACTATAAAATCGCAAGCTGTGCGTATGAAATATATAGCGAAGAATGGAGAAGAATATATTTTCAATTTAATTGATACACCTGGACATGTAGACTTTAATTATGAAGTTTCTAGAAGTTTAGCAGCATGTGAAGGGGCAATTCTTGTAGTGGATGCAAGTCAAGGAATTGAAGCACAAACATTAGCAAATGTTTATTTGGCATTAGATAACAATTTAGAAATATTGCCGGTTATTAATAAAATAGATTTGCCAAATGCTAGATCAGAAGAAGTGAAAAAGGAAATTGAAAATGTAATTGGAATTCCAGCAATGGACGCTCCATGTATATCTGCTAAATCTGGATTAAACGTAAATGAAGTCTTAGAGAAAATTGTAAAAGATATTCCGGCTCCAAAAGGAGAAAAGAGCAATCCATTACAATGTTTAATATTTGACTCTTTTTATGACAATTATAAAGGAGCTATTAGCTATGTGAGAGTAAAAGAAGGAGAAGTAAAACCTGGCGACGAGATTCTATTTATGGCTACTAAAAAGAAATTTATAGTAACAGAAGTAGGATATTTTGCACCAGGTGAATATATACCCACAGAAAAATTAGAAGCAGGAGAAGTTGGGTATATTGCAGCCAGCGTGAAAAATGTAGCTGATTTACATGTGGGAGATACAATTACGCATGTAAATAATCCGGCGAAAGAAGCACTTCCTGGATATAAGAAAGCAGTACCTATGGTATATTGCGGTATGTATCCATTAGACGGGAGTGAATATGAAAACCTAAAAGATGCATTGGAAAAATTAAAGTTAAATGATGCCGCTTTAGAATATGAACCAGAAACATCCATTGCTTTGGGATTTGGATTTCGTTGCGGATTTTTAGGGCTACTACATTTAGAAATTATTAGTGAGAGGCTAGATAGAGAATTTAACTTGGGATTAATTGCAACAGCCCCATCAGTTATATATAAAGTTTATAAAACAAACGGCGAAATAGTGGACTTATACAATCCAGTAGATTTGCCGCCAAACCAAGAAATTTCTCATATAGAAGAGCCAATTGTAAAATCAGAAATTATGCTTCCAAAAGAATTTGTAGGAAATGTAATGGAAATATGTCAAAATAGAAGAGGCAATTATTTAGACATGAAATATCTAGATGAGAATAGAGTAATTTTACAATATGAATTACCACTAAATGAAATTATTTATGATTTTTTTGACTCTCTAAAATCTAGAACAAAAGGCTATGCCTCTTTCGATTATGAATTTAAAGAGTATAGAAAAGCAGATTTAGTAAAATTAGATATTCACATTAATGGTGAACCAGTAGATGCACTTTCATTTATTGTGCACAAAGACACTGCTTATACTCGTGGAAGAAAAATGATAGAAAAATTAAAAACAGTTATTCCAAGACAGCTTTTTGAGATTCCATTACAAGCTGTAGTTTCTGGAAAAATTATTGCCAGAGAAACTATTTCTGCTATGAGAAAAGACGTACTTGCTAAATGTTATGGAGGAGACATTAGTAGAAAGAAAAAGTTATTAGAAAAACAAAAAGCAGGAAAGAAACGAATGAGACAAGTGGGAAATGTAGAGATACCACAAGAAGCATTTTTAAGTGTGCTAAAAATCGATGATGAGGAAGGTAAATAGAAAATACATTAATGAAAGGAATATAAAAAAGATGATAAATCCAGAAAGAAGAAAAGCAGATAGAAGGACTGCAGATAGAAGAATAGAAGATAGACGAAAACAAGAAGAAAAAAGGAATCAGCTAATAGAAAGAAGAAGAAAAAACAATAGACAAATAGAAAGGAGAGAAGAGACCAGAAGAAAAGAAGAAAAAACATATGATGATATTGTGCAAGGAAGAAATGCAGTAATAGAATTATTGAACTCAGATAGAGACATCAATAAAATTTATATACAAAAGGGAGAAAAACATGGATCTATTAACCAAATTATTGCTACAGCAAAGGAAAAAAAAGTAGTGTTAGTAGAAGTTGACAGAAACAAGTTAAAGGAGCTATGTGGAGAAGATAATCATCAAGGAGTAGTTGCAGTAGTACCTCCTTTTAACTATGCAGAAGTAGAAGACATTTTAGAAATAGCAAAAAATAAGAAAGAAAATCCATTTATTTTAATTCTAGACGGGATTGAAGATCCACACAACTTGGGTTCAATTATAAGAACGGCAGAAACTGCTGGAGTACATGGCATTATTATTCCTAAAAGAAGAGCAGTAGGAGTAAATGCAACTGTGAGCAAAGTTGCTTGTGGTGCTGTTGAACACATGAAAATAGCACGAGTGAATAATCTAACAGAAACTATACGTACTTTAAAATATAATGGAGTATGGATCTATGGAACAGAAATGCAGGGAGAGAAAGAATATTATGAAGGAGATTTTAAAGAACCAATTGCCATAGTGATTGGAAATGAAGGTAGCGGAATGAGTAAAATTGTAAAAGAAAGCTGTGATGTACTTATTAGAATACCAATGAAAGGGCAAATAAATTCTTTGAATGCCGCTGTTTCAGCTGGAGTTGTTACATATGAAGTTGTAAAACAAAGAAGATAATGCAGAAATGATAAGAAAGAAAAAAATAAATTAAAAAAATTAGCAAATGGTATTGACATTTGCTAATTTTGGTTATAATATATATATCGTTAGCAGTCAATGAACAATACTGCTAAAAGAGGTGAAAAAATGCTAAACGATAGAAAAAAGAAAATATTAAAAGCAGTTATAGAAGAATACATCCATACAGCAGAGCCTGTAAGTTCAGGCAGTTTAGTAAAAAATCATGGACTTAACTTTAGTAGTGCAACCATACGAAATGATATGGCAGAATTAGAAAGTGACAAATTTTTAGAAAAGCCACATACATCTGCCGGACGAGTTCCATCAGGTAAAGGATATCGTTATTATGTAGATGAGCTTTTAAAAGATGATAATATTAGTCTAGAAGAAATGCAATATATTAAGAAAAGACTCCAAACAAAGGTAAACGAAATGGAAGATTTAACAAAAATTGCTACAGATACCATTTCAGAAATTACTCATTATACATCTCTTGCAATTGGACCTAAAATGGAAAATCATAATATTATTGATATAAAATTTGTGTTGCTCGGAAGTCGTGTTTTAATGGCAGTTATACTAACAGATGCAGGAACAATTAAAGAAACATTAATCAAGTTTAATGCAGATATTACAGAATCTCAAGTAGAAAGTATAAACTACATTTTTAATCAAAAACTAAGGGGAATGCCACTATCAAAAATAGACAAACCAATGCAAGAATATATTTTATCAGAAATGAATTATGAACTAAAAATTATTAAACCAATTATAGAACAAATTAACATGGAATTAGAAGACAATTCAAAAATTTATTTGGAAGGAACTAATCGAACATTCGAATTCCCAGAATTTAAAAGTTATGAAACAGCACGTAAATTCTTAAAACTATTAGATACAAAAGATATAGTTTTAGAATTATTAAATCACGATTTTGCACAAGATATTAATGTATATATTGGCGATGAAAATGAGAATGAAGATTTAAAAGACTTTAGCATTATAACATTTAAACATTCTGTTGATGGAAAAGAATTAGGAACAATTGGAATTATAGGACCAACTAGAATGGATTACTCAAAAGTTATTTCAGTTATGCGCTATATTAATAGAAAACTAAATGAGGGAAAATAAAAGGAGGAAATATGGAAGAAGAAAAAAAGGAAGAACAAATCCAGGAAGAAAATAAAAACAGTGTACAATTAGAATTAGACGAAACAGTAGATAGGCTAAAAAGACTAATGGCAGAGTTTGATAATTATAAAAAAAGGTCTGCAAAAGAAAGAGAAGGATTATATAGTTCTTTAGTAGCAGATATTGTACAAAAATTACTTCCTGTATTAGATAATTTAGAAAATGCTGCTTGTGCAGAGACACAGGATAGTACTTATAAACAAGGAATAGAATTAGTATTAAAACAGTTTCAAGAGGTTATAACATCTATGGGAGTACAAAAAATAGAAACAATTGGAACTACATTTGACCCAGAAATTCATGAGGCAGTAAGTAGTATTCAAGATGAAAACTTGGGCGAAAAAGAAATTGCACAAGAATACAGAAAGGGCTACAAAATAGGGAATAGAGTAATACGACATGCAATGGTAGTGGTAGCTAATTAAATTGCTAATAAATCTTTATGCTTCTTACGAAAATAGTTTTTAAAACATATATATAATTTTGTGAAGCAAGATTTGTTATAAATATAAAATATTTACCAAAGATGAGAAATTTAAATAAAAATATATTTTTTAGGAGGAATAAAAAATGGCAAAAATTATAGGTATAGACTTAGGAACAACAAACTCATGTGTATCTGTTATGGAAGGTGGAGAACCAGTAGTTATTCCAAATGCAGAAGGAAATAGAACAACTCCATCAGTAGTTGCTTTCTCAAAAAATGGAGAAAGATTAGTAGGACAAATTGCAAAACGTCAAGCAGTTACAAACCCAGAACACACAGTAATTTCTATTAAAAGAGAAATGGGAACAGACAAAAAAATAAAAATAGAAGGAGATGAATTTACTCCACAAGAAATATCTGCAATGATTTTACAAAAATTAAAAACAGATGCAGAAAATTATTTGGGACAAAAGGTAACACAAGCAGTTATTACAGTTCCTGCATATTTTAGTGATTCACAAAGACAAGCAACAAAAGATGCTGGAAAAATTGCTGGATTAGAAGTACTAAGAATTATTAACGAACCTACAGCAGCAGCACTTGCTTATGGAGTAGATAAAGAAGATAAAGATCAGAAAATTATGGTATATGATTTAGGAGGTGGAACTTTTGATGTATCTATTCTAGATATTGGAGACGGTGTATTTGAAGTTCTAGCAACTAGCGGTAATAACAGACTTGGTGGAGATGACTTTGATCAAAAAATAATTGACTTTTTAGTAGATACATTTAAAAAAGAGCAAGGAATTGATTTGAAAACAGATAAAATGGCAATGCAAAGATTAAAAGAAGCAGCAGAAAAAGCAAAGATTGAATTATCTGGAACACAAACAACAAATATTAATCTTCCATTCATTACAGCCGACAGCACAGGACCAAAACACTTAGATATTACATTAACAAGAGCAAAATTTGAAGAATTGATTAGAGACTTAGTAGAAAGTACAGTAGGACCTGTAAACCAAGCATTAAAGGACGCAGGACTTACTTCAGATAAAATAGATAAAGTTTTATTAGTTGGAGGGTCTACAAGAGTTCCAATGGTACAAGAAACAGTAAAAAGAATTACTGGAAAAGAACCAAATAAAGGAATTAACCCAGATGAATGTGTTGCAGAAGGAGCTGCAATTCAGGCTGGTGTATTATCTGGAGATGTAAAAGATTTAGTATTATTAGATGTAACACCATTATCTTTAGGAATCGAAACTTATGGTGGAGTATTTACAAAATTAATTGAAAGAAATACAACAATTCCAACAAAAAAATCTCAAATTTTCTCAACTGCGGCTGACGGTCAAACAAGCGTTGAAGTACACGTACTTCAAGGAGAACGTGAAATGGCAGCATACAACAAAACATTAGGAAGATTTCAATTATCAGGAATTCCACCAGCACCAAGAGGAGTTCCACAAATTGAAGTTACTTTTGATATTGATGCTAATGGTATTGTCCATGTTTCTGCTAAAGATATGGCAACAGGAAATGAGCAAAATGTATCAATTACAGCAAGCTCAAATTTATCAGATGAAGATATTGAAAAAGCAGTAAAAGATGCAGAAGCTCATGCAAATGAGGACAAAAAGAAAAAAGAAGAAGTAGAAATCAGAAACAATGCAGAAAGCTTAGTATATAGTAGCCAAAAAACTTTAGATGAATTAGGAGACAAAGTAAGTGGTGAAGAAAAAGCAAAAGTAGAAACAGAAATTGAAAATGTAAAAAAATTACTAGAAGGCAACGATATAGAAGCAATAAAACAAGGAACCGAAAAATTAACAACAGTATTTTATGAAATTTCTGAAAAGTTATATAAGCAAAACCAAGCAAATCAAAATGCAAGCACAACAGGTGGAGAACAAACAACACAAACCGGTAACGATGGAAATGTGTATGATGCAGACTATAAGGTAGAAGATGATGGAAATAACAATAACTAAATAAAGAGGTAAAATAAATGGCCGGACAAAAAAGAGACTATTATGAAGTATTAGGAGTAGCCAAAACAGCTACAGATGATGAAATAAAAAGTGCATATAGAAAGCTTGCAAAAAAATACCATCCAGATGCAAATCCTAACAATAAAAAAGAAGCCGAAGAAAAGTTTAAAGAAGTGTCAGAAGCATATGAAACTCTATCAGATAAACAAAAAAGGGCTATGTATGACCAATTTGGACATGACGGAGCGCAAGGATTTAATGGGCAAAACGGAGGATATTACTCTTACGGAAGCTCTGGATTTGATGGATTTGGTGGAGGTTTTGGAGGGTTTGATTTTAGTGATATATTTTCCTCTGTGTTTAGTGGAGGTTTTGGAGGAAGTAGTAGACAAAATAATGGTCCAAAGCAGGGACAAGATTTGCAAGTTAATATAGAAATTTCTTTTGAAGAAGCTTTTTTGGGAGTAAAAAAAGAAATTTCTATTACAAGGAACGAAACTTGCAACACTTGCCACGGAGAAGGTGCAAGGCCCGGAACTAAAGCCGAAACGTGTAACGCTTGTCATGGCACAGGACAAATTAAGCAAACAGTAAGTACTATTTTAGGACAAATGCAAACAGTAAAAACGTGTCCTAATTGCCGTGGAGAAGGAAAAGTAATAAAAGAACCATGCCCAGAATGTAGAGGAAAAGGGAAAGTAAGAAGACAAGTCAAAATTCAGGTAGAAATTCCAGCAGGAATTGACGAAGGACAAAAAATTGTTTTAAGAGGAGAAGGAGAGCCAGGGACCAAAGGTGGACCAAAAGGAAATTTATACGTTGTTGTACACATAAAAAGACATAGCGTTTATACACGAAAAGGAGATCATGTGCTTTGTGACATTCCAATTACTTTTACACAAGCAACTTTAGGAGGAGAAATTGAGGTGCCTTTAGTAGATGGCAGAAAAGAAAAATATAAAATACCAGAAGGAACACAAAC
>CAWVME010000031.1:0-12357 GCA_963930325.1 Bacillota bacterium | reverse complement strand
CAATAATTTTACATTTTTTTCTTGTACTATTAAAAATGCAACCGGATTAATATTTACTCCAGCTCCACTACCACCACCGAATGGAAGTCTATATTGAATAGCTTCTTCTTTTTCTCTTTTTGTGTATTCGTCAATTGTTTTTCCTTTAAATTCACTTCCTCCTGCTGCAAATCCAAAACACACTTTAGAAATTGGTATTATTACAGTACCTTCTTTCGTTTCAATAGGATCTCCTATAATTGTATTTACATCTATCATGTCTTGTATACTATTCATAGCAGTTATCATTAACCCTTCTATTGGATGTTCGCTCATTTTTTCTTCCTTTCCTTAAAAAGATATATATTATATGAATAATATGTACCAATTTTAGGGAAATTATACAGTTTGTTTCTACTTTTATAATGTTTCGATTTTCATATAATGGTGTAATTACATAAAAATAATTTTCTTTCTTATATTCATTTGTAGATTTGCTTAATAATATTGCAATCAATGTTGATATTATTGGTACTAAATAAGTAACTAATAAAACATTTTTAGTATCAAGTTCAATTTTTAATTTTAGCTTTTCTACTTTTAGTTTTATTTTTTTCAAACTATAGATTATATCTTTTGTATTTATATTTTTCTTTATTTCTTTTAAATTCATTTCTTTTATTTCCGTTACAGTTTTACTATGCGATGCTTTTTCTATTATTTTATGCATTTTAGGGCTATTTAATTTTTTTCTGTCAATTTGTATACCAAATAATTTTATTTTACCAAATAAATAAAGTAAAATTCGTATGTCAAATTCCACATTTTTTATTTGTTCACTAGATATTTTTAAATCTAGAATTTTTACTTTTACGCTCCCTGTTGTAATTACTAAAGCAATAAAAAATAAAATAAAAAAAAGTAAAACTAATAGCATATATTCTCCTTATACTATTAGTTTTACCACTTTTTGTTAAATTAAACACAAATATATTTATAACTATTAGTTTTTCAATTCCTTATCGTTTTTATTTTTTTCCACTATAATTTCGCCAAAAGTTTCTTCTTGAGTAGCAACTACTTTATTTCTTCTAGCTAATTCTAAGAGCCCAGAAAAAGCAGTTACTACTTCTTCCTTTGGACATTGCTGAATAGAAAACAGTTTATTAAATATAAATTTTGGTTTTTTTATTAATTCTTTAAAAATTTGTTTTACCTTACTTGTTACTGTATAAGTGTCTGATACTCCTATTTTTTGAATATTAACAGCATTTTGATTTATCTTTTTCTCATTTCGCTCTATTATTTCTTTATATCTAACATAAATTTCTTCTTTAGAATATTGCTTTTCTAATTTTCTTTTTGGTAATTCTATTTTATCTGGTTGTTTATAAAAACGCCTTGAAAATGTTTGAAAATTTTCTTTCAACGTTTTGCATACTTCTTTATATTTTTTGTATTCTATAATTCTTCTTACAAGTTCTTCTTCTGTTATTTCTGTTTCGTCTTCTGCATCTTTTGGAAGTAGACTTTTTGATTTTATAAAAAGTAAAGTAGAAGCCATAATTAAAAATTCACTTGTTATATCTAAATTCATCTTTTCCATAGCATTTAAGTATTCTATATATTGGTCTGCAATAGCACTTATATTAACTTGATTAATATCCATTTTATTTTTATCTACTAAATGACATAGTAAATCTAATGGTCCTTCGAAGTTATCTAGTTTTATGGCATATTTATTTGTTTCTAAAGTGAGTATATTCTGCATAAAATTTCCTTTCTTTAATTATTATTTTCTATTATCTCATCAAAAGCTAATTTTATAATTTCTTCTACATATCCTTTTTTTCTCAAAATATTTCGTATTTCACTTTCTTCCATTTGTCTTTGCTTTTTTGTTATTATATTTTTAGCTGAATTTAATTCATATTTTGCAAGTTTTTCTTTGTGATTACTAATATAGTTTTCCAAGTCATCTTTCTTAATTCCTTTAGATAATAGTTTATAGCCTAGTTCTTTAACAGACAAATTTTTCAAGTTTATGAATTCTTGAATGCTTCTTTCAATATATTCTTCGTCATTAATGTATCCTACTTCTTTTAAATATTCTATTACTTTTTCTAATTCTAGTGCATTTTCACTACTAAATTTTTGTTTTATCTCTCTTTCAGTCCTTTTTTTATACAATATGTATTTTAGCACTTTTGTTTTCAATTTGTCAAATTCTTCTATATTTTCCATTTTTCACCTTTTGTAAAGTAATTTAATTTTAAAATATATTTATTCTTCGTCTGTTATTTCTTCCATTTCCCCTAAACTTTTTTCAAATGCTTGATTAAAGTTTTGTCTTATTTTTTCTTCTACCTCTTTTGCTATTTCTGGATTTTCCGCTAAATATTGTTTTACATTTTCTCTACCTTGTCCAATTCTTGCTCCATTATAAGAAAACCAAGAGCCACTTTTTTCAATAATGTCTAAATTTACTGCTATATCTAATATATTTCCCTCTTTTGAAATACCTTTACCATATACTATGTCAAATTCTGCTTCTCTAAATGGTGGTGCTACTTTGTTTTTTATAACCTTTACTTTTGCTCTGTTTCCTACTACTTCTCCATCTATTTTTATATTTTCTACTTTTCTTATGTCTAATCTTACAGAAGAATAAAATTTCAATGCTCTTCCTCCAGGAGTTGTTTCTGGATTTCCAAACATAATTCCAACTTTTTCTCTTAACTGATTAATGAAAATAATAATTGCATTAGATTTGTTAATTGCTCCTGCTAATTTTCTTAATGCTTGTGACATAAGTCTTGCTTGTAGGCCTATATGTGAGTCTCCCATATCGCCATCAATCTCAGCTTTTGGCACTAGTGCTGCAACAGAGTCTACAACAATTACATCGATTGCTCCGCTTCGAACCAAAGCTTCTGTAATCTCTAAAGCCTGTTCTCCTGTATCTGGTTGTGATACGATTAGATTATCAATATTTACACCTAAATTTTTTGCATAAACCGGATCTAAAGCATGCTCAGCATCGATAAAAGCAGCTTCCCCTCCTGCTTTTTGTGCTTCTGCAATTACATGTAGGGCCAAAGTAGTTTTACCAGAAGATTCTGGCCCAAATATCTCTACAATTCTTCCCCTAGGAAGTCCTCCTATTCCTAATGCAATATCTAAGCTTAATGCTCCTGTTGGAATAGCATCTATGTTCATAGCTTGGAATTCACCTAGTTTCATAACAGATCCTTTGCCAAACTGTTTTTCAATTTGTCCTAATGCTGCCTCTAATGCTTTTGTTCTTTCTAGATTTTCACTCATATTTTTTCCTCCTATGATTTATTTTAAACATTTGTTTGCATATATTATATATGTTTATTTTTTTTTGTCAAGAGTTTTTAGAAATTTTTATATTTCTCTATACCAATCGTTAATATTATAATAAATGTTATACCAATTTGGTGTTAATTCTGCTCTAAGATTATTACTGTACGCAACCGTATTTTTGTTATAGTATAATCCTATCCATGGTACTTCTTCAAAATAAATATCTGCTATTCTTTGATAATTTTCTTTTATTTTATTTTCGTCTTGAATATTCTTTATTTCTATTAGTAAGTTGCTAATTTCTTCATTTACATAATTAGAATAATTTTCTTTTCCGACAAAACTGTCAATATCAATACTTATAGGTGCATTTACTCCAATTAAAATCATTTGATAATTTTTATTAGTTAAATATCGATTGTATTGATAATCACTAGCTTTTATAATCTGAATAGTAATTCCTACTTCTTTTAATTGTTTCTTTATAAGTTCTGCCACCGCTACTTGATTTGCATTTGAATTTTTAACGACTAGATTAATGCTTGTCCTTATGTTTCGATAATTTATTGTTTTTCTCCATGTTCCATAATTATATGTCCATCCATTGTCTGATAGAGTTTGTTTTGCCAGTTCTAAGTTAAATTTAGATTCTACATTTTCTCCATCTATCAAGTAGTTTCCAAAGTCCAATGGAAAATTGGATATACTATATTTACTTCCAAAAACACTTGCAACTATATTATTTTTATCAATTCCATATTGAATTGCTTGCCTTACTTCTTTATTTTTTAAAACATTATCTGAAGTATTACATACTAAATAGTCCCATTCTCTCCCTTTATATTCTTTTGTACTATATCCGATTGTTCCTATATAATCACTCAAATTCGTATTTGAAGTATTAATCAAATCTATGTTTCCCAACTTAAATGCATTGTATAATTCTCCAACTGAGCTATATAAATTGATATAAATATTTTGGGTTTTGTATGGTTCTTTCCAGTTCCACCAATCTTCATTTTCTTTCAAAATAATTTGGTCTTCTGTTACTTCTTTAATTTTATACATCCCTGTTCCTGCTACATTACGTGTACTTGTCCAAAAATCTTCTGTTAAATATTGATGGTATGGTACAATTGGAAAAGTTAAATAATATTCAAAAAATGGTACTTCTTCACTCAAAATAATTTTTACTGTAATATCGTCAATAACTTCTAAACTAGTTACTTTCTCTACATTAGAAGAATAAATAGAATTTCCCTCTTTTAGTCTATCCATTGTAAATTGTACATCTTTAGCAACTAGTTTTTCTCCGTCATGCCAAGTAATATTATCTTTTAGTTTAATTAAATATGTTGTTTCATTAATCTTAGACCATTCTTCAGCTAAAGCGTTTTCAAGTTTATAATCTGATGTAATTGTAATTAAGGGTTCAAATAAAATTCTTGAAATTTCTTGTACATATTTATTTTTACTTACAATTGGATTAAGCGTATCATATTCTGCAATTCCCAATCGAATACTATTTTGTATATTTGTAATTTCTAGTTCTTCTTCCTCATTGCTTTTTTCTTCTATTTCTCTTGTTCCATAAATAGAATATACAGCAACTCCAACTAGTACAATAACAACCGCGATAAACAAATATTGTAATATATTATTTCTCACTTGTCTCACCTTTTTTATCATATATTATTTTACGCTTTTTTGCAAGAGATAGTTCTCTTTTAAATAATAGTATTAAACAATGTCACATGTACATATCGTTATTTTTTGTTGTATATGAATCCTATACAATAAAAAAGAGGCAATGCTTGTCACACTTGCCCTTTTATTATTAAATTGCTTTTGTCTTTATTTCCTAGATTCCACAATTAATTTAATACCAGTTCTGTCTTCTCCTTCTACTTGAACTTCTGCAAATGCTGGTATACATACTAAATCGACTCCTGCTGGTGCTACAAATCCTCTTGCTATTGCTACAGCCTTAATTGCCTGATTCAATGCTCCTGCTCCAATTGCTTGCATTTCCGCTTTGTTACTTTCCTTTACTAGCCCCGCAATAGCTCCTGCTACTGAATTTGGATTTGATTTTGATGAGATTTTTAAAATTTCCATTTTTTCCCTCCTAAATTTTATTTTTTGTTTCATTTGTTACGTACTTAGTTATATTATATTTTTTATCATTTGTCTAGTCTTTTTAGGAAAAATTTGGAAATTTTCATTTTTCTTTTTCTTCTTTTTTCAACAATATTTTTTATTGTTACTCCGCAATTCTGTTAATAGCTCTTACTTTGTTAGTCTCTTCATCCACATCAAAAATACATGCACTTAGCATACCTTCTCCATCTGCTTGTTTATATCTTTCTGGTAATGATGTATAAAATCTCTTTATAGAAGCCTCCACATCCATTCCTATAACTGATTTTTTAGGTCCTGTCATTCCAATATCTGTAATATAACCTAGCCCTTCTTTAGTAATTTTTTCGTCTGCAGTTTGCACATGTGTATGGGTTCCAAAAAGAATAGTTGCTTTCCCATCTAAAAAATAAGACATAGCAATTTTCTCTGCAGTAGCTTCTGCATGAAAGTCTACAATAATTATATCTACAACATCTCTAATCTTTCCGATTATATCTTCTACTTTTATAAATGGGTTTTCAGATAGTACATTCATATCTACCCTACCAATCAAGTTAATTACTGCTATTTTCTTGTGATTACATTCACATATACTATATTCGTTCCCAGGAACTCCTTTAGGGTAGTTTGCTGGTCTCACTAATTGCTTATGATTAATAAATTTAAATATGTCTTTTTTGCCCCAAGTATGATTTCCCATAGTAATCACATTCGCACCTAATGCTAGTAGCTCTTTAAAATTATTTTCTGTAATGCCCATTCCTTCTGCAGCGTTTTCCCCGTTAATTACTATAAAATCAATTCCTTGTTGCTTTCTTATATCAGGAAGCTTTTCTCTAAGAGTTTTCATTCCAACTTCCCCTACAATATCTCCTATAATTAAAATTTTCATTACTCTTATCCTTTCTTTTTGTATTATATAATGTTTCTGATTTTTACACAACCCATAGCACATAATACAAAACTACCGTCTACTCTACTTCTTGACTTCTCTTATACCCATCCGGCAATAAGTACAATTTTTTCTGTGTGTTTTCTAAATTAAGCTTATTTCCTATCATTACCTCTGTAATTAGTTCATATACTTCTCTTACTCTTTTTAATTCATATGTACTAATCTGTGCTTTCTTTTTCATAATGTCATGAATTGGTATTGCCCTATAGTTACTCTCCATAGTTGCCTGTACCCACATAGGAATAACACTGCTACCAATTACATTTCCAGTTCCTTTTTCTAAATATATTTCTACCATGGCCGTAGCATCTCCATTTTGTTCTTGATATGAGTTTGCAAAATTTCCTGGTGAATTTACAATAATCGTTTCTTTTCCTTCTTGATTTTTTTGCATTTGTATTGGCTGTACAGCATGGGAATGGTCTCCTAAAATAATTGTTGCTCCTTGTTCTATAAAAATTTCATTCCATGTTTCTTGGAATTCATCGACTTCATTTGAAAATTGTGTTCCCATATGAGGAAGTACAACAATAACGTCTGGTTCTTGTTGTTTTAATATTTCAAAATCTTCTATTACTTGCTCTTTTACTTCTTGAAAATACTGACTTTCCCTTTCTACTAATACAGGAGTTATATCTTGATTTAAAAGTTCTTCTTCACTGTAATAATTACAACCATAAGTATATGCTAAAATTCCAATCTTTAGCCCTTCCTTTTCTATTATTTGTGGCTCTTTTCTTCCATCTTTGTCTCTGAAAGCGCCTGTATATTCTAATCCTATTTTCTCTAATGTATTTAGCGTTTGAATTGCTCCATCCTCTCCTTTGTCTAAAATATGGTTATTAGCTAAAGTAACTAAATCAAATCCAGCATTCTTTATAGCCACACCAAATTCTTCTGGATAGTTCAAATATATTGTTATTCCGTCATCAAAATTACTATTAGAATATCCCATATTTTCTCCTGCCATTGGACCTTCTAGAACACCTATGCTAAAATCTGCTTCTTCTATATATTCTTTAGTAAAACTAAATACATCTTCAAAATTATATTCTTTTGTTTCGACATTATATCCTCTGTTTACTTGTTCTTTTAATAGAATTAGGTCTCCAACAAACAAAATAGATACTGCATTTTCTATTTTACTTTGTTCCTCTTCTGAGAGAAATTCATAGCTTTTGCTTTCTGCTTTCGTTTCCTCTATTTTTTCAGGTTCTTTATTTCTATTCATTACCAAAGGCATACATAGAGTAAGCAAAAGTATAATAGCCGTCATGCTCTTTAGTAATTTTTCATTCTCTGTTTTATTTTTTAATGTATTCTTTATAGTCTCATATGTTTTTTCTGTTATTTTTGCTATCCAATCATTTCCAGTAAGCCAGCAAGTGATTACAGTCATAGCTATAGATAAAACTAAAGTGCTAGTTGTATGCTGAGTATGTTCCCAAAAAGCTGCCACAAGTAAAGTAATTAATCTATGATATATATAAATATAAAGAGAATTTTTTCCCCATTTAGTTAAAAATGGTATTTTGCCTTTTGGAATTACCATACTTATTCCGTAAATCATGCCCAAAGCTATTATGAATATTACTAGTCTATTTAAAATTTGACTCTGGTTTGTGTATGGATCCATCAAAAGTTCATCTAAACTAAGATAAGGCGCCACTATTATTTCTATCGTAATAATAGTGCAAATAAGAACTAGTCCTAAAAATACTTCTTTTTTTCCTTTTCTTTGTAAAAATTGTTTAACTCTTTCTTTTTTAATTCCATATCCTAATAAAAAAAATGGAAAAAAGCAAGTAATTCTTGATAAAGCTAAGGTATTATCTACTTCTGGAAATAATCCAATTAATAGTGCTCCTATAATACTTAAAGGTAATATTGCTTTTGATTTTGTAATGTAATTTATCCCTTTTCTCCACACTACAAGTGCTATCAAATACCAATAAGAATAATATGGTACGAGTAAATTAAATGTGGTCCTATACATAACAGCTGAGAACCACATAAAAAATATATTACCTACTGCATAATAAAATAGAAATCTAAACAATTTTTCATTTTCTCTTGCACTTTCACTTTGACTAAAATAGCCTGACAAAAAAACAAAAGCAGGCATGTGAAATAGGTAAATAACTTTAGTGATTAATTCTAGTGTTAAATTGCTTCTAAGTTCATACAGAAAATGTCCCAATACAACTAATATAATGAGTACTCCTTTAATGTTGTCCCAAAATTTCACTCTTTTTTCTTCTTCCATAGTAGATTTCGTTCCTTTCTTTATCTAATGTTTTTGGCAGCATTTCACTTATTACCGTAAAAGGCTACTATAAAGTAGCCTTTTACAGTTGTTATCTAACTTATCTTCTATTTTACACTCTTTTTCATTTCTTCTTTTATATATTCAATTTCTTTTGGTGCATCTAATCTAACAAATAGAGGAATTCCTTTCTCAATTACTTTTCTATTTTTTCCAGTATATTCCTTTTTTTCTAAACTATCCCAAGTTCTCCATTCTTCGTCTTTAATCCCCAATTGTTCTAACATATTTTTCCCTGTTCCTGGCATAAATGGTTGTAGCATAATAGCTACTTTTCTTAAGTTTTCTACTAAATGGTACATAACAGAAGCAAGATCTTCTCGCTTTTCCTCTTTAGCTAATATCCAAGGAGCTGTATCATCAATATATTTATTAGTTTTAGAAATAAGCATAAAAATTTCTGCTAAACTATTACTGATTTGGAAATTTTCTATACATTCTTCAACTTGCTTTACTTGCGTTTTAGCAGTGTTTTCTATTTCTTCGTCAAATTTTGTTTTATGTCCTTCGTAATTTGGTATATTACCATCAAAATATTTGTTAATCATAGCAATCGTTCTATTTAATAAATTTCCTAAGTCATTGCATAAATCAAAATTAAATCTGTCTATAAAACTTTCTGGTGTAAATACTCCATCTTGTCCAATTTGTAATTCTCTTAATAGGAAATATCTTGTGGCATCTAATCCATAGCGATCAATTAGCATTTCTGGATAAACTATATTTCCTTTTGATTTGGACATTTTACCATCTTTCATCATAAAAAATCCATGAGCTAAAATAGTTTTAGGTAGTGGCAAATCTAGAGCCATTAAGAAAATTGGCCAATAAATTGTATGAAAACGTATAATGTCTTTGCCCACAATATGAACATCAGCAGGCCAATATTTTTTAAATAAAGTATCATCTTCTGAACCATAACCTAAAGCAGTAATATAGTTTGTTAAAGCATCTAACCACACATACACAACATGTTTTGGGTCTTTTAGTACAGGAATACCCCAGTCAAATGTTGTTCTACTTACACATAAGTCTTCTAGTCCTGGTTTAATAAAATTATTAAGCATTTCATTTTTTCTTATTTCTGGTAAAATAAAATATGGGTTTTCTTCATAATATTTTACTAATCTGTCTGCATATTTTTTCATATTAAAAAAATATGCCTCTTCTTTCATTTTTCTTACTTCTCGTCCACAATCTGGACATTTCCCATCTACTAATTGTGTCTCTGTAAAGTAAGTTTCGCAGGGAACACAATAAAGTCCTTCGTATTCTCCCTTATATATATCTCCTGATTCCATAAATTTATCAAATATTTTTTGTACAACCTTTGTGTGTCTTTCTTCTGTTGTACGAATAAAGTCATCGTATTGTATATCCATCTTTTTCCATAATTCTTTTGCTTGTTTTGCCACACCATCTACATATTCTTGTGGAGTTTTTCCATGTGCTTTTGATACTTCTTGGATTTTTTGTCCATGCTCATCTAGGCCAGTCAAGAACCTTGTATCATAACCTTTTGCTTTCTTATATCGTATAATACTATCTGCTAAAACAGTAGTATAAGCTGTTCCTATATGAAATTTACCACTTGGATAATAAATTGGTGTTGTAAGATAAAATGTTTTCTTTTCTTCCATAATAACCTCCTTTTTGAGTAATTTACACTCTATTTAATATCTTATTCTTCTACAACATCTGTCATATCTGTTTCTTCCACATCTTCTGTAACAATTTCTGGTTCTACTATGTTTTCTGTGACAGATGTTTCCTCTTCTTCTTCTTCTTCAAATACTTTTCTTGCCATCATTCTTCCTACATTAAAAGCAATTAGTGCTAATAATATAGTTACAATTAAAATGATGATGAATTTCTTTATTTTCATTTTTTATCATTCCTTTCTAAATATTACACATTATTAGAATTATACACTATTTTTCTTTAGAATACTAGTATTTTTTATTTTTTCTTAATTGCAAATTTCTGTATGCGATCTCCGATTTTACGTAAGCTCTTCTTGCATCTTGAGCTTTTTTATGCTATACTATAAATAGGTAGACCCATTTTTATTATAGGAGGGTTTTTAAATGAAGCTCACAATTAGGTCTCTCGAAACGAAGCAGAAGGAACTTGAAGATCTCCGCGAAAAACTCCGACTCAACAACAAAGAACTGGGGAACACCATCGCTACGGATTCTCTTCGTGAGAATCAATGGTTAGAGCAACTTCGACTGCAGAACGAAAGCCTTAGAGCTCGAATTAGTAGTTTGAGCGCTGCTATCAGCACTGCAGAGATCATCAAGGACTCTCACAAGAAGGGAATTGTCAACGTTGATGATCAGGTTGAGCTCCGGCTAGAGTTCGACAGTGGAGACGTAGAGGAAGGTTTCTTCCGTCTCGTCGATGACTATCCAGCTATGAATAGCTACGATGTTGAACTGGTTACCATTAATTCTCCCATCGGGAGCGCAATTTTTCAAAAGCCAATCGGTGCTTCTGAAAAGGTTCAAATTGCGGGTAACAACGGTCACATCATTGTGACTATCCTCCGTATCATGGACTAATTGTTCATGATATAGCACCCCTATGCCAAGCACTTTGCTTGGCATAGTTTTTTTAGTTGTATAGTTTTCAGCTATACTGAGAAAACTATACAACTAAAAAAAATCCCCGACTAGCATTGCCAATCGGGGCTTGAAAACCATACAAACCATACTTTATTCATTCATTTTCATTCTATCGTTAATAATGCAACTTAAAAACGGGTTACTAAGTATCTGTATCCGTTCCGACTCTCCAACCTGTAATAGTAATTCGTTAATTGCTTCCTTGTCAAGCTCTAAAAGTGCATACATTTTCTCTAAGGTCGTCATATGCATCCATTTTTCTAGTATGCCTTGCTTCATGATGGTTTCCTCCTTAACTAATAATGTAAAAATTATACCATACATTCACATAATGTTCAAGAAAAAAGAAGAAAAGTTAGATATACTTTCCAAACATTTCTTCTTTTATTTTTTTAAATTAACTTCTTGGATTTTTTATTGCGGCTTGTGCAGCAGCTAATCTTGCAATTGGAACTCTAAATGGTGAGCAAGATACATATGTTAATCCTATATTATGGCAAAATTCCACTGAAGATGGATCTCCACCGTGTTCTCCACAAATTCCAAGTTTAATATCTGGTCTTGTTTGTCTTCCAAGTTTAGCAGCCATTTCTACTAATTTTCCAACTCCTGCTTGATCTAACTTAGCAAATGGATCTGATTCATAAATCTTTTTGTCATAGTAATCTCCTAAGAATTTACCAGCATCATCACGACTAAATCCAAATGTCATTTGTGTTAAGTCATTTGTTCCAAATGAGAAGAACTCTGCTTCTTTTGCTATTTCATCTGCTGTTAATGCAGCTCTTGGTATTTCTATCATTGTTCCAACATGATATTTTAAGTCTACTCCTTCATTTTTTATAATTTCATCTGCTGTTTTTGTAACAATATCTTTTACATATTTTAATTCTTTTATTTCTCCAACAAGTGGAATCATTATTTCTGGAACAATATTCATTCCTTCTTTGTTTACATTTATAGCAGCTTCTATAACAGCTCTTGTTTGCATTTCTGCA